>CAZQQR010000063.1:0-21396 GCA_964595515.1 uncultured Pirellulaceae bacterium
TCATTGAAAGAAGGTGCGAAGCTAAAACTTCCTCCTCTCATTACTTACTCAGCTGGACAAATCTCAACCCAACCTCGACTCGCCCATTTACGAAAATCCAATTGAGATCACCAAAACGACGCATGTTCGGGCCGCGGTTTTCACCAACGGCCAACAAATTGGCCATGGTGTTCGTAAAACCTTTACAGCCGTGGCTCCGGTGGAGAACTTGGCGCTGGGAAAGCGAGTGACTTCTTCTGTTTCTTCCAGCAGTCCCTTTTCAATTCAACGGATAACGGATGGCGGGATAGGTAATCTGGACTTCTACCTTGGCTACCCGGCGATGCCCGAACCAATCCTTGTTACGATTGACTTGGAAAAAATCCAACCGGTCAGCAACGTCAACGTGGTTGCTTACACGGTGAGTGGATCTTATGAAAAATATGCTGTTGAAGTTTCGGCGGACGGCGAGACGTTTACAGAAGTCGCTTCTCGAATGGAAAAGCCCGACACTCCAACCAGCGTTGTTGAACACAAATTCGAGACACAACAAGTTCGGTACGTTCGTATTCGTAGCCATGGCAATCACGGTTACGTTTTTGACTCATTTTCAAAATTAATCGAAGTGCAAGTAAACAAGTGATCCTCTCCACTCTTGACTATGGCGTCATCGTTGCCTTTTTCGTGATTTCACTTGCGATTGGGATTTTCGCAAGCCGGCGTGCAGGGAAAAGCTTCTCCGAGTATTTCCTGGCCGGTGGTCAGATGAGTTGGTGGATGCTTGGGCTGTCGATGGTGGCCACCACATTCGCGGCAGACACGCCCAACTTTGTTACCGATGTGGTTCGAAAAGAAGGTGTGAGCGGTAACTGGATTTGGTGGTCGTTTTTGCTGACCGGCCTTTTGACCGTGTTCGTTTACGCTCGTCTTTGGAAACGAAGCGGCGTGTTAACGGATCTTGAGTTTTACGAAATTCGCTACAGTGGAAAATCAGCCGGTTTTCTGAGAGGCTTTCGCGCGATCTACCTCGGGGTTGTTTTTAACTGCCTGGTGATGGCAAACGTGGTTCTGGCAGGGATTAAGCTTGGCGGAATACTAATGGGTGCCTCGCCAATCCAAGTCGTCATGATCACTGGAACGGTGACGGTTGTGTACACGCTGCTGGGAGGGTTGCGCGGCGTCATTTTAACGGACTGTTTTCAGTTCATCATTGCGATGGTCGGTGCGATCTGGGCGGCGGTCGTGATTTGTGATCTTCCTCAAATTGGAGGATTTCAAAACTTGTTGACGCATGAAAACGTCAGCGACAAACTCAGTTTGTTACCAGATTTTTCAGACGTGAATGCTTTGATTCCTTTGTTGATCATTCCGCTCGCGGTCCAGTGGTGGAGCAGTTGGTACCCGGGAGCCGAACCGGGCGGGGGTGGCTATGTTGCTCAACGAATGCTGGGGGCAAAAAGTGAAAATGATGCGGCGGCTGCAACGTTGTTGTTCCAAGTCGCTCACTATGCGCTGCGTCCTTGGCCATGGATCATCGTTGCACTGGCTTCGCTGGTCGTCTTTCCAACGCTAGACAGCATCCGAGAAGCCTTTCCTCAGATTGATCCAAGTATTGTCAAAGACGATTTAGCGTACCCGGCGATGCTAACGTTTTTGCCCAACGGACTGCTGGGGGTCGTGATCGCCAGTTTGATCGCCGCATTCATGTCGACGATTTCGACGCATTTGAACTGGGGTGGATCTTATCTGGCTCATGATTTCTACCGCCGTTTCTTGAATCCTGATGCTTCCGAAAAACAGCTTGTTTCGATCGGTCGATGGTCAACTGTCGGGCTGATGGTGATCGCTGGTTTGGTTGCGTTGACATTGGAAAGCGCGTTGGAAGCTTTCGGAATCATTTTGCAAATCGGAGCAGGGACGGGGCTGATTTACATCTTGCGTTGGTTCTGGTGGCGGATCAACGCGATCACTGAAATTACTGGCATGGTGGTTTCCTTTGCAGTCGCAATGTTCTTTAAATTTGGCTATCCACTAACGGGCTGGCCAGAATTGGCTTCTTGGCAACAGCTGGTAATCGGCGTGCTCGTTACCACCACCGCTTGGATGCTGGCGACGTTTATGACGAAACCAACCGACGACGAAACGTTGGAGCGATTCTTCCGAAAGATCAGACCGGGAGGGAAAGGCTGGGAGCCAATCCGCAGTCGCATGGTCGCTCGTGGCGAGACGATTGAGCCACCTGACTCAATTACATCGGGCATTAAAGCGATGTTCGCGGCCACGTTTTTTGTTTACGCGTTGCTGTTTGGAACTGGCTATTTTCTATATGGCCAATGGACTTCGTTCGGAATCAGTTTAGTGGTTGCGATTGCAGCTGGGATTGGGCTGTACCGCAGCTGGTCCGTACTCCAACTGGACGGTAGTGCCCAAGTTTGATGACGTCGTTTAAGCCAAAAATTGGATGACGGTAGTGGATGAGGTTACGAATCCTTTGCGTTTTTTGGCTCGAAAGGACTCGTAGCCTCGTCCACTACCCCAAACTTTATCTTTGACTGAGCCGAGCTCGTCTTGGAAGCGGGCGACCATGCCGTGGACCGCAATTAGATTTCGCCCTTAAGACCGCGCTCGTAATACTTGTGAGTGATCTCGTCTTGGTGTTCCAGAAGCCAATCAATGGTTGGCTCATGATTCATCGCTTTGTGGATCGCCTGCGCCATCGCCTTTCGATGGATCTCAAATAACGCTTTGTGGTCTAAATTATCATCCGTCGCGACACCAGGATTGAGCCAAACGGAACAGATGATTCCCAGATCGTTGGCTTTCTCTTTTGGAATGTCACCTGCACGGACCGCATCCAGAACGCCGTTGGCAATCGCGCCTTGGACGGTTCCCATCAAGATATTCGTGTAACGCGTGCTCTTCACCGTGACTTTGCTGACCATCAAAGTCACAGGGCGGACCTGTACGTCTGTGTTCATGATCGCGAAGACTTTGGAGTGACCAGCAGCCTGATTTCCCGTCAGCGTGGCGATCGCTGTGCCGACGGGGCCGTCCAATTCGCCGATCACGACTTCGGGTTCTGCGGCCGTGAACGGCGGTCCGCCTGCAACAAGACACTCACCTGTTCGCATCACAATTCTATCGCTCATCAATCTCTCACGTTTCGTTTTCACGGCTGGACAATTCGAGGATTGTATCCGAAATACGAATCCCCAAATACAGCCAGCGTCAAAACGAATGGTTCAGCTGCGATTGGTGATACAGCAGACCGTCAGTTGGGGCATTAGCGTGTCTCCAATCGAAAAACACTTGATCTCAGGATTGGAATTGTCTCTGATCAACCTCCTGCGAGTGACAGACCAAAAATGCTTGATGGATAAACGAAAGTGAAGAGGTGAGGCGCGGCGTCCGACACCGTCGCGACATTTGAGCCTCACTCCACGAACCTCGTCACTCACTACTTACCCGTCATTTCAGTGAGCTCCAATTTGAGCTCAGCATCACCTTCAGCTTTAACTTCGATAACGGCCGGGTATCGAGACTCAAGGTAAGGTCGTCCCTCGAGTTTTGCCTTCATCTTTTCCATCTTCGCTTTCGCCTTGTTGAACTCTTCCTCGGATCCATCTTCCTTAGCGTCAGCCATTTCGTCACGAAGATCTTCAAGTGCGGTTTCCCCAATGTCGGTGTACTCGAATGCAACTGTATGCTTGCCAATTACGGCACCTGGATCGCCATGCCGGGTCTTGAGCGTAAACTTTCCGCTGGCGTCAGTCACGCCTTCCGAATACGGACCAACGCTGTGGTTATCACCAATTGACTCTGGGGAAAAGACAACACTGAGTTTTGAAACGGGTTGCCCCTCGTATGTCACGACTCCTGAAACGGGCGCAAGGTTACTGCTGTCGCATCCGGTTAAAACCACTAAGCCAGCCGCAAACAAAGTAATGGCAATAGAGTTGATATTTCGCATTTTGCTAAACCAAAAAAGGATTGAAAGACTAACGCCGAATCGGGCGAAAGAAATTGACTAAAAAAAAAGGTCCGACTTTATGGGCCGAACCTTTGTAAACTCAGAATCAAAGAGATTTAGTATCCGCTGACGATTACGCCATCTTGCATGGCTGCAAGAGCCCGCAAAGTGTGGATGTTCAGGTTCTCATTTAAGAAGTGTGCAGAACCGTCGCCCATGGCAACATTCGCTCCGCCTGGGTGTGCACTCGAAGCAAGGCCTCGTGGAGTATCTCGCCCGTTCACGCCCCAGTTGGCTGCATTCGTACTGGCCACAAGACCGGTGATGCCGTAATCAGCTCCACGTCGTTCACCTGAAGGAAAGTTCAGATGACTATTCGAGTTCACTCGTCCTGCCCAAATCGCACCGTAATTTTTTCGGTTCGCTCCGCTACCAGTCATGCCTGACTCAGCGGCAGTACGACTTGATCGCTCACCGATCAAAACAACGTTGCTAGATCCATCAACGATTTCAGCGAATGAAGTTTTTGAATTTTGTCCGAACACTCCCCAGTCTGCTCTGTTTTCGTATCGAGAACATTGGTTGACGCCATTTGCACCAGCACAAGCGACGTAGCATGATTTGGCATAGTACTCGTTAGTCGCCCAGAAATTTCTGTGAGTGTAGAACTTGTTGAACTCTTGGTCTGGACTGTCGTCACTAGGACAAACGACGAACGGAATCTCTTTCGTGGCAAGAAGAACTCCGGCTGGATTTCTAGCATTCCACCAATTGTTCTCCCAAGAATCGGTCGCCATTTTCAATTCTGTGTGCAGGTTGTTTTGCTCCATGTACGCAAGAATGAAGACAGTCCAACCCAATTTGCGACCTTCAGCTGCGTTCGTACGTCGAGCGTAAGTTGGCCCTAGCCGGCTGTTCTTTCTTGGATGTGTTCCTGCTGTATTGTGATTTCTTTGAGTCGCAGGCGGGAAATGCTCGAAGGTACTTTCGAAGTTGTGACAAGCGAGCCCGAGCTGACGAAGATTGTTCATACAAGCCGCTCGGCGAGCTGCTTCACGAACCTGCTGAACAGCTGGAAGCAACATTCCAATCAGAATTCCAATGATTGCGATGACTACTAACAACTCAACGAGCGTAAAAGCACGTCTAAGGGATCTGTTCATGTCGTTCCTTTTGTAAAATGAGAAATCAAGATTGAACGAAATTCAAAATGATATGAGGGAACCTGAATTTACAGGATTTGTCTTTGTTTACGAATCATAATTATTATAAGTCATTAAAACTGGATGAACTAGCTCGGAAAGGCATGCTTTCTTCAAATTCTTGAGAGATGCAATCGCGTTAAGAATAAATAAAACCCTCACTAATACGGGGTAAAGGCGGGCTAATGCATTTTATCTGGCCGAATTGGCGATTTATAATTATTATTCCCTAACCAAAACCGACCGGTGTCTATCGCTCAAAAACTTGTGATTCACCGCAAACGCCCAAGCGCACAAAACGGGTAAAACTTGGTCTTGAATTCCCGAAATTGAAGGAAGCATAGGAAAAGTGCTATGAAAGTTATAAGAGTTTTGAGCCCGATGAGACTGGTCTTACTGGCCGGATGCATGATCAGTTTTGCTCTGCCCTCCTATGGCTACGACATCCTTCCCGAAACCATCTTGATGGACACCGAGGTTTTGAAGCAGACCAAAATCCGGATAACAAATGGCGACCCTCTTTTAAAACCAGCGTTTAAAAAATTGATGGCTGAAGCGGAGGCTGCCCTCAATGACGGTCCCTATTCAGTTACGAACAAAGAAAAAGTCCCACCCAGTGGCGACAAGCATGACTACGCCAGTTACAGCCGGTACTGGTGGCCAGATAAAAACAAGCCCGACGGCCTGCCTTACATTCGACGTGATGGCGAAACCAATCCAGATAGCCAAAGTTCAAAAAAGTCGGACCGTCCCAGAATTGAATCGATCGGCATCAACACCGAAACCTTGGGCCTGGCCTACTACTTGACCGGCGAAAAAAAGTACGCGGTAAAAGCAGCGGAGTTGCTTCGAGTTTGGTTCTTGAATCCGGAAACTCGAATGAACCCCAACCTTAATCATGCTCAATGCAGACCCGGTCATAACGACGGCACAAAATCCGGTGTCCTGGACGGGCGTATGATGACGCGGGCTTTGGAAGGATCTCTACTGATCGCTGAATCATCGGAGTTGAGTGATGCCGAACGTAAAGGACTAAGGGAATGGGCGGGCAAATATCATCATTGGCTAACGACCAGCGAACTAGCCACCGAAGAAGCGGCTTCTCGAAATAATCACGGTACGTTTTACGACGCCCAAACGATGTATTTCGCGTTGTATTCTGGCAACGAAGAATCGGCCAAACAGATTGCAAAGAAGGTCGCCCAAAATCGAATCCTTTCACAAATCAAACCCGATGGCTCCATGCCAGAAGAAATGGCTCGCACGCGTCCGTTGTTCTACAGCAACTACAACCTGCACGCGATGTTTCTCGTAGCACACCTATCAAAAAAAGTCGATGTCGACGTTTTGCAAGCCGGTGATTCGCGACTGCGAGCCGGGCTGGATTTCCTGACGCCTTATGCTGACCCAAAAAAACCATGGCCGTATCCCACGATTAAGGAAAGCGACCGGATGAAGATGTTCGCCATCCTGCTGATGGCGGACCGCGCTTTTCCTGATGGCAACTATCGCGAAAAGGTAAATTCGCTTCCGCAATCAGAACGTGAAATTCGGCGCGAGAATCTGGCCTTTCCACTTATGCGCTGATGTGACGAACTGCCTTCAGAACCTTGGCTGCATGCAAACTTGAACAACTTGCCAGCTTCACTATTCCGAGTTCTTTTGAACAAACCGTACCTACCAACGCGGCGCCGTTTCAAAACGCCCCTAATTGGAATCCAAGATGCAACTCACCAATCAATCCAAATTCGTTTTCATCAAATTTCTGTTCGCATGTTTGATCGTATTTCCCAATTTGGCAGTTGCTCAGGAGACAGTCGATAGCCCAAAAAACGGCAACCAGAAATCGAAACGTTTTCCCAGTGTTGAGATTGTGAATACCTTTGGACCCAAGGGAGAATCCAACGTCCGATCGTCGATCAAACTCGCTAAAGGGATCGCTTTGATTGGTACTGAAGAAACGGGTGACGTTTACAAAACGATTGACGCCGGGCAAACTTGGGCCAAGACGACCGATGGCGGCGACGCTTGGAAAATCCAGGACGTCCGTAATTTCATCCGGGCAAACGACAACCGAATCTATGCCACCACGTCTGAACCGGCGTTAGTTCTTCGCTCAGACAACGAAGGCAAGACTTGGGAGGTGGTAGCCCGACCCAAGGCGTCACGGACGGTCGCTTTGGTTCAACTCGACACCGGTGACATTCTTGTTGGTCTTCGCCGAAGTGAGAATGACAAAATCAGTATTATCCGGAGTGCGGACCACTTCAAAACGTATGACACGATTGTGTTGGACGACAAGTTGCCGCGACAGAATACGACTTGTCTATTCGATATGGGCAAGGGAGTTGTTCTCTGCGGAGTCGGCTATGAAGCTTCTGGAAAAATCTTCCGCTCAACAGATGCGGGTTTGACCTGGACGATGACTGCGGAGTTTCCCGAGGCGCGCGATGTGATGAACTTTTTCAAAATCGAAGACCAAGTATTTGTTCTTACATCAGGAATCGCGACGATTTTCGCCAGTGGAGACGCCGGGAAGTCATGGGCCAAGCACGCTCAAATTTGGAAGAAAGGATTCGTCGGTCAATACGCCGCACTTAAACACAACGATCAAACGTTTCACCTTCTCGCAGCCACTGATCAACGAAAAGAACAGAAACGGCACATCGTTTTAATCTCTGATGACGCAGGAAAATCCTGGCATGAGTGGATCGAACTGGCGAGCGATAAATCAGGAGGGGCCAGCAATATTGCGGTCATCGACGACGGTACGGTTGTCGTTGGTACTGGAAACCACAGTGTGCAGGGATACGTTTATACGTTGAAGGTGAAATGATTCAGGCACCATTCGGCAGTCATAATTATTACGATCGCGCTAAATTATCGCTTGAATCCACGCAAAAAAGACTCCAAAGTGCAAAATATTTTTGCAAAAAGTCCGTTTTTACCCGCATTTCATTTTTATTATGCCAAATGATATGTAAACTGGATACTTAAGTTAGATCCGCGATGGACCCCTTACCGAGTCCTCAATGTAGATATTATTCCTTTGACCCGGAACTCTCCATGAAAATTAAACTTCGTTGTATCCACATTGCTATCAGTGCAATCGCACTGACCTTCCTTGCAGGACAATCCCAGGCTGACATCATTGAGCTTTTTGGTGACACGGTCATCGACACATCTAATCTTAGTGATGGTGGCGGCCCTAAGGGAGACGCTAATAGTGCTGTCTCAGTTGTTGGCGCTGCGGGATCAGAGAAACTTCGTTTCCAAGATGAAAGCACCACGGACAAGCCGGAAGCTTTTCATGAGTTCGGGAATGTCCTCGACGGTTTCCGATTGGACTTTACTCACGCTTTTGACAATTCATCAATCACTGACACGGCCAACATCATTTCAGATCCCGAAATTCGGTTGCGTTTAGGAAACAGCGGCGTTTCGCCGACCTCAGATTCTAGAACCGGATTCGGCATGCACTTTCGGCATCGCTCTTCTGACGGCACGAATGAGGTTAGAAGAGGCCAATGGAACGGAACGGACAAAATTTCGACCAGCTCTATCAACTCGTCAATTCCTGACTTGGCCGATGGTGTAGAAGTCGACTACGTCATTTTCGCGAACAACGCGTTTGAGGAAGCTGAGTACACGTTTAGTGGGGATCGGACTTTGGCTGCGAACACTTACGACTTGTTCGTGGATGGCGTTTTCGTCAACAACTACTTGTTGGGTGAAGACACTGCTCTGTTTGATCGTGATCTTGGATTTGGTCGAATCGGTTTCCTTGGAAGTTCTGATGGGGATTCTGGCCACATCTCACTGTTCGATGACATCACGCTCTACACGGGTGCTGACACAGGCCTAACGTTTGCGGGAGTTCCTGAGCCGGGTTCAATGTCATTGCTTCTTGGCGGATTCCTTTCGCTTGGATTCATTCGACGCCGCAAGTAAGCGATTGCTTACCACTACAAATTTCAAAAGGCAGAGCTTAGTCAGCTCTGCCTTTTTTTGTTGGCAGTTCAAATAGGCGGCCAACCAATGGGCGCCGGCGCGAGCCAAGCGCGACTCGCTTCACTCGCACACCAACCCGAGATCGTCTCGGGCTCAACTCACTCTCAATGGCGCTGACTCGAAGGCGGAGCGGATTGACAGAAGTGGCTAGTGAAGCGGCGAGCGAATACTAATACGATTTACACCCTCTCCGCCGCTGAGACGGCGACTCTCCCAGAGGGAGAGTGTCTTCATGAAACACTGATACGGAAAGTTCACCGTTCAGCTGCTTTATTGGGGCAAAGAGGGCATCGAAAAGCCCGGCACGCGTAACTATATGGGCCAGATTTAGGCCCGGTGTTGATATGGTCTGAAGTCGGCAGGCAGGAGGTTCCGGTTCTGGTTACGGGCGAAACCTATCAACGGTCATGGCGGTCATCAGCAATGTGCCCGCCGGCGTCATCTAGTCCATCGCCCCGCAAGGGCTGGTGGTCCCTCGTATCTGGGTGGCTACCGAAGTACAGCGGATCGCTACTGCACGCACGCGTTCTTTGGGGATCGGTGTTGGTTCGCAAGGGCTAAGGTCAAGCAGATGTATCGGCGGAGCAGCGCCAACCTGCTGTTTTTAGCGATTCCAATGCGGCATCGAGATCCGGCAAATAGGGGTGCCACTTCCGCTCCCATTCAAGGCTTACGATACCTTCATAGTTGTTGTGTTCAAGAACTTTGAACACCTCATCAGCCGGAAACTCACCTTCGCCCAGCAGACAATACGTGTAAGGATGCCGAGCGGATGGAACCGAAACACTGTCTTTAATATGCACGTGCCTGATCATGGAGCCTATTAACTGCCAAGTCTCCAACGCGCTTTCGTTTCCGTTTTTCCAGGTGTGGTGGGTATCCCAAATGATATCCAGCGAACCGCCGAAGGCTTCCTGAATTTGCAGACAACGTTTGCCGCTGCTAGTTCCGCCATGAGTTTCCAGTGCAACCTGGGGTAACCATTGGTTCTTTGCTCGCTGTTCTTTCCACCACGATAAATTGTCGACAGCGGTCGCCAAATCAGTTTCGCTAAGCGGTTCCTCCATCGATCCACCACCGAACACACGAATGTAAGGAATCTCTAGCTGTTGAGCCCAGCGAGCAAACCCCAAAAGCTCATCACGAGCTTTTTCGTCCGTTCCGATCAAACTAAAACCACTATTGAGCGCGATAATGGACTGACGATGACGGTCAAGAATTCTCTTGATTGCTCCAGCATCATCCGCATAAGCTTCGTCTAGATACTCCGGCAGATTAAGACAGTCTGCCAGACTTCGAATCTCTAGATGATAGATCGCGTGTTTTTCGGCGAGTTCGCAAATGGAAGGCAGGTCAAGTTCGTGGCATCCCAGCGTGGAGATGCCCCATTTAATATCAAGTTGCGCGGTCATAAGTATCTAAGTCGATAAGATTGATGAGTGGTTTGCTGCTGAGGTAGTTTTCAAGGTTATTCAAGGCAAGTTCGCCACAGTCACGGCGACGATCGGGTGTCGGTCCACCAAGATGCGGCAGCAGCGTAATATTTTCCAATCCACGAAGCGGCGAGTCGACAGGAAGCGGTTCCGTCTCGTAGACATCCAGGGCAATGTGCAAACCTCGTTCGCGACTGGCACGAACCAAAGCGGCTTCGTCGACAACCATGCCTCGGCCAAGATTGACAAACACGGCCTGCTGAGGAAGAAGCTTGAGAAGATCGTCACCAACAAGATGGTGATTCGCTGGTTTCCCAGGTGCCAATTCAACCAACACATCTGCGGTGGAAAAAAGATCTTCCAACGATTCAGACCGGCGAACATTGAGACGTTCAAACGTTTCGTCTGGAACACTTGGGGAGTAGGCCGAAAGCTGAACTTGAAATGGCGCTAACAATTTGACCAAGTCGCGGCTGATTGCGCCCAACCCGTGCAAACCAACCCGACGACCAAATAAACTGAGCGTGTCTGGATGACGCCCCTGCTTCCACTTGCCCTGCGTCCGCATCGCAACGCTCCAGTTGCCAACTCTTCGCAGAGCGCACAGGATTAACAGCAGGGAACACTCCGCTACGGTGTTGCTGACCGTGGATCCCCAGTTGGTAACACTTAATCCTTGCTCAATCTGCTCACGCGGCACCAGTTTTCTAATGGAACCGCACAGGTAACACAGATATTTCAGATGCTGGGTGGACTCTGGTGGAAGAGGCGGGGTTTCCCAAGCACAAAGCACGATTTCCGGCTGGTGCTCTTGGAGCAACGCGTGCCACTGGTCTTCTGACAAGGGAGCTTCGACCCATTTCAGCGAAGGGAACATTTCACGAAGACGGGCTTCGAGGTCCGGAGGCATGAATTCTTGCTTTTCCTGTTCGGTCATAATGACCAAAACAGCCGGAAGAGAGGTAGGATCTTTGCTCATACTTATGAAATGCTTAGCTACTTATCAATTAATGCAGGTGGAGTGTAGTCTATATTGTGAATTTTATAATGTTGATTATGAAACAATGGCGTGTTTCTGTCCAATCAGGGAGTAATTGAGCGTGGCGAAACGAATTTCTCAGAGTCAAATCGCGAAAGAGCTGGGAGTATCTCAATCGCTCGTTTCTTTGGTGCTCAATGGCCGGCGCGAGGGGATTTCAGACAAGTCATACAAGGAAATTTGGCAGGTGGCTGTGGCCAACGGATACGTGCCCCGCGGTATGCAACCGGTTCACGCTCCCGAAGCTCGTCGCAATTACGTCGGAATTGTACAGCGTGGCGGTCTAAAACTCGATCAGCCGAGCAATACGTTCAGCCATGTTCAACAGGGGCTTTTCAAAGTCTTACAGCAGTCTCGAATTAGCACGACATTTTTGGGTGGAGAGCGAGACCTGAACGAGGAGAAGCTTTTTGAACTTTTGGGGCAGCGCGACCCGCTTCAAGGCATCGTGTTGTTCGGCGAGGTAAGCGAACCGTTCTTGAGAGCACTTGGGGCCCTAAGGGTTGTACTGCTAAGTGTTTACGCAAGCTCTCCTGGACTTTGTCACTCAGTTTCGCCCAACGAAAAACAATCGTTGGAACAGTTGATTGAGCACCTGGTGCAACTTGGCCACGAAAGATTTGCTTGGTTGGGTGGAAATTGCCAACTTAGCCGTCACCAAATGAGACTAGACGCACTGCGAGAATGCTTGCTATCGCGCGGGCTACAACTAGACGAACGTTTTGCAGTCAGCGTTGAAAATGGTGATCGCCAAGAGGGTTTCGATTGTGCCAAGGAATTGATGAATCGTGTCGGTGACGACCACTCGAATGCACCGACCGCTTGGATTTGTCACAACGGTTTGATGGCTCGCGGGGCACACCAGTTTGCTTTGCTTCACGGGATCAAAATTCCACAGGACATCAGTTTGGCCGCAGTCGATCGCACTCGCGTGTGCACTGAGATTCATCCCGATTTGACTAGCGCTAGTAGCAATCCAGAGATGATTGGGCAGGAAGCGGCCAAGCTACTTTGTAAAGCCGAAGACCCTGGCGATGACCGAATTTTTGTCGACCTAGTTGTTCCGTCAGATTTCCTTGAGGGCGAAACGAGTGGTCCGGTTGCCAGTTAGTTTTGTGGATGGTTGCGGTCACACGCGAAACTCTTCAGGATGTCTTGATCGTCAAGAATCGGAAGCCAGAGATCCGAAAGCCCGAGATGCAAAAGTCGAAGTCTCGATTGCTGCCTCACCCGGACGAATCAGGTTTTGTCGAAAGAAGATGAACCAGCCAAGTCCGTTCATTTGGCTTTCCACCCTGATTCAGCGACTTGACACGTTCATAACTATGAAACGAAAATTAATATCGTGTTGCGATACGATACCGTCAGCCACTGTTTGTTCAGAAACGGTTTGATCAATTACACGTTACAACAAGTCAAAATAGGGAACATTGAATGATCAAGAATACAAGTGTCATCATGGGAGCTTTATTGGTGGTGATTGCTCTTCAATCGCAAACCGATGCCCAATCGCAATCCGATGCGCAAACTGAAGCCGTAAAAGCACAAGGGACTGTTTACTTGCACGAAACCTTTGACGACCACGCGGTCGATAGCGTGCCTAGAAATCCTCAGCTTCAGCGTGTTGACAAAGTGACTGTGATCGAGGGAAAAGGAAAAGTTGGATCTGGAAAAGTCGCTCGCTTTGATGATTCCGACGTCAACAAGGGTGGCTCGATGGAATACAACGTTGGAGCTTCTGGTCAGGGCAGCTTGTACTTGTCCTTTGATGCGTGCAACAACGCGCCGCTTAAGGGTGACAAATCCTCGACAGTTATTCTTGGCGCCGGGCCTTGGGGAGCCGGCAAAAGTCTCATGCTCAACTCGAAAGCCCGACGAGCTTTTGGGTTCGAAATGTACCAACACAAGTACCTTAAACTCCGCGTCGGAGACGATCCAGTTGCCGATATGCAATACGATCCACTGGTCCCTTTTAATGTCAAGATTTGGGTAAACGACCACGATAAAAATTCGCTTTCGTATCTACGTCCCGACAACGGCGAATCGGCAAAGCTCAATCCTGACTCAGTTGTTGTTTGGGTCAACGATGCTTTGATCGGCAAACTGACTGCGACCGGTTGCCCAATGAACGCAGCGATCACCAAAGGAGATGCGGTAGTTGGCCGGGTCGGTTTTAGTTCTTCATCAACCAAGGTCGCCGATTTCTTGATCGACAATTTGCATATCGAAAACCCTTCTGCTGGATCAAAGCCAACAGACCAAGACGAATCAAAAACGGACACGGATGCGACTTCGACGAATAAAGAAAAAGCTCTGGATCTACCTGGAGGCGAACCAATGGCCTTTCGCGAAGGTGAGAACGCTATGAATTTGTTTGTCTTTAAGCCAGTAGGCTGGAAGGCGACCGATAAACGATCCGCGTTTATTTACTTTTTCGGTGGTGGCTGGACAAAGGGCACTCCGCTCAAATCCGCATCCACCGCTGCTTGGGCCGCGAAAAACGGGATGGTTGGAATTGCCCCTGACTACCGAACCAAAGACAGATTCGGAACCAGCCCACTGGCTTCGGTTGACGACGGACGGGCGGCCTTTCATTGGGTCGTCGAACACGCGGATGAACTAGGCATCGATCCAGCTCGCATCGCGGTCGGTGGTGTTTCTGCTGGCGGGCATGTCGCTTTGTGGACAGCGATCGAAAAATCGCCTCCTGGATCCAACCCATCCACTTCACCGAAATCGAAACCAGCTGCGCTGTTTTTGAAATCAGCCGTTACCGACACTTCACCAGAGACCGGTTACACACCCAAACGATTTGGCGATGATGCCGCCGCACTTTCACCCGTGCACCAACTCGATGCCAAAATGCCGCCAACACTAATTTTCCACGCGGCAAACGATGAGTTGGTTCACTACAGCACCGCGGTTGCGCTTCATGACAAACTGGATAGCACCGGCAATGCATGTGAGCTTGTTACCGTTCCCATCGGCGGGCATGGATTTTCCAGTGAGCACCAAGAATGGAAACTAAAAGTGCGTGCCAAACTGAAGGATTTTTTTGAAGGCGAAGGTTTGCTTCCGGCGATGTAGCAGAACTATCCATGAGTTCTTTCAAAGTAGCGGAACTCGTCAAGAGTTCTGATTTTCCTCAGGTCAAACCATTGCCTTAAAGTTTGACCATTCCTTCAAAGACCAACTATTTTCTCGAGGCCTAGCCGCTTCATGTCCTTCAAACATCAAAAGTCTTGACGACTTCTGCTACCATAGGAATGCCTTGTTCAAGGACTTCGATCGATTAATCCTTATGCCTTACCAGCGACCTAGCAGCCTTCGACGCCTTTCCCCGGAGCACTACCGTGGAGAAGCCTGGGTGCATTGGATATTAACGATTAAAGCTCGTGAAACTGGATGGCTCGATGGGCGTTTCCTTTACCGATTTCGCGAAATCCTGACTCACGTAACTTTTCGGTACCAACTTGCCTGCACCATCTTCTGTCTTATGCCAGACCACATCCATATGTTGTGGACCGGCCTTACAAATGACTCTGAACAGCTGGTTGCGATGAAACGTTTTCGCAAAGACACGAACGAATCACTTCGACGCATCGGATTTGAGCTTCAGAAACAAGCCTATGATCATGTTCTGAAAGACAGCGAAATCGAACGAACTGCGATTGAAGATACCTCTAATTACATTGCCAAGAACCCTGAAAGAGCAAGACTCGTCGCTCCGGACGAATTCGACAAGTATCCCTACACCGGATGCCTTCTCCCAGGTGGACCGCAACTACGTCCATTCGGTGAGGACGGCTGGAATGAAGTCTGGCGAACTCTCGAATTTCTTAAAAGGACCAAGTGCTATCGAGTCCCAGATCCAAAATATCCCAGCACTTAGCGAGTTCGTAGCGAAACTTGTCATGACCTGTTGCCTCATCGATTTAGCGGAACTCGTCACGCGTTAACGCACATCTTTCAAATCGCACATCTTTCAAATCGCACATCTTTCAAATCGCACATCTTTCAAATCGCACATCTTTCAATGTAGCGGAACTCGTCAAGAGTTCTGATCTTTCTTTGGGCAGATCATTGCTCTCAGGTTGACCATTTCTTATGGCGCAAATGCCAAAAGTGTTATGTCAAAAGTCTTGACGACTTCTGCTACGTTGTTCGTCATCCAGAAATCGTGAAGACTTCCCCCTCTATTCCCAGCCACCTGCCTTACAGCCGATTCATCGTAAGGCCGCCATCAACGTAGACCACTTGCCCGGACGCGTAAGGCATATCGCCACGAGCCATCGCAGCGGCAAGCTTTCCGATATCCTCTGGCAAACCCCAACGTTTTTCGACCAGCAATTCGGTATTGTTGATCAGGTTGTCGTACTTTTCCGTCACACCCGATGTCATATCCGTTTTGATAATGCCGGGACGAATCTCGTAAACCTGAATCGCGAACTCGCCCAGACGCGCGGCGAAAAGCGAACTCATCATCCCCAAACCGGCTTTTGAGATGCAATAGTCACCTCGATTGGGTGAAACGACCGTCGCGGAAATGGAACCAATATTGACGATGCAACCAGCGAACGAATCATCGGCCTGTTTCTGCTCGATCATCCAATTCGCACAAGCCTGAGTCAAGAAATACGGTCCTTGAAGATTGATCTTCATGATCCACTCAAAACTCTCCTCGGTCGCCTGAAGGATGTCCGCACGCTCTTTTGGCGCGACACCAGCATTGTTAACCAATACATCCAGTCGTCCAAAACGCTTTTTGATTTCAACCAACATTGCGGCACGGTCTTCGGATGAGGATACATCGCCTGAGCAATAGAGGACTTCTGATCCGGTTGCTTCAAGTGTTGCCACGGCTTCCGAGACTTTTGAAGCGTCAGAGCGTCCGCTCAACACTAAATCAAATCCGTCGGCTGCCAGTTTTTCGCAAATTCCAAAACCAATCCCTCGGCCGCCGCCAGTAACAAGTGCTACTTTCTTTTTCATAACAACAATCTCTATATCCTAATTCGCGGAGCCAATCGGGACCCCAGCGTCATTTGAAGTGATCGGAAATCTTGGCAACGTCCTGACACGTTCGAACGAAGTCCGGCAGGATCATTAATTGCCGAACGCTACAGCCAAACTGAAAATGGTGGATCGTTTCAACGAAACCCGCTAATCCTGCCGTCAATTTTAAAGTTCGACTACAGGTAAAACTTGTAGTACGGATCATCGTTAGCCAGCCTTTGAATATAGAGGGCGGCTTCGCGAGCATGATAGTCCCCCCACATGCAAGACTCACCACACGGCACGGTCTGACCTTCCGGGATGTGGTCCCAGCCGTTGGGCCGGTGATAGACCGAATGCAAAATCAAACCTTGGTGTGATTCGTCCAGACTCAGGTACTTATCGCTGAGCAACGTTTGCATCACGGTCAATCCAGCCTGAGTGTATTTAGGCTCGTTAAGATAGCGTCCTAGTCGAACCAAACCTTGTGCTCCGATCGCCGCGGCTGATGAATCAACTGGCTCGGCATCGTTGAAGGGTTCCGACTCGCGCTGGTAGACGTCTTCCCCCAACTTGTGTGAATTAAGTGCTCCCGTATCCCAATAGGGGATGCCATCGGTCGCCGTATTCTCAATGTAGAAATCACAAGTCGCCTTGGCCATTTTTAATAGCATGGCCTCGATCGCTTCGCGGCCGCCCAAAGGCTCCAACTCAGAATCGTCAACAGTTTTAAGGAACTCAAGCTGCTCAGGAGCACCTGCCATAATCCAAGCCAATCCGCGAGTCCAAGTCGTGAATGGAGAAAAGCCTTGTTGCGAATTGGGACAACGGTAATTCCCGTCGTTCAGATTAAAAATACTCTCGTGAGCCGTGCGTCCCCAGACGTCGTAAAAATCTCGACCTTCACCGTAGTAAACCGCGAAATCCGCAGTTGTTTGAGCGTGCTGGACCAGTCGCTCAATAAGACTCGTCTTCTTGTCATTCTCTCCCATGATCGAATGACCCAATTGGTGCCCCACTGCAAGCACTCGAAGCGAACGAATGGTATCAGCGAACAACGAATGAGGTCCGTTGAAGGAATAGATGTATCCGCCAGAAGGCAAGTCCGTCCAACGTTTGGCTTGCACTGCACTCGAAGCCTGCAAAGCCATCACGTAAAAATTTCGTTCCCATTCGTTTTCGGGAATCCGCCCTTCATTCATTAGCCGCAGCAAATTGCCGTAAGTGCTAACGTTGTTGAAGCCATGATCATGCACGCCGAAATGCGTGATATGCGGCGCCATTTTATCAACGGTATTCTGTCGTCCCATTTTCAAAAACGATTCATCGCCCGTCGCATCGAACTGAAGAATTTCTGAACCGTATTGAAACCCCTGTGTCCACTCCGTCCAACCGCGCGTTGAGTACTTTCCGGCTACCGTAAAAACTGGTGATCCCTGCGAGTCGTCGTACTCGCTGTTTATCAACTCAATCTTCTGTCCGGAGACTTTCCAGAAACGCTCGAGAGCAGGAAGCAGGTCAGTCGGCTTAATGGAGGAATTGGATATCATTTGTTTTTGTTTTTGAAATCAAAAGTTCAGAATTAGTAGTTCTTGGAACAGCTACTTTAAGGCGGCGAAGTGGAATCTTCCATGGATCAACATACATCGAGAAACTTGCCGAGTTCTGCAATCCGAACTCGAAGTTGTTGGCGAAATCCACTTGCAAATATACGGGCCTGACATGATGATCTAATAAATATTAAATGTCTAGCCTTAGCCCCTGAATTGCAAGGTAACGAAACTCGTTAAGATTTTCGACCTTAAGGTTCCGCGCGGCCAATCTCTTAAACTTAACGAAGTCGCCAGATGACCGTAACGACAGAACAAACCGCCTACGAGCAAACATTGTTGGTGGTTGAAAAGCTACTGGCACCACTCGTCAAACTCATGAAACCTGGTGCTGCGTCACTGCCGCTAGAAGGAATGGCCAGCGACCATGGTGAGCTTGCAGACATACTCGAAACATTTGCCCGGCCCTGCTTGCTGGCTTCGCATTGGTTGGCAGCCAAAGGCGGAGGCGGTGAAACATTGGGCTTCACTCGCGAAGAGGTCGCCAAGTGGTTTCGCGAGGGTTTGGTTGCAGGAACGGATCCGTCTTCCGACGTGTATTGGGGGCCGGTTACCAACTACCACCAGCACTGTGTTGAAATGGGTGCGCTGGTTATCGCGCTGGAAATTGCGAGGGACCATCTTTGGACGCCGCTTTCGGATGCGAACAAACAACAAGTCCTTCGTTGGATGCGAACCGCGCGTGGTTGTGGTTTTCACAGAAACAATCATCTCTTTTTTGGAGTCTTGCCCCTCAGTTTTATGGTTAGCGAAGGCGTGGGCTCGCCGGGTGATCAAGAGTTGCTTCTTAGGTGGATGGATACGCTTGAGACCATGTACCTAAAAGACGGCTGGTTCATTGACGGGATGAACGAAACGGTCGACATCTACAACGCCTATGCCTGGCACTTTTATGGACTTTGGTGGGGCAAACTCTACGGAGACATGGATCCCGCCCGAGCACAACGCTGGCGTGATTATGCCGTTCCGTTCTTAAAAGACTACGTTCATTTCTTTGCCGCATCTGGAGAGAACGTTCCCTTTGGTCGTTCGATGGTTTACCGCTTCAACGCGTCTGCTCCTTTTGGTCTGTCGCATTACTGCGGGGTGGAGTCGCTCGATCCTGGCCTGAGCCGCAACGTGTTCATGAAGAACGTTGAGTTCTTTATGAGTCGTTTGCCGGAAGACAAACCGCTTAGTCTTGGTTGGACGGACGAGTTTCAACTGATGGCCGAAGTCTACTCTTGTGCTGGTTCACCTTACTGGGCTGCCAAAGCGTTTTCGCCGTTGTTGATTGACCCAAGCGATCCATTTTGGACGGCGCCCGCTCAGCCGTTGCCGTCGGAGGGTGAAGATTTTGTTCGGCCGATTCCTGCGGCAGGGATGGTCGTTCGGTGCATCGATGGCGATATCGAATTGCATAACTCCGAGTCGGGTATTAATCCGGGCAACACAAGATTTGGAACTTATAAATGGGGCAAAACCAGCTACCGAACTGGTGTTGGGCTTGAGGTCGCTTCGGCCTCGGGTGAATTTCCACGTGATGCCGCGCTGACCGCCGAATCCAGCGATGGCACCGTCTACGGCCGGCACAGCACGCACATGCTTAAGTGCACTGAAAACGAAAGTGCGATGGTCTATGTGCTGGGCCACAAAATTGCACACTTTTCTGTGCAAGCCGAAACGCACGTATGGTGGAATGGCGGCTGGCAATTGCAGCTTCATAAAATCAATGCGCTTCAACCTGCCAAGCTAACGGTCGGCGGGCATAGCTTGCCGGTCGGCGATGAAACGTATTCAGTAAAGCTTCAAAACGTCAGCGGCTGGGAGTCATCGGATACAGTCCGTCACGACGCAGCAGACCGAACACACATAATCGCAGAAAGCAGTGAGTACCCGATTTTGACCTGCAACGTTGATGGAGAAGCGACGCTGATTTGTCTTGCTTATTGTGGCAAAGGTGAGCCGGGAGAATGGAAAACGGAATCGCTCGACGAATCAGGAATCGTATTAAAGTCCATTGACGGCACAGAGTGGAAGGTGTCCTTTGAATAGTTCGCCACTCCAATTGAAACCGAATTATGCCTGGCGAAGTTATTTGGGTGGTTCCCATCTGCGAGGCTTCCGCAACGAGTCAGCAGGTGAAGACAACCATTTCCCAGAGGATTGGCTTGCGTCGACAGCCCGGGCGCGAAACGGCGACAACCAGCAACGTGATGACGAAGGCGTTTCGCATTTAATCGTTGACGGAAAAGATGTCGCTTTGACGGATTTGATCGCGTCGAATCCAGACTGGTTTTGGGGTCAACAAGTTCCGCCTGTAGACGAACCTGGTCAGACCGGCGTACTGATCAAACTGCTCGACGCCGGGGTCCGTTTACATTTACAGGCACACCCCAACGCTCAATGGGTCAAAGAACATTTTGGAAGCGAGGGTGGCAACGGAGGAAAAACAGAATGTTGGTACATTCTTTCGACTCGCGGCGATGAGCCATACGTCTATCTCGGTTTCCAAAACCCGCCGACGCAAGAGCAGTGGGCGACCATGGTTGCCGATCAGGATCTTGAAGGCATGCGAGCTTGTTTTGAAAAGATCCCAGTCAAGCCAGGTGACTGCCTGATGGTTCCTTCGGGAACTCCGCATGCAATCGGCGACGGAATTTTTATGATTGAACTCCAAGAGCCAACCGACTGGGTTGTTCGTTGCGAGTTTAGTGCGGGCGGACATATGCTTGAACACAGCGCCCGATTCATGGGTCTTGAGCTCGAAGAAGTGCTCTCGATCTTTGACTACTCTGCTCATCCGATCGAAACACTTAGTGAGTCTTTTCTTCAGACACCGGAAGTACTGAGAAAAACAGATGGGTTTGTTGAAGAACGCATCATCGACTCCAAACACCAAGAGTTTTTTAGATTGCGACGGCTTTCGGGTTGTGGGCCAGCGGATTGGTCAGGCGGCCAGCCGATGGTGCTGATCATGCTGGAGGGCTCGGGAGAACTCGGCGGCAACCCTGTCTCTGCGGGTGACACTTGGCTGTTGCCTGGTTCGGCCGAAGCCTGGAAATGGACTCAGTCCAGCGAAAGCGAGTGGTCTTTTTTGCTTGCCCAACCACCGGTGAGGAGCAAGTGAATAGACAGACTTTAAATAAAACTTACTCCCCCTCTCCCAGAAATTCGG
>CAZQQR010000064.1:0-19323 GCA_964595515.1 uncultured Pirellulaceae bacterium
TGCGAAAGAGTTATCTTCTGCAATTAAGGTTTTTGGTCAGATTTTTACGTAGCCCTCTGACCAGCTACGACACGCCAACATAACTTCAAGCAATCCGGTCGATTCCAATTCGCCCCCTGATGCTTCTCTTATTTAAAACTCGATCAACAACAAACCATTGAAGCCAAAGCACCGAAGCAAAAACACCAAAGTCTGCTGTTATGAATGACTGGAACCAATCCAACATCCAACTGTCTGCATTCTACCAACAACACGGACAAGTTCCAGCTTCACAACGAATCAATCGACAAGTGACACCAGTGTCCAAAACGATTTTTGCCAAACCAGACAATAAATGACAATAACTTGCTCTGCTGAACTGCTTGCCAAGGAAAAGGTAGACCTAGGATAATTTGGGGGCAGACACCTCGGTATTCAGGCTCCTCTTTACCCAAAATTAAGCCAAGATTTTGGCTTCATCAAAAATCGAATCCCAAGCCACTTACCCATCGCAACCGACGATCCTGACACTTTGAAACACACGAGGTTCATTACCAACCGACTCCGCCATCAGCACCGCCGCCTCATCCTCTGTTTCAGCCACTTCAATCAACCGTTTCGCCGCCAACTCATTGCAACCGAAGGAAATGCAGAATCTCGACCACAAGCAGCCGCGAAGCTCACTTACAAAAGTCAATTTTGAAGACGGCAGTTCAGTTTGATCCAGCGCTTATCGTTTGAATTGAAGATCTGATTGAACTGCATCGCCAATTCATACCAACAGAAGTGCAGATCGTCAGTCAGTCGCCGAACTTCATGGACAAATCACAGGTGCATTTTATATGGGCGCTGGTGGGAACTCGTCGTATTGATCACGATCGATCATAAGCTCTGACCGATCGAACAATTGATTCGACCGTCAATCGGTCACAAAACACAAGATCTTAAGGTGCAGCCCGAACCTGGAAGGTGCAGCCCGAACCCGGAAATAACTGGGGACAGATTCATCATCCGACAAAATCGAGTTTTCCATTTAGGCTTTTTACTGCGAGAAATTCGGGCAGCAAATACTTGCCAAGAGTTTCAGGTTAAAGCATCGGAGCGAAACCCTTGGCTGCATCTCGCTCAATTGTACTCGCGTTTTGGGCCTGTATTGCCGAGCGAATTAGCTATTGATGCCCCACAGATCGTCAAAATTACACCCTATGATTTTTTGGGGGATTCTGGCATAATCTCGGGCCGAGATGCTCTACATCTCCTTCCTGACGGCTCTTTAGTCAAATTCGCTTTGGCAGGCCCTCACGGCTACAAATCAACGACGCTTGGGCGTCGAATTCGAGGAGAAAATATACGTGTATAAGATTTTGAACACCCAAGGCCTTGGCGTTGGCGGCAAGCAGAACGAACTGATTGAGTTGGCACTAACCCATGGATTCAACGGGGTCGAAGTCGACATGGTCGACTTGGTCGGTCGTCATGACGCGCTCGGCAAACAATTCGCTTGTCAATTCTTGCAAAGCGCAAAAATTGATATGGGAACATTCAAGCTCCCAATTGACTTAGGTGCGACCGACGAAGACTACGCTGCTGCGTCCGCCAATCTTGATACGATCATCGATCTCGCAACCACTTTGAATGCACGCTGTTGCTGCATTGTGGTCGAGCCAAACAACGCCAACCTATCCTTCCAAGAGTGTTTTGAGACTTACGAAGAACGTTTGAAAGGGTTGGCGGACAAGTTTGCTGATGGGCCAACAAAAATCGGACTCGCGCTTTCCGCTTCCAGAGCAGATGCCGAAGAAGGCACGTTCAAGTTCATCCAAACAGCCGAAGAAATTTTGACTTTGATCAAGACCGTCGGCAAACCAAATGTTGGGCTTTGCCTTGACGCTTGGGAATGGGTTGTGGGCGGTGGGACCATCGAACATCTGACAGCGGCTGGCATCGACAAAGTTCTTGTCGAAGCTCGATTGGTCGATGTTTCGGCCGATGCCGATCTCAATGCGATCAAAGTCACCGACCGAACAAGCCTTCCCGGCGAGACTGAAGATTCATTCTCTGTCCAAGTCGCACAAGCCATCATCGCAAGCGGCGCCGACATTCCTGTTTCGATTGCAAGCGACACCTCAACTTACTCAGCTGGTTCGCGCGACTCCAACGTGGCCAAATTAAGCAAGCGACTCGATCAGTTGATTGCGGGTGAAAATCCTGCCAAGCTTGCTGCAGAAGCCGCGGCGGCAGAAGCTGCAGCCGCAGAAGGCGAAGAAGCAGAAGCCGCAGAAACTCCTGCCGCAACGACCACTAGCTAGTTCATGTTTGCATCGAGTCAATCACCAAAGTCATAATCATCACCTCGGATTGCTTGCAGTTCGAGGTGTTTTTTTGCAAACTCTGAAACCTCTGGCATCCGATACCACTCCAATTTTCTCAATCCAAACTCAACATGACTGATTCACTTAACAAATACAGTAGCCGGATTACCCAACCCAAAGTTCAGGGCGCGTCGCAAGCGATGCTATATGGAACCGGGCTAACGCCTGAGGACATGAACAAGGCTCAAGTTGGAATCGCAAGCGTCTGGTATGAGGGTAACACTTGTAACATGCACTTGGACGGACTTTCCGCAGAGGTCAAAAAAGGCGTTCTTGATGCGAATCTGGTTGGAATGAGATTTAACACGATCGGCGTTAGTGACGGCATATCGATGGGAACTGACGGCATGAGTTTTTCATTGCAGTCACGAGACCTGATTGCAGACTCCATCGAAACGATTATGAGTGGTCAATGGTATGACGCATGTATCGCTTTGCCCGGTTGCGATAAGAATATGCCCGGTTGTTTGATCGCCATGGGTCGACTCAACCGGCCGTCAATCATGGTTTACGGCGGAACGATTCGTGCGGGAAAGCACAACGGATGCAAACTCGACATCGTGTCCGCATTTCAATCTTATGGTGAATATGTTGCCGGGAAAATTGATGAAGAAACCAGACAACAGATCGTAAAGAACTCATGCCCTGGCGCTGGTGCGTGTGGTGGAATGTATACAGCAAACACGATGGCAAGCGCTATTGAGGCACTTGGAATGGCGCTACCGTTTAGTGCGTCCATTCCAGCCGAAGATCCAGCAAAAATCGACGAATGCCACCGAGCCGGAGCTGCGATCTTGACCCTGCTGCAAAAAGACATCAAGCCTCGCGACATCATGACAAGAGAGGCTTTTGAAAATGCGATGGTGGTTACCGTGGCACTTGGAGGTTCTACCAATGCAGTGCTGCATTTGATTGCGATGGCACGATCTGTGGACATTCCTCTAACTCTGGAAGACTTTCAAGCGGTTAGTGATCGAATACCGTTTTTGGCTGACTTAAAACCCAGCGGTAAATATGTACAGGAAGATCTACATGCGGTTGGGGGCACGCCGGCTGTTATGAAATTCTTGCTTGAAAACGGACTGCTAAATGGTGATTGCTTGACGGTAACAGGAAAAACACTCGCGGAAAACGTGGCAGAACTTCCTTCGCTGGCGGAAGGTCAAGACATCATTCGTCCCCTCGATAATCCGATCAAGCCGACGGGGCATATTCAAATTCTTCGGGGCAACTTGGCACCCGAAGGAGCCGTTGCCAAAATCACGGGCAAAGAAGGCAACGTATTTGCAGGCACAGCCAATGTGTTTGACTCCGAAGAAGACATGGTTGCTGCTCTTGAGCAAAACAAAATCCACAAAGGAGATGTTGTCATCATCCGTTACGAAGGCCCAAAAGGCGGTCCGGGAATGCCCGAAATGTTGACTCCGACCTCGGCGATCATGGGCGCTGGGTTAGGGAAAGATGTCGCTCTACTCACGGACGGTCGGTTCTCCGGTGGTTCCCATGGTTTTATCGTCGGGCACATCTCGCCCGAAGCACAAGACGGCGGACCAATCGCCCTCGTTAAAAACGGAGATCCCATCTCAATTGACTCCAACAAAAACAGCATCGATGTACTTATTTCTGAAGAAGAGCTAGAAGTTCGGCGCGGCGCGTGGACTGCCCCTCCGTTTAAAGTGACGAAAGGCACGCTTTTTAAGTACATCAAGAACGTAAAATCTGCGTCTGAAGGCTGCGTAACCGACGAGTGATTTTGAATCCCGTACAACTGGCTGTCGTTCTGCCATTTGTCGTCCTGCCCTTGAAAGGCTTCATCTTGTTTGCCCCCTCACTTGGGAGTGGATTTGCTTGAATAACCTAAAGAGCTTGCCAGCAGTTAAAGTTTGACGATCAGCGAATCCGGGGGACACTGGAGATTTGTAGGGCGGTAAACTTTAACGGGTGTAACGGTGGACAGGGTAAATCTAGATTCAAATTCCTGACAATCGCTACCACACGATAACGAGTTGCAACCAAATCGGTCGATACGACTGTCATGCGGAAGGTCTACCTATCTGCATCACACTCCGGGAATCGCTGGTCGAGGTTAAAAATGCAACGCAGTTTGAAAAGTTATTTGCTAGTTGGAATGGGAATCGCGTCACTGGGCGCATTTCTAATTCACCGCGCATCGGTCGAGTCGACTCCAAAGTTCTCACCTGTTTCCGAGCAGGTCGCTGAGCTATCTTCCGTTCCTGCCATGGCACTGGCAACGCCACCGGAACTTAATCCAGCTGCCATGCCAATGAGCACGATGAGCAGCTTGCAGCCACCCGAAATGATGGCGGTCGAAGCAGGTGAGAACCTCGATTTTGAACCGCTCGCGAACGCAATGGCTTCGCCCGTTAACGAGCTAGTCGAAACTGCAGCAGATGTCACGTTGGACTCAGACATGCAGTCGAACGAATTTTCTCCAGAAATCGCCGATTCATCCAATGACTTCGTTTCCGAACAAGCCGTTGGGCTTGAGACCGGTATCGAAACGGCTGGAATTGAAACGACCGGAATCGATTCTCAGGCATCAGTCGATTTCGAGATGGTTGAAGATCAGCAACCAGAAGCATTCGAACTTGTCGACAATTCGCCTGAAATTCAAACAGAAGAAACAGATACATCTGAAATAGAAACCCCGGCTTCTGATGAAGTTGTCGATGGCTTCGAATTCGCCGCGACTTCGACGGATTCAGCAATCGAATCAGATGAGACGGCGGAGCTTCCATCCGCTCTTCAAAGACTAAAAGGCAGTTGGAAAAAGAACCCGTATCTGACTGATGAGACACCGGCGATCACCAACGTCTCTGGAGTTCCTTCAACTGAAAAAAGCATCATCGTTCGAAACGACAAGACCTCCGAGCAAATGCCTGTTGAGCAGAATGACCTGACAGAAACGATGGAAAACGAAATCACAGAGAATACAGCGCTGGACTTTCATCAGTTTGCTTCCGACGTGACGCCTTCTCAAGATCAAGCGGCGCCAATGACTGAGATGCCGGAGTCAATGCAGAACACCACCCTACCGCAACCACCAACACCAATAACGAGTGCACCCGCAATGGTCAGCGGAAACGACTTGGTAACGCCGTTGCAAATGCCACTTTCTGATTCGGCAGCCCAACAAGCCGTTCACCGAATCGAATATGGAAAAACCCTCTCACGTCGCAACGCGACATTCGCCGCACGACAAGAGTTCGTTGCTGCCCTTCGAATCATTGCTCAAGAGCACGATGCGAAGTCCGGTGGAAGTGAATTTTCAAAGGCACTTCATTCAGCGATGGTTGCCATGAAAGAATCGAAAGACTTCATGATCAACGATGGTGAAATTGCATTTGATGTGTCTCGAATCGTCGAAGCTCACTTGTCCGATGTCGTTTCTACCGATCAGGCACGCGGGATGACTTCGACCCAAGCTTTACAGTTGTATCTACAGCGGGCTGAAAGCTTGCTTGACCAAGCGGGTGGGCGCAACGTCGTTTCAAGCGAAGCACTATTCTGTTTGGGCAAGCTCCACAGTTTGCTTTCGCAGAATAGCAAGATGCCGGAAAACCTCGATACCGCGAATGCAATCGTGTTCTTCCGGGCGGCGTTGAAAAGTAACCCGAACCATCACCAAAGTGCCAACGAGCTGGGCGTTTTGATGACCCGAGCCGGAAACCTTGCCAAAGCAAAACAGTTGTTCAAGCAAAGTTTGTTGGCTCAACAATCAACTCACGTTTGGGGTAACTTGGCCAAAGTCCACCAGCGGATGGGCGAACAGGAATTCGCCCAACTCGCAAACATGGAATCTCAAATGGTTGGCGATTCTCGACTAGCTGCCAATTCTTCGATTCGCTGGATGTCGAACGCCGAATTCAAAGCGGAAAGCCCCACCGAGTTTTTCGACCGAAAACAACAGCCAGCCGTGCAAGGCATGCCGCTGGGTGTCGCACCATCCATGGTTGCTGAAAAACCACAACCGAAAACAGAACGAGTGGCAACCAAACCAGGTGCAACGACTCCACCCAAGGATGAACGAAAGCCATTCTCGGAACGATTGAAAGATCTTTTCTAATCATCGAACCAACCAAGTGGGCGCGAACTATTCGACAGCTCACAACAACCGTCCAGTCAGTAAATTTTAGAAGCGTAACAAGGCAACAGCCATGAAAAGCTTAACCAGCAAAATCATCACCTGCGTCGTTCTTTTTGGAATCGGAGGGTATCTGATTGGGACACCCCAACAGAGCGAGCAAAGCATCAACACTCACACTGTTGACTCGTCTTTGATCTCTCCTGTCGTTGCTCAACAGACTCAACAGACCGACGACGAATTGAACCAGCAGATCATTTCTGATCCGAACATCCAACTTTGTCAGGGCTTTGACACCTGTGGATGTGGCGTGGAAAACTGTGGCGGTGGATGCGATTCGGCTTCGTTTTCATCTGGTTTCGGATATGGATCAGCGGCTCCAGCAATGGCAGGTCGTTCCGTCGAAGGCGTTGGCCCTTACACACAAGGCCGAAATGGTGGCGAGGGACGATGGAGCAACCACGAGCAAGTTCCATGGGAGCAATTTGCCTACGGAGAATACATTGGACCACACCGAACTCCGCACGTTCCTGAGTATCGTTTGAGAGTCAATGACTCACTGGAATTCGTTTACTTGCGAACTCGAGAGAAATCTTTGGAACCTTATCGCCTATATGTTGGTGATACGATTTCAATCTCATCTGCGATCGACCCAAGTTTGACTCAACAAAACCTTGTCGTTCGCTCCGACGGCATGGTTTCGCTTTCGCTGATTGGACAAGTCTCTACAGCAGGCAAAACAGTTGAGAACCTTCAACGTGAACTCAACGACAAATACACAAAATTCGTCAAGAACCCTGCGATCGTCGTTCAAGTAAATCAGGGCGACACGCCGCTTCAGGACCTTGTCGATTCCGTCGACGCAAGAGCAGGGCAGGGTGGTCAAGCCCGAGCAGCGACTGTGTCACCCGATGGTACCGTGCAGTTGCCAGGCATCGGAAGTGTCCCCGCGATTGGTTTGACGCTCGACGAAATTGGCCGAGAAGTCAATGCTCGCTACCGTCTGCGGCAAGGCGGAATCGAGGTCACTCCGATCCTGATTCAACGAGCCCCACGGTTTATCTATGTCGTTGGACAGGTCGGACAGCCGGGTCGTTTCGAACTCGTTGGCCCAACCACTGTTATGCAGGCTTTGGCTTTGGCTCAAGGCGATCTACAAGGCGGAAACCTGCGTCAAGCCATCGTGTTTCGGCGTGACCAAGACTGGCGATTGACGGCAACACGTCTGGACCTCAATGGTGCATTGATCGGACGACGGCCTCAACCGTCTGACGATATCTGGCTGCGTGATTCGGACATCGTTTTGATTCCAAAGAAGCCCGTTCAGCGACTGTCGGAAGCCGTGAACCTGTACTTTTCCAATACGCTGTACGGTTTGTTTCCGGGACAACTTGGATCATTCGATGCTGGAGCTGTGATCCAGTAGTCAGCAGAATTTGCGAACACAAAAGACCGCTTTAGCAACTTGCTTAAGCGGTCTTTTTTCGTTGGTAGCTACAACACGAGTCTGAAGGAACACATGAGTAAAGAACCATCAGTTCTTATTCTTGATCAACCGTCAGCAATTCGCGTATTTGAGATTCTAGATCTCCAATTCGGTTCTTCACCGCGACCACTTTGCCATGCTGATCGATCAGCATCACGGTAGGAATTCCACGGACATTGAAATCGTCTGAAAGCTTCTGAGCTGTCTCGCCAACAATGTTATGCCAAGGGATTTTTCGCTCTTCTGTAAACTCAATCACATCGTCAAGATCGCTGTCGAGGTTAACGCCAATGACTTCCAAACCTTCACCGTTCAATTCTTCATAAAGTTTCAAGACGTTTGGAATTTCGCGAACGCAAGGTGGACACCAAGTCGCCCAGAAATCGACCACAACAACCTTGCCGCGAAAGTCTTTCAAATCAACGACTTCTCCATCGAGTCCGGATCCAGTAACTTCAGCGACTTGGCCAATCAGATCACTCGATTCCTCAGGCGGCTTTGCCAACTGTTTGCCATAGCGGGACAATTTCAAATCAGCGCTTGAGGCGAACAAGTCTCCAAATCTTTTAAACTGTTTTTCTCGCTGCTCAAGCAATTCTTTTTGTTTCGTTTTATCTGCATCCCTCGAATCAATCGTATTGATCACACGAACTACATTGGATGCCAATCGAAGGTGCCGGTCAGTCATTGGCGTTTGCTGACAAAACTCGGCAGCCGAATTCAGAATCGTTTCCGTCACTTTAAAATTGCTTGTGTTTTCGTTAACACCAAAGTCCATCAGCTTCTTCTCGAGATCATAAAACTGTACTTCTCGTTGACTTCGTTTGTCTTCTAATTTTGAAAGGGAGACAACTGTCTGTCTCAGTCTTTCCTCGGAATCATCATTTCCCCAACATGCGTGGTAGTGAAGCGTTCTGGCGTTCGCAATGCGAGTCATTCGTTTCCAGCTTGGTTTCGCATCCGAAGTTAGAACTCGGTCAGCGGCATCTTCAATGGCACGAACAAAATCATCGCGCCGCCGGATGGTTCGCGGCTTTTCATCTGCTGAATTTACAAACTCAAACAAACGATCCGTTTCCCAATGGGCTGGGCAAAGATAGGGATTCTCAGTGGAAGAAACTGCGGCGGGCTCCTCATCCTTGGCTTCGGTCTGGCCCATCCCAACCATTGGCCAAGCAAGAAAACTGGAACCAACAAGCAATACAACGAAACGGCTCATAGAATTCTGCCTACAAAAAGAAGTATTCAACGTCTGTCTAATGAGAAACCCGTAACCAATATCACCTGCTGGCGAAAATCGGCAACCGAAAACACCACGAATCGGCCCCAAACCTTCTTTTTCTTCGAGCATCACGAATTCAAGATGGGTAATCTGCAAAAAGGCATCCCGTTTATTTGCATCAGTCACCGAACATCCTCATAATGCTGAGCAAAGTTTTCTTAACCGATGGCGATGAAAAATGGATCTAGGGCAACTTCGATACTTCAACAAAATCGTTGAGCACCGAAGCTTCACAAAAGCGGCGCAAGACTGCTCCGTTTCACAACCCGCCCTCAGTCAACAAATCGGCAAGCTTGAAAAAGAGCTTGGTCAACCTTTGTTCGAACGACAAGGACGTTCAATTCGATTGACACCAGCCGGTCAGCTTCTCCAAGTTCACGCGGAAAAGATCCTTCAGTTGGTTGAAGATGCCAAACGTCAAATTACTGATGATGGTCAGACGGGTCGAATTTGCATTTCAGCGATCCCAACGATCGCGCCTTATCTGATTCCCAAAATCCTGAATGCAGTTGGCGATCAATTTCCACAAGCAAACATTGTGGTTTGCGAAGACACGACTGAAACGTTGTTAAAGCGATGCTCCGATGGTGACGTCGACATCGGAATTTTGGCGCTTCCTTCATCTGGAAAGTACTTAAAGGTCGAACCGCTATTTGATGAAGAGTTGTTGTTGGCTCTTCCTCTTGGTCATCCGTTGGTCGCCAAAACAAGAATCACCTCGAAAGATATCGTCAACGAGCCATTTGTGCTCTTGGGGGAATCTCACTGTCTTGCAGGCACTATTGATTCGTATTGCAACGAAAAGAACTTTCGGCCGACCACCGTTTCCAGAATCGAACAGCTTACGACGGTCCAACAACTCGTTGGGCTGGGGCATGGGTTGTCGTTTATTCCAAAGGTCGCGACGCTCGACAATGTTGATGGCAAAGTCGTCTATCGTAGTTTAACGGGTGACAAACCATCACGGCGGATCGCTGTTTGCTGGAATCCCTATCGATACCAAAGTCAGCTGCTTTCCAATTTTCACAAAGCACTTCTAGAGTATTGCGGAACCGATTTTGTGAATTCGAAAATGGAACCGTTGAAAAGGGTTCCATCCAAAAGTGCTTCATCCAAAAACAAAGCGCCCCTGAAATAGCAGCACTCGTTCATTGGTGTTCAGAATTCTGAGGGCTGCCCCGCGGCCAGCGTCAGCTAACGTCAAACAGCTACTTGGAATCCAGCAACAACTCAGCATGCGTTTTTACATCCAAATCCGCACCGCCCGTTCTCGTGATTTTTCCCTCCGAGTTGACCAGCACAATTCGCGGGACACGCGGCGATGGTGATTGCTCCAGCATGGGAGATTTTTTGGTGAACGGATCGCGAGCGACGAATTGAAACCGTTCCATCTGCATCGATCTGGCCAAAGTTTGCGGAGTGATTGTTTCGTCGATGCAATAAGCAACGACCTCAATTTCATCCGACGTCCAATCCGAAGTCTGGTTGTGTAGCTCTTTAAGAATGCTGATCGATTCTTCGTCTTGATTGGACCAAAAACAAATCAGGGCAACCTTTCCCTCGAACTGTTTAGGATCGATTGGATTCTCATTCAATTCAAACCCCTCGAATCGAAATGTTTTTCCAATCGAATTGACTCGATACACGCCGTCGATCGCGATCGTTTGGGCGTGAGACCTTAGTTCTGGCGTATCGTAAAAACGACAATTCTTTCGGATTGCCTCGTAGATCGAGTTTGCACGTTCGACTTGCCCATTGGCTTCGAACCAATGGGCGGCTTTCTCCACTTTGGAAAGCACCGACTGTCCAATTTTTCGGTTGGCAACAAGTTTTAAACTGGTTTTGAATAGCTGTTCTTGCCCCATCGCACCTTGTACAAGTCGATTCTCAAACAATTGTTGAAACCGAGTTTCAGCAAGGATAACACCCTCGGCAATGTCCTCTAGAAATTGGCTTGTTTTGTTGGAATCAGTTTCACGACCGAGTTCCTGAATTTCCGAAATGAACTGGACGCCCAACTTTTTGTCGTACGAAAGGAGATAGTAGTTAGCGATCCTACGCACCAATGCGAACAACTGATCATCATCCGGATGCATTTTCATCAACACCGAAAGCTGACCCACCAGGGCTTTCGTGCTGGGCAAATAATCTTTCGTCTTGGTCAGCTCCATGGCATCAAGGCGAAACAGCTCCAAACAAGCAGACTTGGCGATGATGGGATCTGAGTGTTTTTTGTATTCCGAAGCCGTCTGCTTCAAATCCTGCCCCAAATTCGGCTGGTTGAGTTTGTGAACCATGTTCAACTCGTAAGCCAGAGCCGAACCTTGAATCTTCGAAGTGATCGCCAGTCGTTTTTGGGAGTCACTCAGCGGCAACCTTAACATTTTGTTGGCCGCGTCAACTCTTCTACAGTGCGTTCGAAACTGTTGGTCGGCATCGCCATCGTTGACCTGGCCTTCGAGTCCTTCAAGAACGAGCGACAGTTTGTCGATATCGCGTGTTTCAATCAATCGGGAGAAAGACTCCGAATCCATCGAAGAAATCGCTTCGCTGGCCATTTGAGCATTCTCTGGATTGAATGAGCGAGCCACTGCTCCTCGCGACCCAATATAGCTCCACAACAAAAAGAGCATCATCATCGAGATTACCATCCCCAAAAGCATGGCAGTAAAGTCAAACCCTTCGCCCTCGAATCGTTTCTTGGGAACGAACTCATCGGCGGAAGCGCTTGATTTCTTCTTTACGTTCCTTCGTTTTGATTTGCTTTTTGTAGACATAAAGCACTGGCGGGAAATGGGGAAGGTCTTTGCTGGCGAGCCTATGGACTCACCCAAGAGGCGCTTTAGAAATCTAACAGATCACACTCACGGCAATTCAATCGATGACTTGGGTTCGTCAGGTTCTTTGTTTTCACCTGGAGCTGGAGCATTGCTGGTTGAAACATAAATCATTCGAAGTTGATGCAGCGCATCGCGAAGATGAGCCGACTCCTCTTCGGAAAGATTCCCTTTCGTTTTCTCCTGCAACATTGAAAGCATATCAATAAAGTGTTTTGCCATCGGAAGATTTACGTTCGGCTTACCCGTGGCTGGATCAGGGAAAAGCCCCATTGCCGCCATGGCCTGTGAACCAAGCGTTGAAAGCAAAACCATGAAGGAAGGTTCAGGCAACTGCATCGCCTCACCGGTTTCTTGTTTTGCTTCTTCTGGACCTTCGGCCTGCTGACTACGAAGCGCTTCTTTTTCTTTCTCGACCTGAGTTTTCCAATCATCATCAACGATAATTTTTGGATCGGGTTCTGGTTTTGAATCTTCTGACATGACTAACGACTACCTTTTGAGTCTCAAAATCTGTTGTTGGACGATCTGCAACGCTTTTCTTAATAGCTGTTTAATACTCGGCTTCCTGGAGCGAACCACTGCTGGCTTTTCGAACAGCAGCCTGAACGAAACCAGAAAACAGTGGATGGGCCTGAGTCGGTTTCGATTTAAACTCTGGATGAAACTGAACAGCAACGAACCAAGGATGATCTTTGACTTCGATGATCTCCACCAAGGAGTCGTTCTCACTTGTGGCCGCAATCTTTAGACCATGAGCTTCCAACTGTTTTCGGTAAACGTTGTTGAATTCGTAACGATGACGATGACGTTCTGAAATCTCTTTCTCACCGTAAGACTCAAGTGAACGGGACCCTTCATGGACCTGCGAAATTTGGGCTCCCAAACGCATCGTTCCACCTTTGTCGGTGATATTTTGCTGCTCGTCCAACAAACAAATCACTGGGAATGGCGTGTCTTTGTCAAATTCGGTCGAATTCGCACCCTCTAGTTCAGCAACGTTTCGAGCGAACTCGATCGCGGCACATTGCATTCCCAGACAAATGCCAAGAAACGGAATATTGCGTTCACGTGCCCAGCGGATCGCGTCGACTTTGCCTTCGGTTCCACGTTCCCCGAATCCTCCCGGCACAAGGATTCCGTCATAGCCACTGAGCAATCGCTCTGGCCCTTCGCGTTCAACTTCTTCGCTTTGGATTCGACCGATCCGAATCTGTGCATGGTTCTCGATTCCCGCGTGATCGATCGACTCGTAAATCGACTTATAGGCATCTTTGTGCTCGGCATATTTCCCGACTACCGCGATACTGATTTCTGTTTCCGGATTCCTCAGCCGATGAAGCAAGTCTCGCCAGTTATCCAAATCCAGCGTATTTTTCGGCAACCCCAATTTCGAAACGATTTGTTGGTCCAAGCCATGATCGACCAAACTCAGTGGCACTTCATAAATTGAAAAATCTTTATCACGTTCTTCGATTACTGAGCTGATTGGAACGTTGCAGAACAAAGCGATCTTTTCTCGATCTTCGTTGGGGAGTTCTCGCTCAGTACGACAAATCAAGATATCAGGCTGAATCCCGATCATCCGAAGCTGACCAACCGAATGCTGAGTCGGTTTCGTTTTTAGTTCCGCCGCCGCCTTCAAATACGGAACCAACGTCAAGTGAATGTATAGACAGTTTTCTTTGCCAACATCTTGCGAGTACTGCCGGATCGCTTCAAGGAACGGTTGGCTTTCGATGTCACCGACCGTGCCACCAATTTCAGTGATCACGACGTCAACATCGTCGTTTGCAAGTTTGCCAATACAAGCTTTGATCTCATTGGTGATATGAGGAATTACCTGAACGGTTTTTCCCAGAAATTCTCCACGGCGTTCTTTCTCAATCACGCGCAGGTAAATTTGGCCTGTGGTGTAATTCGACTGGCGGGTCAACGGACCATGAGTGAACCGCTCATAGTGACCAAGGTCGAGGTCGGTTTCACTTCCGTCATCAAGAACGTAAACCTCACCGTGTTGATAAGGACTCATCGTTCCAGGATCGACATTAATATACGGATCGAGTTTTTGCATTCGAACGCTCAACCCACGCTGTTCAAGCAGCATTCCGATCGAAGCACTGGTTAGCCCCTTCCCGAGTGAGCTAACAACACCTCCCGTAACAAAAATGTGCTTTGTCATCCTTTACATACCTCAAAATAAACGAACAGCGCGGAAACAAAAAATTGACGCGACCTCAGCAAAAATCGCATCAAAATTTGGAAAAAAGCAGGTTTTGGAAGTTTGCCATGATGACCAGCAAACGTCAGCTCATCTTATCAATTCCCATGCCGACTGACAAACGACTGATAATCTTCGAGAGTATCGATTCCTTTGATTGGATGCTCGATCATTCCTACCAGAATTGAGTGGCCCGCGTGCAAAACCCGGAGCTGTTCAAGCGATTCCGTTTGCTCGATTTCGGGACAGGCGAGGCCCGGAATTTTTATCAAAAAGTCTTTCCGATAACCGTACAACCCCACGTGCTGCAAGAAAGTTGGCGGGTCAGATAAAAGGTAACGGTCATCCCATTCGCGCGGGCATGGAATCATGCTCCGGCTGAAATACATCGCTCGTTGATTTGAGTCGACAACCACTTTGACGCAGCTTTTGGAATCCAGCAATTCTCGCGAGCGAATCGGCGTCGCCAACGTCGACATGGCATCATCGGAACTGGACTCTAGCAAACCAATTGCCATGTCGATTGCAGAAGCCGAAATTTCTGGCTCATCGCCTTGAACGTTGATGACGAGGTCAACATCGTCAAGAGCCAAGGCGACTTCTGCGACACGGTCGGTTCCACAAACATGATTGGGATCGGTCATCATCACCGAACCACCAAATGATTCTACGACCGTGGCGATCTCCGGATCATCCGCTGCGACGATCACTTGACTGGCCTTGGTGCTGCGCGACGCCGATTCATAGGTATGTTGTAAAACCGTTTTCCCGGTTTTCCTCAAAAGCAGTTTTCGAGCAAGCCGCGTGGACGCCAGTCGGGCTGGAATGATGATGACAGAATTCAATGTTCGTTTGCCGGTTTGATAAAAATGAAAATGCTGATGTGCACGAGCGGTTCGTCAGACCTAATTTGACCAGATCACCAGGTGCCATAACTCACGCATGTCGTGAGCATGCATACGCAAGCGTCGACATAGCACCCGTCACATGACACCTGTCAGTTTAACTTTGACGCGCCACTAGTTTACAAGCTCCATGAACTTGGAATCAGGGCGAATTCGATCACGTGGAACGCCGGTTTGCTTAGCCACAATCGTTCGAACGCGAAGCGCAATCTCCCGACTCGTCCCCGCTGGCAACTGCTCCATAAATTCATCGTCCGACATAGGTTGGTATTTTGATAACCAGACGTCACGATATTTTTGTTGGTGATCAAGCCAACAAACGAGCAGCAGTAGGGAAACTACCAAGCCCAATCCTAAACCAATCTGGAAAACGGCCATCATCCACCTTTTTTGAACGTTCAATTGTTCGGAACTGGTCGATTAAGCCAATCATTGTATCCAATCGCCCGATTCCGCACATTGTGGACCCGGTTGGTTAACCGCTGACAGAGACTCCGGTTTCTTTGAAGGGAATCGCCGGACTGTCATTCAGTCAATCGCCAGAAACGGATACAATCAGGGTGATTCGGCCCAATCGAATTGGGCGGCTACAAACTTCCAGAATGCCGAGAGCAGTCAATTCTGCCACTGGCCAAGCGTATTCAAAAACAATGAATCGAATTCAAACGTTATATGCCACGACGATCGGCAAAAAATTCGTCGCCGCGATTACCGGGCTCATCCTGTTCGGATTCCTGCTCGGTCATGTTGCCGGAAATCTAAAAGTCTTTACGGGGACGACCCACGATGGCGTACCGCACATTGACGAGTACGGGCATTTTTTGCGAATCGCTGGCGCTCCTATGGTGCCCGAGCAATTCGTTTTGTGGTCGGCACGAGCAGTGCTATTGATCAGCCTGATCCTGCATGTGGTCGCAGTGAGTCAATTGGCGTTGCTCAGCCAAGACGCGCGGCCTGTGAATTACGTCCGCAGCAAAAAGAGGGCTGCCACGCTGCCGGCACTTTACATGATGTTTAGTGGTTTACTGATACTCGGGTTTGTGATTTTTCACATTTTCCATTTCACGACAGGGACCATCAAGATCGGCGATTTTGCGCACGGATACGTGTATAGCAATCTTTACAATTCGTTCGCCAATCCGCTGGTTGCCATCGGGTACATTCTGGTCATGGTCGTGTTAGGTTTTCACTTGAACCATGGTGTTTGGAGTTTGTTCCAAACGCTTGGTCTCGACAATCCGGACCGAAACAAAATGTTACGGTTGGCTTCGACGGGATTAACGATCGCTTTGATCGTTGGCTTCATTGCCGTTCCGCTTTCGTTCATGCTCGGCATCATGCCTGAGCCGGTCACTTACTCACATGATCTGCTGATCAAGTAAATCTTCTGCCAAAGATCGTTCACTTTAGAGATCGAATTTCACGCACAGCAATAAACTATGCTCACACTTAATTCAAAATTACCCAGCGGACCCATCCAAGACGCTTGGACGAATCACAAGAACGACCTTCGACTGGTTGGTCCCAACAATCGCTCCAAATACAAAGTCATTGTCATTGGATCAGGCTTGGCGGGCGCATCAGCTGCCGCTTCCATGGGCGCGATGGGCTACAACGTCGAGTGTTTTTGTTTTCAAGATTCGCCTCGGCGTGCACACAGCATTGCGGCCCAAGGCGGTATCAATGCATCCAAGAACTATCGCAACGATGGCGATTCAACGTGGCGTTTGTTTTACGACACGCAAAAGGGCGGTGATTATCGCGCCCGTGAACAAAACGTTTATCGGTTGGCGGAACTAAGCACGGCCATCATTGACCAAGCCGTCTCTCAGGGCGTTCCATTCGCTCGCGAGTATGGCGGTAAACTCGCAAACCGATCTTTTGGCGGTGTTCTGGTTGAGCGAACATTCTACTGCCGTGGGGAAACAGGCCAGCAGTTATTGCTAGGAGCTTACTCGGCACTTGAGGAACAGATCGCGGCCAAGACGGTAAAGATGCACACTCGGACCGAGATGATTGACATGGTCGTTGTCGACGGACGAACCCGTGGCATCGTTGTCCGAAATCTTGAGACAGGAGAAATCAGCTCTCACGCTGCCGATGCGGTTGTCTTGGCATCGGGCGGTTACGGCAATGTGTTTTATCTTTCCACCAACGCCAAAGGCTGCAACGTCACCGCGAACTTTCGTGCTTACCGGCGTGGAGCAGGTTTTGCGAACCCTTGCTATACCCAGATCCACCCGACTTCGATTCCGGCATCTGGTGACTACCAATCGAAATTGACTTTGATGAGCGAATCGCTTCGAAACGACGGACGCATCTGGGTCCCGCGTGACGCCGACGAAAAACGTGCTCCAGCAGATATTCCTGAGGCTGATCGGTACTACTACCTCGAAGAGCGCTATCCCCGTTTTGGAAACCTTGTCCCCCGCGACGTTGCTGCCAGAAATGCAAAGGACGTCTGCGATAAAGGTCTGGGAGTCGGGCCGACTGGCTACGGTGTTTATCTTGATTTCGGCGCAGCGATTGAACAAAAAGGCGTTGATGCCGTCAAATCAAAATACGCCAACTTATTCGAAATGTACGAACGGATCACCGACGATGATCCAACCAAAACGCCGATGCGGATCTACCCAGCAGTGCACTACACGATGGGCGGATTGTGGGTTGACTACAACTTGATGACTAACGTTCCCGGTTTGTATTCCATCGGTGAATCGAATTTCGCTGATCATGGTGCGAATCGCCTGGGTGCCAGTTCGTTGATGCAGTGTCTTGCCGATGGTTACTTTATCGTGCCAGTTACGATCGGAGACTTCCTCAGCCGTAATGAAGCTGGAGAAATCGGAACAGAGCATCCAAAATTTGCTGAAGCCGAAGCCGAAGCCAAGGACCGGATCGCTTCTCTGTTCGCCGTCAATGGAACCCGCTCTTCTCAGTCGTTCCACCGTGAATTGGGAAAGATCATGTGGGAGCACTGTGGTATCTCTCGCAGCGAAGCGTCACTCAAAGAAGGCCTACGAAAGATCCCTGAACTTCGGGAGGCGTTTTGGAAAGACCTCAAGCTTCCCGGGAAAGCGGATGAACTGAACCAATCGTTGGAACACGCCGGTCGAATGATCGACTTTTTTGACTTCGGCGAGTTGATGTGCCAGGACGCGTTGCTTCGCGACGAATCGTGCGGGTGTCACTTACGCGAGGAGCATCAAACGCCAGAAGGCGAAGCCAAACGTGATGATGACAATTTTGCTTTCGTTTCTGTATTCGAATACAAGGGCGAAGGCAAAGAACCAGAATTGAACAAAGAACCTCTAGAATTTAAAGCGTTGCCGCTTGCGGACAGGAATTACAAGACATGAAAATTTACCTTCACGTTTGGCGACAGAATTCTCGATCCGATCGCGGCAAGATGGAAAAGTATGAGCTTGACGATGTCACGCCCGACATGTCTTTCCTCGAGATGATGGATTGCCTGAACGAAAAATTGACATCCGAAGGCGTTGAACCCGTCGCATTTGACCACGATTGCCGCGAAGGCGTTTGTGGTATGTGCTCGATGGTGATCAACGGCGAAGCCCACGGACCCAAGGCCGAAACGACGACTTGCCAGTTGTACATGCGGCATTTCGAAGACGGCGCCCAGATTTATATTGAGCCGTGGCGTTCACGCGCGTTCCCAGTCATCAAAGATCTAGTCGTCGACCGGACCGCGTTCGACCGGATCATTCAGGCCGGCGGGTTCATCAGCAATCACTCAGGGCCAAAACCGGAGCCCAACTCGATTCCAATCGAACCGGAAGTCGCCGAACAAGCACTCGATGCCGCGACTTGTATTGGTTGCGGGGCCTGTGTTGCCGCTTGTCCTAACGGATCGGCGATGTTGTTCACCGCGGCTAAGGCTTCGCATCTGGGTTTAATGCCTCAGGGCCAACCAGAGCGATACGACCGCGCGAAATCAATGGTCAATCAAATGGAAGCTGAAGGTTTTGGTTCGTGCCGCAATTACGCGGAATGCGAAGCCCAATGCCCGAAGGGAATCAGCATCGCTTTCATCGGCAACTTGAACGCTGACTATCTCAAAGCTTCGTTGACCGAACCAGTTGATCGTCGTGGAAAAATGCAGTCGCAGTAGTTCG
>CAZQQR010000064.1:19423-21234 GCA_964595515.1 uncultured Pirellulaceae bacterium
GGCTGGTCTCCTTGCTGGACCTGAGTCGCTTGAAGTCGAAGAATCGGTGAAGGCTTGGCCCATTTTGCTGCTGGAGCCTTAGCAGGTTCTGAGATGATTTTTGGGCTCGAGATTAAGTGGGCCTTCAGTTTAGGTTTATCCCATTCATCCTCGGGCATCGTTGAATTGTTCGTCTGAAGGTTACCGTTTCGTTTCAAGCCATTTTTTCGACGTCGCCGTGGAGCATCGTCAGATTTCAGCTGAACATCAGGTGCTATTTCCGTTGTCGGTAACACAGGAATTGGCGGTGCACTAGGCGCACTAACTGGTGGAGTTGGCAACTCAGCAGTTTCATTGTTTTGAGTTTGGCTTGAATCCGCCTTGGTAGGATCCAGCGAAAAAGGAACTTTTGATGATTCCTGATTTGATTCCAGTGAGTAAGGAACGGCTTTGATTTTTAAAACTTGATCGTCGTCACTGTACTGGGGAAGCGGTCGGATCGGCTGAAACTCAATATCCCCACCCAGGATTGAACTCTTTATTGGAGGAAGTGATTCAAAATCGAATTCCTCCGGAGCAGTGGAGGTTACGCCGTAGTAGTTCCCCGAACCCGATTTAACGGGATGGCTTATCTGTGAAACCATTGGGCGGAAACTTTTCACAGGCTGAATCGCCTTTAATACCAAGCCTGCTTCCACGGGCGGTGCGATGAGTTTTTCCGGAATTTCATTCACCTCAACTCGCAACACTAGCATCTCAGATTTTGGTTTGTCAGGACTGGCTGTCACAACTGGGACTGGCTGAGAGACGGGCTTGCTTGCAACCGGCGGCAGCGCCCTAGCAGTTGTTGGGGTTTGCTTAGATGCAACACGCGGGGCAGGTATTGGTTTATGAATAAGCATCGCGGGAGCTTTGGCTGGAATTTTCTCCGGCACGATTTCGGTGGCCACGAACACATTTGGAGTTGAAATCGCCGGCGTCGCTTGCTCCGTCACGTTGTTGACGACAGGCTCGGCCACTTCGGCAAGAAATTCAGGTTGCTTTGGTGCACGTTCTTTGACGGTTGCTAACGGATCCCGAATCTTGACGACGGGCCTCTCAAGAATGGAAGCTTCTTTGGTTAGGAAGACATCGACATATGGTTGAGCAATTTGCGGACTGTCGTTTGCTTGTACGGAGGCTTGATCCTTCAAACGAGGATTTTCCCTATCTGCGAACCTCGAACTTGGTTGAACGGGCTCAAACTCTAATCGTTGTGGTGGAGACTCAAGCGGCCCAACCTTGGTTCCCTCGGAAACCACATTTGCTGTAAGTTGTTGACTACAGGGCGTCGCATGGAGATCGATGCATCCACAATTTGCGGCCGGCTGCACAACCGTTTTGCACTTTTTGTTGCTGAACAAACGCACTGAGCGTTTGCCAAAACAGCCACAGCGGTCAGCGGCGCAACCACCAGTGACAACAAGCACAAGTCCAACGATTAGATAAGGAGAAATTCTCATAGCAGTGTCTTTCAAAAAAGCCCAGCGGAGCATCATCAAGCTGCCCACCCAAACTGACTCTTCAATTGGAATCGACTCTCAAAATCCAATCGGTCGATTTTTCTGTATTGGAAGAAAGACCTTCAGCAACCCTGTTGATGCTTAATAGATTAATAACCGGCGTGAGAGCGCCGATCTTTATAACCCGAACATCCCGAGGTTCGGCTGGATAAGGTTTGCCGGATGTCCCGAATCTACATGCAAGTTTCAGTGCAGGGTTCGATCGAATCGAACGTTACTACCACGACATGATTGCAGAGAACGCTTGCGGAACAGAATCGGCACCAGAAG
>CAZQQR010000065.1:0-16880 GCA_964595515.1 uncultured Pirellulaceae bacterium
GTCGCGTCAGGCACAGCCTGACCTACAATCACTGCGGTCCCTTCTGAGGCGTTGTTGGGCTTTGCTAGCGGCAAATGCACATGAATTGAACCGGCATTGCCACGCCCAGCGGTAATCTTTACAAAGCGACCGTGCAAGATTTGCGTGGCTTACACAGTCACATGATCCTTGCCAAAAATCGGTGGTTGATTGTTTGTTGATCTTGATTCAAACCATCAACCAAAAGCCGGACAAAGCTACACTTGAGAGTATTTGTCATGAATAAGTTCAAAGTAATGTCTGGGTTGGCACACCGATTGCGAAACCGAAAACAATCATGACGGGCGAAGGATCGCTTGTTGAACACAAACCAAAAGTTGTCGTCAGTCAGGGAGGACAAGTCTTGAAATCTTCTATCTCAAAATCACTGTTGGTTGCATTCACTGCGGCCGTTCTAACATTTTCAAATGTCGCTATTGATCAGGTTGCTGCTCAAGAAGGCTCCGGGCCAGGATTGGTCGCGGTCCTCGACGTTGCCAAAGTCTTCAAAGACAACGCTGTTTTCGATTCGAAAATGAAAGCGATCAAATCAGAAGCTGACCAGTTGCGAACGCAAATTACACAGCAGCAGGAAGGCATCAAAGGCGAAGCTCAACAACTGACTCAGTACGAAGTCGGTTCAGCTGAACGAAACAACATGGAAGGTCAGCTAGAGCAAAAGCAAACAGCTTTGCGAACAAAAGCTCGGCAGGCCGAAGCAGACTTGCTCAACCGAGAAGCCCGAATCTACTACGATACTTACGAGCAATTGAAATCAGTCGTTGGTGAAATCGCTGCCCAAAACAACATTTCACTTGTACTTCGATTTGACAGCGAAGAAGTCGATCCAACCAATCGCGCCGAAGTGATCAAAGGCGTCAACCGTTCGGTCGTCTTTCACCGCCGCGTCGACCTAACTGGAATGGTTAGCAAGGCGATGAACGCTCGTTCAGCACAAGCTCCGACTGGAACAACCAACCGATAACGCGGTTTGCAGAACACACTTGAATAGAACGGCTCGATGATTTTTCATTGAGCCGTTTTTTCATCGATCTGTTCATCGATCCGAAAAAGCAAAGATCTCAGCCCAGAATCGCCCGAAAATCTTTCCTTGCTTGCGCTGCTTCGGCCGCTTTTACTATTTCCCGTTGAATGAATCGGTAGAGTTGATAAAAAGCTGTTCTTCCCCAACCGTTTCAGTTTGAACTTTAGAACGTAATACCTCGGTCGCACATGAACATCGTTGTTTTCGAAGATGCCGGGGTCGAAAAACTTTTCCCAATCACCACTGGCCGACCCGCGTATGCGATTAGTTGCGCAAGTTATCGCTTGGTTGACTGGCTGAATTTATTTGACGGCAATTTGACGGGAGTCGTCCGGCCGTATCTCGAAAGCATTCAACTGCTCGACTTTCCTGAACTGGAGTCGAAACCGGATGCTGGGCTTCAATGGACGTTGGTCGTCAACGCCAGAATGGCACCCACGGCTTCCAACTATGCCAGACTTCAGAAACTAATGAGCGGCGCTTCGCTAAAAGAGCCGTCTATCGACAAACGTGCCATCGTTGTTCGGTCTGACTGGGCGATTGCAGCGGCCATCGTTCCGACTAGTTTTTTCTCTGGGGCTTCACGAAAACAAATCGCAAGCTTGATCGATCAGATTCCCAGTATCGAAGATATTCAATCGACCGAGTCTGAGTTCGAATTGTTTAACTATGGTCACGATGTCATTGGCCAAAACATGTCTCAGTTTGGTGAAAACTTGTCACACAGACTTGAGCACCGAAGCTACAAAGAGATTCAGGATGGAGTCTTTGTTGGCAGCGATGTTCAACTGAACGATCATCTCGTGTTTGACACCAGTAGTGGCCCTGTTGTGTTTGATGATCATGTCAAAGTCGGGCCATTCGGATTTTTTCGTGGCCCTGTTTACATCGGCCCTCGCTCAAAAGTCAGCGAACACGCGTCGGTCAAAGACGCGGTCTCGATTGCTCACACTTGCAAGATTGGTGGCGAAGTCGAAGGCGTTGTGTTCGAGCCATATTCCAACAAACAGCATCATGGCTTTCTGGGACATAGTTATGTAGGAAGCTGGATTAACCTAGGTGCAGGAACTTGTAACAGTGATCTCAAGAACACCTACGGAATCGTTAACATGGTTTATGGTGACGAGAAAGTTTCAACCGGAATGCAATTTGTTGGCTGCATCATCGGTGACTATGCGAAAACGGCGATCAACACCTGCATCTTTACTGGCAAGTTGATCGGGACTGCGGCGATGGTTTATGGGTTCGCCACAACGAATGTTCCAAGCTTTGTAAATTACGCCCGAACGTTTGATGCGATTGGTGTTTTGCCACCTGAAATCGTCGCGACAACTCAAAAACGAATGTTCGCACGCCGCGACGTACCCCAAAGACCCTGCGACATTCAGCTCGTCCACGACATGTTCGAATCGACCCAAAATGAACGACCTGACGACCTGTCCCGCACACCGATTTCGCTTTGACGGTAGAAATCGCTACAACCCAAGTCGATGACGTTACGATTTGTCACAAAAATCGGTATTCGAATAGATCACTGTCGATTCTGGGCTCCTGAGAATATGATAAACGGTGGATCAACTCTGTTCCATTTTGCCAACACATTGCCACCATTCGCTACTACTGATTTGCTTTATGTCACTTGCTCAAACTTTCGCTTCTAAACGCGTCGTCTCATTTGAACTCTTTCCTCCGAAAACTGAAAAGGGAGAGGCGAGTCTTTACAAACACGTTGAGAAGTTAATGAAGTTCTCACCGGACTTTATCACTTGCACGTATGGAGCCGGAGGTTCGACGCAGGGCAAAACGTTGGCGATCATTGATAAAGTCAAACAGGACTTTAACGTTCCTGTTGCCTCTCATTTGACGCTGGTCGGCAGCACCGCCGATGACTTACGCGTCTATCTGGAAAAAGCAAAATCGCAGTCCGTCGACTACATCGTCGCGCTTCGAGGTGACCCGCCTCAAGGCGAGACAGAATTTACGCAGACGGATGGTGGTTATCGCTACGCCAATGAACTAGTTGAACTGATCAATCAGGAATTCAACGACTTTGGCGTTCTTGTTGCGGGCTATCCAGAAAAGCATGTAGAAGCAGAGAGCCTGAACGTTGACATCGAAAATCTCAAACGCAAAGTCGATGCAGGTGCCGATGCGATCGTGACGCAGTTGTTTTATGACAACGATGACTTTTTCCGTTTTCGCGACCTGTGCGTTGCGGCAGGTATCAATACACCGATCGTGCCTGGACTGTTACCAGTAACGAGTCTCAAACAAATCAAACGTATCACGTCGTTGTGTGGAGCAAAACTTCCCCAGAAATTCGTAGATGATCTTGCTGCTGACGAAAGCTCAGAAGCTCAGTTCGAAGTTGGCGTTGAGCAAGCTATCACGCAAACCGAAGACTTAATTCGCCAAGGCGTGGCCGGATTGCACTATTATGTATTGAACCGTTCCAATGCAACCGCGAGAATTCTTGAAGCAATCAAGCTTTAGAAAACAGAGGATCAAGCCGTGCGCCCTACTTCACTTTGCGTGATTATCGTTTTTGCTTTTCAAGTGGTTTCGTCCGGCGTGGTGCTGGGCCAGATTCCCAAACTACAAGGAACGGGATATCAACCGCCGCAACAACTTGACGGCGGCGCAAACTCTTCGACCACCCCTTCGGCCCAAGACAGTGCGTCAAAGACTCCGCTTCAATCGTCGGATATTGCGAAAAAGTCTCCGCAAACTCAATTCGACACACTTTACCGAGAATTGGATAATCTGATTCCGGGCAAGCTCTCCGATCAACCGGAAACGAAAAAGGTTATTGAAGAGGCAGTTACTGCATTCCAGCTCCGCAACGCTGGCCGCGTGGTGGAAATTCTCAAAGCTCAGAAAGCCAAGGATCCCGATTTCCCACCGACGGATCTGTTGCTTGCTGGACTGAGCTTCGCCATCGAAGACACCAAAGCCGGACGGTTGTTGCTTGAGCGTTCTGCCAATCAAAACCCAGACAACCCCGCCACCTATTCCGCGTTTGCAAGACTGGCGATCAACGAAGGCCGTCTGACAGACGCACTGGCGCTGCTGGAGAAGCAGGAACGTTTGATCGCCAAAAGCGAAATGTCCGCCAAAGGAAAATCATATTACGAAACGCTATATCTTGATGCGATGACCGACGTCGCCGTGCGGCAACAGCGGTTGGATGATGCCCGGGTCTTGCTCGACAAACAACGTCAGTCAACGCCCGACAATGCAAAAGTTCTAATGGTTTCGGCCGAACTCGAGTTCAAACAAAAAAACGTTGAGAAAGCGATCGAGTACCTCACCAAACTTAAACAAGTTCAACCCGCAACCCGAACTCCCGAGTCAATCGTCGCAGGTTGGTTCGACCGAACTGGCGACACCAAACAAGCGGACGAATGGGCAGCGGCCGCCGCGACCAAGTATCCGAAAAACGCCAACGTCCAACTGGAGCATGCCAATTGGGCGATCAGTCGTGGCAAACTTCCGGTGGCAACCGAAGCGATCAAACAGGCAGAAACCATTGGGGGAGAAACGCTACTTTCTAAAAACCTCAAAGCCCGAATTGCATTTTCTCGAGAGTCATACGCACTTGCCGAAGCCCATTATCAATCGTTGGTTGCCCAACAACCTGACAATTTCGACGTCAATAACATGTACGCACTTTGCTTGATCGAAAGCGACAACGAAACAAAACGTGCGAGATCGAAAGAGCTGGCGATCAAGAACTTCCGGGCACTTCCGAACAACTTGGTTGCTCAAGCGACGATGGGTTACATCCACTTGAAAATTGGTGAACTGGAACAAGCGAAATCTGTACTCGCCCAAGCCGCCCAAAAACGTGGAAGCTCTCCCGAAATCGATTACTTCCTCGGATGTCTGCTTGCAGAAATGAAGCGAAACGATGACGCGAAAAAAACACTAGAAGGTGCGTTAAAGTACCAAGGATTTTTCCTCTACCGTTCGATGGCTGAAAAACTACTTGCAAAACTAGAGAACGAATTACCCGCACCTGAAAAGAAGTGAACGGGCTGATGTTTCGAAACGACTAAGCCCACGTTCGATCGAAATTGTTCTCAAGAGACTCGTTCCTCAAGAGACTCGTTCCTTTACCGGATGGTGCAAACATGCCTCATTACATTGACGGATTCGTCTTTCCCATTCAGCGTAGTCGAATTGATGAGTACCAAACTGCTGCTGAGGCGGTTGCCGAGATTTACAAAGAGCATGGCGCTTTGGATTACCTGGAGTTTGTCGGCGACGACATGAAACGGGATGGAACACGCTCATTTGTTGATCTTTTGACCGCCACAGAGAACGAGGCGATCATTTTCGGATGGGTGGTTTTTGAATCTCGGGAGGCACGTGATCTTGTAAACAAAAAGGTTGAAACTGACCCAAGAATGGCGGAATTAGTCGCCCCGCTAATGGATCCTGATTCACTTGTTTTCGATGCCACACGAATGGCGTACGGTGGGTTTCGACCACTGGTGGCGAACTCGAAGAAATAGCAGGCTGGTTTGGTGTAGTTCGTCCTGCTTGGTTTTCGGTTCATATTTTTGATGCGGCCAAAATTTTCACCAAGACTCTTGAAGCTCCGCCGTCAAAAATTGAGCTGGCATGAACGATAAACGGTTCGTCAAATCAGTTGAATGTCACGTTCACGAACCTATGACTGATCATTTTCCCTTGGGTGCCACCAAGCCTATAATGAGTGCTGATGCTAACATCACGCCTTTTCCATTCTGAGCGAACGTTTCTTTGAAACACCAATTTATGATTCGTCCAACCAAAATTCGAACTTTCTATCCGTTGGCGTGGCTTGTAGTTACATTGATTTTCCTTGTTTCATCCACGCCTCAATCAGGGATGAGTCAGGAGAAAAAACAACCCGACGTCGATGCGCCGAAAGAACAAACGGAAAAGCCAAAACGAATTGGACATCTCGTTCGCGTTTCACTTCCAATCACGATGGAAGTCAGTTCGAACCTAATACGAACGTTGAAGACTCTGGCAGATAAAGCACCTCTTGCCGTCCGCCCTGAAGAACGACCCGTAGTTGTATTGGAGTTTGAAACTTCCAATGGCAAAACTGGAAGCGGGAGTGAACGGGAAGCCTGCCAGGCGCTTGCTAGGTTTCTCGGTGACCCTGTGTTTAACCGAGTGCAGACCATCGCCTACGTTCCGTCCAATCGCGGGCTTGAAGGATTGGAAGAACGAAACCAAGCCCAGCTAAATGGGCACGCGGTTTTGGTTGCCGTTGCCGCCAATCAATTGGCGATGGAACAAGGTACTGCGATCGGCCGGGCCGGCGTGGACGAGCGAAAAATCGACGTCTTAGTTCGGACGATTTACGAAAGCGTCGCATCTCAACGTTTGACACTTCCGGTGCCATTAGTCCAAAGCATGGTCGATGCAGACATGGAACTCTATCGCGTGGAATCCAGAGAGCGAGGAATCATTTATGTCGACGGTGAAAAACTGAAACAACTGGAAGCTTCCCTCGACGCGAATGAAACAAAAACGATTTCTAAACGCGGTGAGATGACGCTACTGAGTAGTCAAGAGCTTGCCGATTACGGCCTAATCCGCCTTCATCCCGAATCGCGAAACGAGCTTGCCCAGGCTCTCAATGTTCCACCGGAGTCTCTGGAGCAAAGCTTGGCTGATGGCAAGAGTTGGAAAGCGGTTCGGTTGGAACTGCCCAACATGATCGATTCGTCAGCTTCGAAATGGTCCGTTCGATCGTTAAGGAATCAACTTGCCTATTCTGATTTCAATTTGATTATTTTGACAATGGACGAAGCCGACGGAGACATGCGATCTTGTCTACGGCTGGCTCAGTATCTCGCTGAGTTGGATCCAGATAAATACAAAACGGTTGCGTTTGTCAAAAAGTCTGCTCGTGGTCCCGCCGCAATTTTGGCGCTTGGTTGCGACCATTTGATTTTGAGCCCGGATGCAAAACTTGGTGGAACTTCACTCGATCCTGATCGTGGCTACACGCCCGAAGAGGTAAAAGAATTCCAGCCAATGCTAGAGGCGCTCGCTGACGCCAAGCAACGAGATTGGTCTTCGATGGCTGGCATGCTTGACCCAACGATGATCGTGACTCGATATCGAAATCGAAAAACAGGACAGATTCGATTGCTCAGCAACGACGAGTTTGCAACTTTGGATTCCAAAGACGATTGGGCACCGCTGGGACCGGTTGGACTGGGCGAAGGCATCGATGCTTCTACGGCGGAACGATTTTCGCTTGCACGAACGATTGCCAGAAACATGGACGACATCGAGTTGTTTTACCAGCTTGAAGAATCCCCACGCAAACTTCAGGCTTCGCAAACCGACCGCTTCGTCGAAGACATCGCAAACTTTTTGTCGTCGCCCTTTGTTGCTCCCTGGTTGCTGTTTGCCGGTTTCTTCTTTTTCTCTACTGAGATGTCCGCGCCGGGCCTAAGCCTGCCAGGATTTTTGGCAACCGTTTGTTTTATGCTGTTTTTCTGGAGTCAATTTCTGGGCGGCAACGCTGACTGGGTCGAAGTCCTGCTGTTCCTGGTGGGCGTTGTGTTTGTCGGCATCGAAATATTTATCTTGCCAGGCTTCGGGATATTTGGCATCGGCGGGCTACTAATGATCATCATTGCACTTGTGCTGGCTTCGCAGTCATTCATTGTTCCGATGAACAGTGCAGAAGTGCGCCAGCTTCCTTATTCATTGATGCCAGTATTGGGAGCCGGACTTGGAATCGTCTGCGGCGCGTTTGCACTGCGAAAAATTCTTCCTAATTCACCGTACTTCAAACGGTTAATGCTAGAACCAATCAATCGAAACGAAACAGGACTCGATGGCAGCGACCCTGAAGCGGTTGTCGACTGGAGCCATTTGAACGGCCAAAAAGGAGTCACGACTACGCGTCTATTCCCTGCCGGCAAAGCCAGAATTGGTGGCAAAGTATACGACGTGATTTCCAAGGGTCTGTTAATCGACAAAGATCAAGAAATCGTCGTGGTAGAAGCCAAAGGAAACCGCGTCGTGGTCACGCTTGCTGAACAGTAGTAATTCAATTTGAACATGCCTAAACGTTGAGCAAACCTTGGATTTTCCGGAGCAACCCAAAACAGTGTTTATCCAGCGAACGGATTTGAGCATTCCTTTTCTTGTCTTCCGTTTCTTGCCTTCCGTTAGGCTCTACTTACAATCCATTGGCCTCAAACTCTGTCAAAGTGAGCGACAATGATGAACGATACAAAGGGATCATCGCACCCTCAACAGCTTGATCAAGCGTTAACTCATCCAGTTTGGCAACTTGGCATAGGCGACCTTTTCTTTTTTGTTGGGATCGCAAGTGTTGTAGCGTTTTGTTACTCCCAACGCTGGATGACAGCCGAAGGCTTTGCCAGCACGCTCATATTTGGATTTATCGCATCAATCTTTTTTGTATTTACATCGCGACGTCTTTCAGGTGTCGTGCTGGGTATTATTGGCTTGGCATCGCTGGGGATCGGATATGTAGCTGCTGCAAGCATCGCCTGGCTTCATATCATCTCACCACTTTGTGCCGGACCATTCGATGGGAAACCCGCGACAAAGAAACACCTTTTCAAAGTTAGCCTGTGTTGCTTGGCTGTTGCACTTTTATTCTCAGTCATGGTATTGCCTTCCCACCTCAAACGATTGCACAAAGCTCGAGCGGAATATCCAATCGTAGATTTGAACCCTAGATTGGCTTATGAAGAACAGAAAACAACCCAGCCAGCGAAGGCTCTCACCGCAGAAACCGAGAACAACTTGAGAATAATGGAGCAGTGGGCAAACGACTCAGATGATATTTTCAGTCGCCGTACCACCCTCAAACTATTTCATGACAAACAGCACGAGAGATTTGTTCGCTCGTTGGGCTTCGGAGTCGTTCGGATGAGCCCGGTCCGCGAATGGTTGGCAGAATCTCCTGACCCTCAGTCAATCGGATTCAATCCGATGAAAACCAGTCCGAATGAAGACAAGTCAGATGACAGCGCATGGACAAACTGGGAACGAATTTTTAGACATCAAAATGACTCATTTGATTTGACGAATCTTTCAAACGAAAACCACTTTCATTTCTTAAATGTTAAGGATTTTGTCGAGCCGGCAACGTTCGGATATGTTGCTGCTCCCAAACAAGCAGCAGGATTTCTAGCTCATGCATTTCATTTTCCACAACAGGCTCCTAAAAACCTTGAATTGGGAAAATGGAAGAATGAGTTCCTCCAACTTGTCAGCCTGGAAAAATTCGATGAGCCACGTGCTTATGTTCTTGATGCCTTACCCAGAATGGACCAGTTGAATGACGGCAACGCTGAGACGCGGGCTTTGGACAATTTTGAAAAGCGCTCACTCGGACAATTGGAATCTACGAGCGACATCGTCATTCAAGAAGAAGAAAATTCGATTCGAATGCTTGGTTCGCTGCGAGCTAACACTTCATGCCTTGATTGCCACTCCGGTCAGCGTGGGGATCTACTCGGAGCGTTCTCATACAAGTTCGTCCGAAACCACTTTTCTTCCGACCAAAGCGAAACGATCAACGAGTCGTCATCTCTTCGAGCCAGATAACTGCCCCGTTTGAAGCTTTTAGCTTCGACAGAACTATAAGGAGACTCAAAACGCTCATTGCTCTGGAATCTGGGATAGGTCGAACGTATCATTCACACGTAGTCAAATTCTTGATTCCAGATAGTCCTAGATTCCCTCGGTAGCTTCTCAAACTATGGCATTGATCTATATCGCTTTGATTCTGCTTGCTGCAGGGCTACTTGTAGTCGTGGTTGAATTATTCGTTCCGTCTGCAGGTATCCTGGGGATTGTTGCAGGAACATTGATCGTATCTGCGATCGTGACTGGTTTTATGGATGGCTTGGCGTCGGGCGCGCTGATTCTATTGCTGACCGTTTTTGCGTTGCCATTATTGTTAGCGTTCATGGTCAAAGTCTGGCCGCACACGCCCCTAGGTAAACGAATTTTGATTGGCGACATCAAACCCGAGGACGTGCTTCCCAACAGTTCTCACTACAAGAAACGAAACGATACCTTAGTTGGCCGAATCGGCGTTGCCAAAACCAAAATGTTACCCAGCGGGATTGTCGTCGTCGACGATGAAAAATACGACGCGATCAGCCAAGGCTTCGCCATCGAAAAAGGCGATGTCGTCAAAGTCATCGACGTTCGCGAGCATCGCCTTTACGTCGAGCCTTACGAGGGAACGATCGAGGACGCCGACAACCTACCCGCCCGTGATGGTGACATTTTCGCCCAGCCGATTGAAGAACTCGGCCTGGATTCTATCGACGACCCATTGGCCTAAGAAACGTACCGCCGATCAAAATTGGTTGTTTAGTTTTGCAATGTCGGCTTTGAGATGGAACCAAGAGCTTAGACGAGATCGTGCCCTGACGCTGTGTTGCAAAAAGGTATCCAACGAGCATTGCTACCTTTCGCTTTGATTCGTTCAATAAATCCCACCAAGCGTGCCCCAGCTATTTCTTGTTATCATGGTGCATCGTCAACCAGTTTTTTGTACCTGAGGTGAAACTTGTTTCTCCGATCTTGCCTGCTCGTTTCACTTTGTGCCTTGTGTTCTGCTTCGAGTTCCTTTGGTCAAAATCGAAATTCGCTTACCGAGAAACTCAAACTTGAATCGCTGGCAGAGCTATCGGCGGAAGCAAAAAAGTTTGGCAGCCCTGAGCGGGGCGCCCACCTGTTCTATCAAGCTTCAATGAATTGCGCACGCTGCCATGAGTCTCAAAATGGCAAACGAAAACTCGGGCCTGATTTGACCGAGAAAAGAGAGGTTGAACTTTCACACTTGATCGAGTCAATCCTGTCACCCTCGGCCAAAATCAAAGAAGGCTACGAGACGATGCAGGTTCTCAAAATGGACGGGACAACCCTTTCTGGAATCCTCGTAGAGGAGACCAAGAAAACTCTGGTGATTGACACAATCGAAAACGCCACCGAACCACTGTCGATGGCTCTTGATGAAGTCGAGGACTACAAAAAATCAAAAGTCTCCAGCATGCCCGAAGGCTTGGCTAATCAACTCAACAACCGAGGTTCATTTTTGGACTTGGTCAGCTACCTTGGTGAAATTGCCACCGGTGGTCCCATTCGGGCTGCAGAACTGAAACCAGACAACATCGCCGTTTTGGCTCCGCTTCCTGAATACGAAAATCGCGTCGACCATGCCGGTCTGATCGCCAGCCTTGGCGACGAATCGTTGGAACGCGGCAAGGAAACTTATCGGCTGCGCTGTGCCAGTTGCCACGGCACGATCGAAGAAGAAGGTTCGATGCCAACTTCATTGAGGTTTGCCAGTGGCGAATTCAAACATGGCTCTGATCCTCATCGGATGTACCAAACGTTGACACATGGCTATGGGATGATGAATCCGCAGCGTTGGATGGTACCTCAGCAAAAGTACGAAGTCATTCATTACATCCGAGAGCACTTTTTGAAACGAAACAATCCCAGCCAGTTGACTGAACTCAACGACGCTTATTTGGCCTCACTCCCTACTGGTGATTCTCGCGGTCCTCGACCCATTATCTCTCGGCCCTGGACCCAGATGGATTATGGAACGAGCTTCATCAATACGATCGAAGTCTCGCGGGACGGATCTAACATCGCACAAAAAGGAATCGCCATTCGTTTGGACGACGGCCCCGGCGGTGTTGAGTCTGGTAAGTATTGGATGATGTACGAACATGACACGATGCGACTGGCGGGGGCTTGGAGCGGGCAGTTTATTGACTACGAAGGGATTCACTTTAACGGAACCCATGGCCGTCACCCTCATGTCACTGGAAAAATTCACTTCGAAAACCCGACCGCTCCCGGTTGGGGACGACCGACCGACGGCAGTTTCAAAGACAACCGCTTGGTTGGTCGAGACGGCAAACACTACGGACCATTGGATCGGGAGTGGGCTCAATACAAAGGCATGTACCGATTCGGCAAACAAACGATCATTAAATACACCGTTGGATCAACGGCGGCACTTGAAACACCCAGTTTGAAATTTGTTGACGACCAGCCCGTTTTCCAACGAAACATTAACCTTGGAAAACGCGATCAAGATCTCATGCTCCAAGTCGCCAAATTCGATTCCGGCGAACCAGTGAATATTAACCCGAATTCGATCGCGATCGTTTCAGAAGATAGCAAATCGAGAATCAATAAAGCTGGATCGAACACTGGTAGTAAAACAATCAAGCTCGACGGCTCAACGTTTGGAGAGATTCAGAACGGACGAGCGTTCAACCTGTTGAAAAAAGACTTTACGATCCTCGCGCGAATCAAGACGACCGATGGTGGAACAATTTTTGCGATCACGCAGTCGCAACAAGAGTGGATCCCCAATGGAAAAACGTTTTTCGTTCGTGATGGAAGATTAACCTACGACATTGGCTGGGTCGGAGCAGTCACATCCAACCGAAAGATTGACGACGGCCAATGGCATGATGTTGGGATGACATGGAATGCAAAATCAGGCCAAATCAAATTCTTTGTAGATGGAAAACCATCAGGCGGTGGCGAGCTTCGGCCGAAAGGACCGCTTAAACAAAAAGTCGCAAGAATCGGATTTACAAATGAGAACTTTCCAGCCAAACCGGCCTTCATCGGTGAAATCGAATCGGTGGGATTCTACCAACGTGCCCTTTCGAACAAGGAATTTTCCAATCCGAAATCGCGCACCGAAGAAAACCTGATTGGCCTTTGGATGCAATCCGACAACAACGCGATCCTCGAATCCGCTGGACGATCGTTTGGATCAAAGTCTCTGGATGCCAAGATTCTCGGTGTCGAAGATGGCGTTCACCAAGCGGACTCAGGGAACTTGCTTGCTCATGTTGCTGGAATCAATGATGCGAAATGGGAATGGGAGCAAGGCAATCTTCGCTTAAGAATTCCAGCTGGTGGGCCAGTCAATATTGTCATTTCTCATGTTCCGATCACTAGTCGAGAACAGGCGGCCAAGTTTGCCGAACCTCTCGGGGTCATCTCCAAACCACGAGACCTCTCAACTCTCACTCAAGGAGGACCGTCCAACTATCCCGAGACATTGACGTCTGAAATCGTTCGAGGAGACGACTCCGGACCTTTTGCTGTCGATGTTTTCAAGCGGCCAACAAAGAACCCTTGGAACGCGCAGCTTCGTTTGACTGGACTCGATTTTCTTCCCGATGGGGACACGATGGTTGTTTCAGCTTGGGATGGTTCGGTTTGGAAAGTCAGCGGTATTTCAAAATCAGATACTCTTCAATGGAAGCGTATTGCTGCTGGGCTGTTCCAGCCATTGGGGATTAGGTGGATTGATGGCAAAGCTCATGTGACTTGCCGTGACCAATTGGTCGTCCTCCATGACTTAAACAATGACGGTGAGGCAGACTGGTATCAAAGTCTTAACAGCGACCACCAGGTCACCGAGCACTTCCACGAGTTTGCGATGGGCTTGCAAACGGACGACGAAGGAAATTTCTACTATGCTAAATCAGCCCGTCACGCCAAAACAGCGATTGTTCCTCATCATGGAACGCTCCTAAAAATTAGCCGCGATGGTCAGGAAACAGAAATTCTGGCCAACGGTTTTCGCGCGGCCAATGGAGTCTGCATCAATCCTGACGGTTCATTCGTCGTTACTGATCAGGAAGGTCATTGGAATCCCAAGAACCGAATCAACTGGGTTAAGCCCGGCGGCTTTTACGGAAACATGTTCGGCTACCATGACGTGACTGACAGCTCAGACGCTGCCATGGATCAGCCGCTGTGCTGGATCACCAACGAGTTCGATCGTTCTCCCTCTGAGCTGCTTTGGGTGGAGAGCGAAAAATGGGGTCCGTTAAATGGTTCGCTTTTGAATTTCTCTTACGGCTACGGCAAAGTCTACATCGTGCCACATGAGAATGTGAACGGGCAATTCCAAGGTGGCATGTGTGAGTTTCCGCTTCCTAAATTTCCGACGGGCGTGATGCGTGGTCGCTTCCATCCAACGGACGGACAGCTTTACAGTTGCGGAATGTTTGCATGGGCAGGTTCTCAACATCAACCGGGCGGGCTCTACCGAATTCGATACACGGGAAAACCGGTGCACCTCCCGATTGGTCTTAAAACGAAACCGGAAAAAATCGAAATCAAGCTAAGCGGAAAAGTTGATCCGGCATCCGCCAATGACCCGGAAAACTACTCGATCCAGACTTGGGATCTAAAACGTACAAAGAACTACGGCTCAAAACACTACAACGAACGGCGATTGGAAATTCTTGATGCCCACTTAAAAGAAGACGGTCAAACCGTCGTTTTGATGGTGCCGAATCTTCGACCGACTTGGGGAATGTCGATTAATTACTCGATTCGCACGAGTGACCAGGAACGACTGCAAGGAGAAATCCACAACTCAATTTTTGCTTTAGGGCCCTCAAAATAAGGATTTTTTGATGAGTTTGTTGATTTCTTGGGCTCAATTTGATGAATTTTTGTTTCCGACTAAGGCAATATTCCGATATACTACCGTCACAGGTGCAATTCTGAAATTTGATTCAGAGTCGGGCACCCAATTTTAGAGTTTTTAAGGTTTGTAGAAATGGCTGAAGGCAAGATTAAGAAGTTGACTGACAAAGGATTTGGATTCATCGACACGGGAACAAAACAGGATATGTTCTTTCACATGTCAAACGTTGAAGGAACCACGTTTGATGAACTACGCGAAGGCCAAACGGTCTCATACGTAGAAGGACATGGCCCAAAAGGTCCGCGAGCTGAACAGGTTACACCGATCTAGTTCGATCCTCGCCACAAAATCGAAAGCCAGCGAATCCTCGCTGGCTTTTTTTGTGCGCTGGGCTCGCCCCTTTAGTGTTCAAACCCACACTATTAAAATACCTAGCTAGAATCAACAAATCACCTGTCGCGTCCTTTCCAAACACAATTCCATGGCAACACAAATTCAAGATCCTCACGTCGTTCTCAAAGAACATTTTGGATGGGATGATTTTAAAACGGGCCAGATCGATGTGATCACTCGTTTGATCGACGGCAAATCAACGTTGGCGGTATTCCCAACAGGCGGGGGCAAATCACTTTGTTACCAGCTTCCTGCTTTGATGCTGGATGGTTTGACTGTGGTCGTTTCGCCTTTGATCGCGCTGATGAAAGACCAGATTGACCAACTACAATCCAAAGGCGTCACCGCAGTCCGGCTCGACTCCAGTCTTTCGTTCGAAGAGTATCGTGACGCGATGTCAAAGATTCGCAGTGGTACAGCCAAACTGCTGTACGTTGCACCCGAGCGTTTTTTCAATGAACGCTTTCGAGGAGCGCTCGACGGAGTCAAGATTTCACTATTTGCGATCGACGAAGCGCACTGTATCAGTCAGTGGGGTCACAACTTTCGCCCTGACTATTTGAAACTCAGCGGCATTGCAGAAAAACTTGGCGTCGAACGCGTGTTATGCCTTACCGCAACCGCAACACCTTCCGTTCAGTCGGACATTCAAAAAGTGTTCGACATTCCTGCCGACGACGTAATTTGTACTCAGTTCTTTCGACCGAATTTGCATCTTCGATCACAAGTCGTAACCGCGGCCGATCGCGATCAAGTATTGCTCAACAAACTCCAATCCTCAGAACCTGGCGCGACCATCATTTATGTAACGCTTCAGAAAACAGCCGAAGAGGTCGCCAAACTGTGTCAATCAAAAGGACTTGGTGCCAAGGCTTACCACGCAGGAATGGATTCAGAAATTCGCGGTGAAATTCAGGAATGGTTCATGCACGGCGATAACCGAATCGTGGTCGCAACCATCGCGTTCGGAATGGGAATCGACAAATCAGACATTCGTTATGTCTACCATTACAATCCACCAAAGTCGATCGAAAGCTACGCTCAAGAAATTGGCCGCGCAGGTCGCGATGGCGAAGTCTCACGCTGTGAAACACTGTTGGTTCCTGAAGACCAAATCACACTGGAGAACTTCGTTTTCGGAGACACCCCGTCATTGCCTTCAATCGAAAAATTTGTCTCAGAGATTGCCAGTCAACCAGACGAGTTTTTTATCAGCCCAATCAAGCTGAGCAACGCCTGCGATATCCGATCAATTGTGACCAAGACGCTTTTGACTTATCTGGAATTGGAAGGTTATCTAGAATCGACGTCGCCTCGATACGACGGCTATTCCTTCAAGCCTAACATCTCCGGTTCGGAGCTTATTGGAAAATTTGAAGGTGAACGGCAGGAGTTTGTCCGGGGCTTATTGGCGTGTAGTACCAAGAAAAAAGTCTGGTTCTCCATCGATCTTCCGAATGCGATGAAAAAGCTAAACTGCGACCGACTGCGGATCGTAAAAGCACTCGACTATTTTGGAGAAAAGGGTTGGCTTGAACTAAAAGCAAGCGGCCTGGTGCATGGCTATCGAAAACTTAAACCGTTCGAATCCCAAGAGCAGATCGTACAGGCATTTTTTGAGAAAACCGAATCAAGAGAATCCGGAGAAATCCAACGAACTCGACAGGTCCTCAATCTCGCGGCCGCGACCGAATGCCAGGCGGGCATGATGTCCGCTCATTTTGGTCAACCGCTGGATGAACCGTGTGGCACATGTTCATTTTGCCTCGGCGAAGCACCATTTGAGCTTCCCGATCCAGTCGACCAAACGCTTGATGGTTCCATCATCGGATTGGTTGAAGAACTTGTGGCGAAGCATCCTGTAGCACTCAACACGCCTCGCGCGATCGCTCGTTTCTTATGCGGAATCCGATCCCCTGCACTCTCGCG
>CAZQQR010000065.1:16980-21144 GCA_964595515.1 uncultured Pirellulaceae bacterium
GATCATTTACCGCGTTGCAAACTCGCTCGTTGATGGCCAATCAATCCCTCTAGCTCCGCCAGCCTTGCCGTGTCATCGATCAATGATTGAGGGGGTTTGTTAAGTTGCAAATAGGTTCTCACACGAACAAATGTGAACACGTTTAGCCCGGCGCTAAAACGGGATGTACCACTGGTTGGCAAAGTGTGGTTCGGTCCAACTCCATAGTCACCGAACACTTCTGCCGACTCATGTCCAACAAAGATGCAACCTGCGTTCGTGATTTGCTCGGCCACCAACTCAGGATCTTCGCAGTGCAATTCCAAGTGTTCGGGCGCAAGCGAGTTGCAAATCTCAATCGCTTGATCGATCTGATCACAAACGATTGCCGCGCCGTTTTGCAATGACTGCCGCGCAATATTTGCGGTCGGCAGTGATTCAAGTTGCTGTTCCAACTGAACGATCACTTGTTCAGCAAGTGATCGCGATGTCGTGACCATGAACGGTCTGGCGTCGGTGTCATGTTCCGCTTGAGCCAACAGATCTGCGGCGATCGTTTCCGGGTTACTGCTATCGTCAGCGACTAAAACCAGCTCGGAAGGACCAGCCAGCATATCAATCCCGCAATCGCCACTGACAATTTTTTTGGCCGCCGTGACCCAACGGTTTCCAGGACCGGCGATCACATCACAGCATTGGAAACCGTCAAATCCATAAGCCATCGCCGCGATTGCGTGTGCACCGCCAACCGCCAAAACTTGATCAGCCCCGGCGATCCCTGCCGTGGCCAGCATCAGATCGGAAGGATTAGGTGTCGCCAAAACAATGTTCGGACAACCGGCAACCATCGCTGGCACACAAGTCATCAACACGGTCGATGGCAGCGCAAAATTCCCAGCGGGCGCGTAACAACCGACGCGTTCGATCGGTTCAATCGTGTGTCCAGCGACGCCGCCGGGCACTTCCATCTCTAGTTCACTTAGGCAGGCTAGCTGGGCATCAGCAAATTCGCCAATGCGCTGTGCCACGCGGCGAAGCAATTCAACATCGGATGAATCAATTCGTTCCGCGGCGGCTTCCATTGCTGCTCTGTCTATCAGCAAAGGCTGTTCGGCAGTCCGTTCGTTGAACTGTTTTGCATAGCTGCGGATCGATGGTTCGCCTCCGCCACGCACGGCATCCACAATTTCTTGTGCACCGGCCAACGTCGCTCCGTCAATGGTTGACGAAAGGTTCCCGACCTTAAAGTCTGAAGCGTCAACGATCTTGAAAATAGATTCGCTCATTTGTTTTCTTTTAACGGTTCGTTATTCGCGTTTAACTGCAAAACCCCAGCGAGCATCACTCTTCGAGCTTGTTTTTTCTTCGAACAACGCGGTTCATTCTACGGGCAAGCTCATGGTAAACCTGATCCAACGAAACCCCATTTTTTAGCATCGCAACCAATGAAAAATAGAGCACGTCCGCAGCTTCCCAAGCCACCTCAGATTGGTCATCGGCTTGGCTGGCTTCCGAAAGTTCTTTTGCCTCTTCCAAGAGCTTGGTTTCCAGCATCGCGGGATCATTCGCAAGTTTTCGCGTGAAGGACTTTTCATCGGAGTCCTTCATTCGATCAACCAGCCGTTGAATCACCGTTTGAATGGTGCGTTCCTCGCCAAAACAGGAATGCGTATTACGATGGCAAAACCCTGGTGCTTCTTGCGTCACCATAAACCGCAGACAATCTCGATCGCAGTCCATTCGGATGTTCAAAAGATGCTGCGTCGCGCCACTTGTTTCACCTTTGATCCAAAGCCCATCCCGGGAGCGAGACCAATAGGTTCCTACCCGGTTCTCAATCGCATGATGAAGACTCTCTTCGTTGGAATATGCCAACCCCAACGCGATGCCCAGCGGATCAACGATCACTGTCGACCATAATCCATCCTCACGATCCGTGACTAAAACCGTTTTGAAAAACTGTGTGATCCAATCAGCGGTCAAACTTTCGACATCCACCAAACAATCAAACCGAGCCATCTCCAATTCAGCAACTCGATCAACAGAAGCATCATCAGTCGACAGCAAATACCCGGCAGGAATCGCTTCGTCAGGTGAAGCATCCCTGGCAACCATTCGAACACGGTCGTCCGGCACCAATCCCAAATCCGTATCTGCATTATCACAAAGTATGTGACTGGCCCCAGCATTGAGCAGCGTAAGCGCGTCTTTCTCGTTGTATGAATCCAACCCGATCATTAGATCAACCAGCCCGCCCACACTTTTTAAGGCAGTTTCAAGCATTGGAACCTGCGATGATTTAGCAGCGGTCAAAGCCAACGATCCAAACAAACTCCAGTGTTTGATCTGATCAACCAACGAATCGAGATCAGCACCTGCGTTAAGTTGGATTTGCGAAATTTGTATTTGAGGAACGATCATAAATAGAGCAACTGGTTAAGAGTGAAGAGTTGAATCAGAGTTTGGTTGCGAAGAATCAGTTTCTCAAACTAATAGTCCGTCAAAGCTGCGCCATCTATTTTCGCACGTTGATTCCATTGAGTGCCAACTGTTCTTTGACTTGAGCGACAGTCATATTTCCATCGTGAAAAATCGAAGCGGCCAAAACAGCGTGGGCGCCATGCTCGAAAGCTTCGACCATGTGCTCAACCGAATCGGCGCCACCAGAAGCGATCACCGGCAACCCGCAGGCTGCAGTAACCGCACTCAACATTGGCAAATCATAACCGCTCCGAGTGCCATCTCGGTCGAAACTGGTTAGTAGAATTTCGCCTGCTCCTAATTCTTCCGCCTGTGCAGACCATTTCACGGCGTCCAAAGTCTCAGCGTTGGTCCCGCTACGAGTAAGCACTTGGAAAACTCCGTCGGTCAATTTGGCGTCGATCGCGACCACCGTACATTGGGCTCCGAATCGCTCGGACATTTCACGAACAAGTTTTGGATTTCGAACCGCCGCCGAATTGATACTAACTTTGTCAGCACCGGCGTTGAGCAAACGACCAGCATCTTCGATGGATCCAATCCCACCACCGACCGTCAAAGGAATCCCAAGTCGCTGGCGAACTTTTTCAACCGTTTCGAGCATCGCAATCCGTTCCTGACGAGTCGCGGTCACGTCAAGTAAAACAAGTTCGTCTGCGCCCTGGTCTTCGTAGTGAAAGGAAAGTTCGACTGGATCGCCAGCATCCCGCAAGTTTTGAAACTTGACGCCCTTGACGACCCGGCCGTCGTTTACGTCCAGACAGGGAATGATTCTTGATTTAAGCATGCTTCCTCAAAATTTTAATGATGCTCGCATTGGTTTTCGCTCCAATGTTTTACCCAGTCCAAATTTCTGATTCCTGATTGAATCCGTAACTATTTGGTTTTGTCTTTTACTGTGTTGCAGATATCTTCGAAACTTTGATGTCAGGTCTAAACCCAAACGACACACCGAACTCTTGACGAACTTCGTTAGGTCAATTTCTTTTTCGAACGCATCGGCAACTCCTCAAAACGACTATCTCTTCCAAACCGCTAACTCTCCAGCCACGTCTTCAATAGTGCTTGCCCCCACTGCCCTGACAATTCAGGATGGAACTGACAAGCCAACGTTCGGCCCCGCCAAACACTACTAACGAACTCGCCTCCATAGTCCGATGTTGCAAATCCCCAACCATCGGGACAATCTTTAAGACGGAATGAGTTGGCAAAATAGGCTTCGCCTTTTCCAAAAGGTTGGCGACCACCATCATCGTTAGGACAGACGTCGTTCCAACCAAGTTGCGGGACTTTTACGTCGACGCTAAAACGTTTGATGGGATGAGAAATGATCCCTAGCCCCTGCAATCCTGGTGCTTCTTCGCTGGATTCACAAAGCAATTGCATTCCAAGGCAGATACAAAGTGTCGCTTGGTCTTGCGATTGAATCCGTGTTGTCATTGTTTCGCGAATTCCCAGTCGATCAATGGATGCGACGGCAGCCGCAAACGCTCCGACGCCGGGCAACACCAAGTGTTCAGCGCTGGCAATTTCTTTGGCGTCTTCGGTTAGGCGCCACTCTGTCCCGAGCCGATCAAAGGCTGCTTGGAGAGAGCGGATGTTCGCGACACCGGTGTTGATGATGGTTACCATTTTTTAGTCAGGTTTCGGTTTTAGTTTCCGGTTTTAGTATTTAGATTAGGAACCAAAAATTCAGATTTCAGA
>CAZQQR010000066.1:0-3920 GCA_964595515.1 uncultured Pirellulaceae bacterium
GTCGATCCAGTCAACGATGACCCAACAACCAGCGGAATCCCTGATCGACTAAGCCTCGACAACGAGCCGATCAACGTCGATCTGTCGGGCTTCTTTGCAGACAACGAAAGTGCTTCACTGACGTACACTGCAACGGGACTTCCAATCGGACTGACGATGGATTCAGCTGGACTAGTGACTGGAATCGTTGACACAAGTGCTTCCCAAAGCGGCCCTTACACGACAACGATCACGGCCAATGATGGAAATGGTGGGATCGTAACCGACACGTTCACTTGGAATGTTGTGAACCCGGCCCCGGACGCAGTGAATGATTCTGTTTCCACTTTAGAGGACACACCAGTCAACGGAGACGCGTCGACCAACGATTCCGACCCTGACAATGAAGCTCTAACATTCAACCAGTTAACAAACCCTTCCAACGGCATGGTTACGTTCAACAACGACGGAACGTTTACTTATACTCCTAACGGCGGATACAGCGGGATCGATTCATTCGATTACGAAGTCGTCGATGCGGACGGAACTGCTTCTACCGCTACCGTCACGATTGCGGTTGGAGATGTGAATGACCCGCCTGTCATCGACACACCACTTCCGAATCAAGCCAACATTGATAACGACACGATTAGTATTGATGTAAGCGGCAACTTTAGCGACATCGAGAATGACACGCTTACTTTTAGTGCGATTGGTTTGCCGATTGGTTTGACCATTAGCCCGGCTGGATTGATAACAGGAACCATTGATTCTTCCGCCTCAACCAGCGGTCCATTCACGGTAACCGTGACGGCCGATGATGGAAACGGCGGCACTGTTTCCGACTCGTTTATCTGGAATGTTGCCAATACAACTCCAATCGCCACTGACAACTCAGCCTCAGTCACCGAAGACACAACGACAACGGCGATGGGTAATGTCTTGTCCGACGACGATGGTGATGGAGTCGATTCAGATACCGACACAGACAACATTCTGGTTTCAGCAATTGATGGCCAAACCACCAACGTTGGAATCAGTTTGGGCGGAACTTATGGAACGGTTCAGATTAACTCGGACGGCTCTTACACTTATCAGCTGGACAATGCGAACCCGGCGGTTCAGGCACTTGGCACGAGTGAAGTTTTAACAGAGAGCTTCGACTATACGATTGCTGATGGCGATGGTGGTACGGCAACCGCAACATTGACGATTACGATCAACGGCTTGAACGATACACCAATCGCGAATTCCATTCCGGATCAAGCGGATACTGACACGGACTCGCCAGCGGTCGACGCGTCAGTCTTCTTTAATGATCCAGACGGCGATAGCCTGACGTTCTCGGCGACTGGTCTGCCGCCTGGATTGATGATCGATTCAGGGACGGGAATGATTACAGGAACGCTTGACGGGAGTGCCTCTACTGGCGGACCAAGTGGTAACGGAGTTTATTCCGTTGACATTACCGCTGACGATGGCAACGGTGGAACCGTCACAACGACATTCACCTGGAGCGTATCCAATCCCGGACCAAACGCGAACGATGACAACTATGTCACTGATGAAGACGTATCAGTATCCGGCCAAGTTGCCACCAACGATACCGATGCAGACGGCGACGTGTTGACATTCACTGTTTCGTCAGGCGTTAGTGATGGCGTTCTGAACCTCAATTCAGATGGAACGTTTACTTATACGCCGAATTCGAACTTCCACGGCACGGACACATTTGACTATGTAGTTACTGATGCCGATGGAGCGACTTCGACCGCGACTGTGACAGTTACGGTGACTCCTGTGAATGACACGCCTATCGTGACGACTCCTCTGGCTGACCAAGGCAGTCTCGATTCGGATGTGGTTACACTCGACATTTCATTAAACTTTGACGACCCAGACGACACATTGGTGTACACAGCGACTGGCTTGCCGGCTGGTTTAACCATTAACCCATTGACGGGAATCATCTCGGGCATCATTGATCCAAGCGAGTCTCAAACGGGAACACATACAGTTACCATCACCGCCATTGACCTTCTTGGCGAGTCGGCATCAGACACATTCACTTGGCTGGTCGATAACCCGGCACCTCTGGCCGCGAATGACAGTTTTACAACAACTGAAAACACAATGGTTTCTGGAACGGTTGCCAGCAACGACAGCGATCCAGACAACGATGCCCTGAGTTTTTCCGTCACCAGTGGTCCATTCAACGGGATGTTGAGCTTTAACCCGGATGGCAGCTTCGACTACATTCCAGATGCGGGTTACAACGGAACCGACTCGTTCATCTACCAACTAACTGACGCTGACGGAGCGATGGTCGTTGCGACTGCGACCATTTCCATTGGTGAAGTCAACGATCCACCGGTCGTCGACTCACCGATTGCCGATCAGTCCAACGTTGACGGCGAAACAGTTTCGATCGACGCGGGTAGTTCGTTTAGCGACCCTGACTCGGGCGACACATTAACGTTTAGTGCCACGGGACTACCTGCCGGATTCACGATCGACTCATCAACGGGCATTATATCGGGCACGTTAGATTTGGATGCGTCTCAAAGCGGACCATACACGGTTGTCGTGACTGCAACCGATTCCGGCGCGTTGTCGACAAGCGACACGTTCCTGTGGTCGGTAACCAACCCGGCACCAATCGCAATGAATGATTCGGCGTCAACCACAGAAGACACAGCGTACAGCGGAACCGTCATTGGAAATGATACGGATCCTGATGGCGACGCGATGAGTTACGCTTTGACGACTTCACCGGCCAATGGAAATGTAGTGTTTAATGCTGACGGCACGTTCACTTACACTCCAGATTCGGATTTCAACGGGACCGACAGTTTTGACTACACAGCGACGGATTTGGACGGAGCTACGTCGACCGCAACTGTCTCTATCAATGTGACACCGGCCAACGATGCTCCAGTCGCGGTCGATGACATTGCGACGACGGACGAAGACACGTCGGTGACGATCAATCCGGTTTCAAATGACACCGACATCGACAGCTCGACTCTGACAATTAGCTTGATTACTGTGCCTCCCGCCAACGGAACCGTCGTCGTCAATCCTGATGGAAGCGTAACCTACACGCCAGATGCAGACTTCTTTGGAACCGATACATTCCAGTATGAAGTTTGTGATGAATCCGGCCTCTGCGATTTTGCTTCGGTCACGATTTCGGTCACGCCGATTAATGATGCACCTGTTGCCGTCAATGATGTTTACACGACTTCAGAAGACACGGCAATTTCCGGTTCAGTCGGGACCAACGACTCCGATCCTGAAACAGCCAATATGACTTACGCTTTGGCCACACCTCCAGCATCGGGCGTGCTAACGCTGAATCCAGATGGCACTTTCAATTACGTGCCGCCACAGAACTACACGGGCCAAGTCACATTTACTTACGATGCTTGTGACGAGTTAGGCGTATGCGACACTGCAACAGTTACGATCAACGTCACGCCTGTTAACGATATTCCTGTTGCAGTCGATGACTCGGCCGATGTGGATGAGAACGATTTTGTGATCATTGATTTGATCGGCAACGATTCTGATCCTGAGTCCGACCCTTTGACCGTCACCGAGATCAATGGTGTATCCGTGACCGTCGGTGAGACGACTGAGCTTCCTTCGGGAGCAACTGTGCGGTTGAACGCTGATGGCACGGTGACCTATAGTCCTGCACAGGGTTATGACGATCTTGCACCTGGCCAATCTGCAATCGACACGTTCTTGTATACGGTTTCAGATCCAACTGGAGACACTGCAGTCGCAGAAGCCGTCGTGTTGATTAACGGTGAGAACGACGCACCTGTCGCAGAAGATGATTTCATCAGGACTCCTGCCGAAACTCCAGTTGTGATGAATGTCTTGGGCAATGACGTCGACCCAGAAGGCGAACCATTGGCAGTCGTCTTACTCAA
>CAZQQR010000066.1:4020-10537 GCA_964595515.1 uncultured Pirellulaceae bacterium
TCTTGGGCAATGACGTCGACCCAGAAGGCGAACCATTGGCAGTCGTCTTACTCAATCAACCGACTGGCGGCACAACGACTGTCAATTCGGACGGAACGATTACGTTCATCCCGAACGAAGGGTTTGAGGGGACCGTTTCCATTCATTATCTTGTCGAGGATCAATTTGGCGAAACGGATGATGCAACGGTGACCATCGAAGTCGAGCCTTCTTTCCTGTTCGATTCGTTTACAAACTTCTCCGAATCAAATTTTGCCGAATCCAGCATTGCGAAACGATTGATCGACCACCAATTGCCAGTTTCTAAACAGGTCATGAGCCAAAAGATCTACACGCTCGCTCCTGAGCCGATCTTTAGTGGTTATGCTCGACCAGGAACGCAGATCATTGGCCGAATCTATGATGCCTCTGGGTCACTGGTTGGTGAGTCTCGATCAAGCACCGATGCCGGTGGTAACTGGATGATGCAATTCTCAGGAGCCAAAGGGCACGATTTCTACCGAATCGAGTTCGAGCAAGTCTCAGCTGGTGCGGCGGATATTTATGGATACATTGGACTTAACCCGTCAGACAACTCGTATCAATCCATGGAGCCAATGACGAGCTATGACCGACCGCTTTCGGTGAACAACGCGATGGAAACATCACAGGGGTCGTTAAAGAGTGCTCACCAAAACAATTCGAATTCGCACGGCCTAGGAAACTAGTCGACGAGACAATTTTTGGTGCGACCAATTTCTTGAGCAGGCTTTCGATTGAAAGCCTGCTTTTTTTGTTTAATGAACCTTGGCACTATTGCGCGGTTCTTTCTGCATCACTCGTGAATTCTGTAAATTTTGGTAGGTTGGTAAACTGTTAATCGTTTCCAACTTTATACCCACAAGACCAAACTGAGATTGATGAAGTACGCGATTTGCAACGAGATGTACGTTGACTGGAATTCCGACGAAGCGTTCGCTCACGCAGCAGCTCTTGGGTACACGGGGATAGAAATCGCTCCGTTTACCATCGAGAAAAACGTTTTCGACATTTCCCCCGAACGACGAGTTGAAATCCGTGAAACGGCAGCGAAACACGGCTTGGAAATCATCGGGCTTCATTGGCTACTGGCCAAAACAGAAGGGCTTCATCTGACAACACAAGACGCAAATATTCGCAAAGCAACCAGCGAATACCTATGTGAACTGACGCGGCTTTGCCGTGACCTCGGTGGAAGTGTGATGGTTTTTGGATCGCCACCACAGCGGAATCTAATGGAAGGCGTCAGCGAACAAGATGGATTCAACAACGCGGTGGAGGTGTTCAAATCTGTCGCTCCAACTCTCGAGCAGTGCGGCATAACATTGGCACTAGAACCGCTTGGTCCCGAAGAAGGTAATTTCATGCTGACGGCAGAGAGCGGGATCGAAATTGCGAAAGCAGTCGACTCGCCCAACGTCAAACTTCATCTCGACGTCAAAGCAATGTCGACCGAATCGAAACCGATTCCCGATATTATTCGAGACAGCGAACAATGGCTGGTACATTTTCACGCCAACGATCCGAATCGGCGTGGCCCTGGAATGGGAGCCGTCGAGTATGAACCGATCTTTCGAGCGTTACACGACGTTGGTTACCAAGGCTGGGTCAGCGTGGAAGTTTTTGACTACGAGCCGGGAGTGGATGCACTTGCCGGCGACAGCATTGCTTACATGAAAAATACAATCAAGGCCATGAAGTCCTAGTTCAACTACGAAAACCAGAATGGCGAAATTCTTTGACGAGCTAAACGACAAGCTCATTCGATTTATTGAAAAGCAAAAGATGTTTTTTGTGGCGACCGCTGCAAAGGATGGCAGGGTCAATGTTTCGCCCAAGGGATACGACGCACTGAAAGTGCTTGGCTCCAAACGATTGCTTTGGTTGAACCTAAGTGGCAGCGGCAATGAAACGGCAGCACACTTGTTGGACACGAACCGAATCACGATTATGTTTTGTGCCTTCGAAGACCCTCCTCTCATAATGCGAATCTACGGAACAGCCAGTTGCACTTATTTCGGTGAACCGGCCTGGGACTCGATGAGCCAACATTTTGAGAGTCTTCCAGGCGCAAGGCAGATTTTTGATGTCCAGATTGATTCGATTCAAACTTCGTGCGGATTTGGCGTTCCTCTGTACGATTTTGCAGACCAGAGAACCAAGCTCATCGAGCATGCGGCCAAAAAAAGTGAGAGTGAAAAAGCCGAGAATTGGATCAAGAAAAATTCACTGAGCATCGACGGTAAACCGACCGGGATTCCGCGTTCAAGCAATTAGTTTCTGCCGAATCTAAGCTCCAACATTCACGGAAGAACTAAACAGGATCATGGCCAAGAATATTGAAATCAAAGCACGAATCGTTTCGGATTTGACAGAATTTCGAAACCGCGTGTCCAGTCAAGCAACCGATGGTCCCATCCAGCTAACACAAACGGACACTTTTTTCGGATGCCGGCGTGGCCGATTGAAACTTCGAGAGTTTGCTGACGGCACATCAGAATTGATTGCGTACCATCGCCCTGATTCGGAAGGACCAAAAACGTCGGATTACGTTCGGTCACCGCAAACGAGTACTGCGTCCATCAAACTTTCGCTTGAACGTTCGCTTGGCATCATTGGAGTTGTCGAAAAGAAGCGTGAGGTATTTTTCATTGGTCAAACTCGAGTTCACCTGGATCAAGTCAAAAACCTGGGGACTTTTGTGGAATTGGAAGTAGTGCTGCAGGAAAGCGAATCGGAAGCCGAAGGAACCGCAATTGCAAACGAATTGATGAAGCGGCTACAAATCGAAGCCGAGCATCTTGTATCAGGAGCCTATCTCGATCTTCTGTTGTCACGTCAAGATTGATGATTTTCGGAGACCGCTGTCGACACGCGTTACCTCGAGAATCCCATTTTCAAATCGCGAACCTCCATTGAAGAGAGTTGTCAGACTGTCGAAGGAGACAATCATGACAACAAAAACTATCTATCGACAATGCGGTTTAGTTCGCGACTTGGGGAACGATGTACTTGCCAACCAAGTCAGTTTTATTCCTGCCAAGTTTGCAAAGAAAAATGTTGTCGTCAAGCTGAAAGATGACAATGGCGAATGGGAAGACGGTTGGAAAGTCGTCACTGTTGGAGTAGGCGCTGACAACTCAAACCTTCCAGACTCTCACAAGGCAATCAAGGCGCATCGACGCCGGACTGGCGACAGTCTGAAGAGATGAGAGCGGAAAGACCGAACCTCGGAGCAAGGCCTTGTGCAGAATCTTGAAATCGCTCGAAGTGCAAATGGATGCGCTTCGAGCATTTCATTGTTCATGACTTTGCTTTCGCTAACCTCGTCCGTTCGAAAACGAACCGCGAAACGTGCCCAATGATCCACCCCAGAAACAAAGCCCATGCAGAGTGAGCAATCCCGACGAAACACTCAAAAATTCGCGTTGAGCTTCTGGCGACCATACAGGTTATGTTTGCAGGATAAGGCTGAATAGTACCGAATCCAGAAGCTGTGTCCTCCCAGGAATCGGCGTCGACGGTCTGTTTTATCAAATCGATTAGCTTATCAAAGCTAGCCTCGCGAATTGGACCACCCATTCCATCTGGCCGGCCTCCACCAAAGCCGCCGCCCAATACGACCGTGTCTCCATCCGTTTCTCCGCCGGTTTCGCTTTCCCCAAATGACAGACCATCAGGCTGACCATCGCTGGCATCGTCATCCAAAACTCGCTGGCCTGCCCCCATGACAAGACTAAGATTGGATTGTTTGTTAGAGCTTGAAAACGGGTCACTCAATTCATCTTCATTCGACTCGTCCAGCAAATAGAAAGCTTCGCACGCCAAGATCGTGGTGAACTCGTTGCTGACGAGTCGGGGAGAGTTGCCTTCGATATCTGGAATCAATGACAAACCGACATAGAGCATTCCTGTCGTTACAAACCCAACCCAAAAAGCGCGGGCTCCTCTAATTCGTCCGATCGCCATTGGGATAGCACTCAGCAATACGAGCAAAGCAAAATTCTCGAAAAGAACTTGGGCGCGGTAGTCCGCTCGATTCAGACAAGCGATTGCGAAAGCACAGACGGCTGTTACCAACAGCAACTCAATGATTCGAAATTTCATGAGGCCTCCAAACGGTCACCGTGCCCCCACGGTGTTTGGCGATCAGATTGTAGCACGGCAACAATCGAAAGCACGCTCGCTACCAACAGGCTTTCCACAAGCGATTCGATTCAAGGAACCATTTGCACGACATTTTGCGAAACATTTTACAACGCGGGATTCGAACGAAAACTTCGAATTCGAAATTTTGTTTTCGACGATCTGGTAAATTCATCGCTCAGAACCAACCGTTTTGATTGAAAAACTACCTGACTAAACCCAACGATCGGTACAGGTTAAACCTCGCTTTCGCGCAGAGATTTAAGTGGTTGTCAGCCGCTACGACGGGCGGTATCTTGTTGCACGCGGGTAGAGAATTTAAGGAATCTGGGCTGCGTCCCTCAACAAAAGGAATGTGTAATGGCATTTGATGAAGCGAGTCAACGAAAAGGGCTTTTTGTAGCCATTGACGCAAATATTGGTGCCGGAAAAACCAATGCGTGTCACGCGATCGCTTCGGCGGCAATGTCAGAAGGACTTCCGACCCGCGTCATGGAAGAGCCCACGCATCACCCAAAATTCAGTCACTTTCTAGAGCGATACTACGAAGACCTTCAGACAGGCAAGAACACCGGCGGTGGTTTCGCCATGCAAATGTTTATGCTCTGTCAACGCTACGAACAACACCGGTTAGCGGTTGAGTTGGCGTGGGGTGACCAAGGAATCATCGTCGTTCAAGACCGTCCAATTTATGGCGACACTGTATTTGCCACGACCGCGATGGAACGCGGATTCATGACGCCGGAGGAGTACCAACTGTACGTCGACGTTTATCGGAATATGAGCCGCGATGTGATGCCGCCGGATATTTTCGTCTACCTTGATGTCTCGCCCGAAGAATGTTTCGATCGAATGCATTCTCGGGGACGTGAACAGGAAGAAGGCGTCCCACTGGATTACCTTCAAGAGCTTTACGAAAACTACCAAAAATTGCTGGGCGAGATGCGGCGACGTGGAGTGCGTGTCTTGAAAGTCGATTGGAGCGGCTTTGGACCTCCGGTTGAGATTTGGAAGAAGATCAAAAGCTTGGTTCACCAACACGATCAATGGTACGAACAATTGGCTTTTTCGCTCGCCAAAGAACCCCGTGTTCCGATCATCCCGGGAACGAATCCTTCCAAGGATTTCTAACACAACGTCATCAAAACGAATCGGCTGACGTCAAAAAGACAACGGCCAGTTGAATTCAAAAACACTTCAGATTACAAGAAACACGCGGTTATTCGCGTGTTTTTTGTTGCTAGCGATCCAATCCCAAATTGGCACGTATCGTGCAAAGAGTTCTCTCATCAAGGCAACGACGCCTTGAGACCCAACAACTCCAACTGGGAGAACACGATGAACTTCAATCTCAAGAAAACTGCTTTTACGATGTTGGCAATGATGCTGACGGTTTCAGCACTAGCCACTCAGGCAAAATCTGACATCTACGATCACGTCGATGAACTTGCACTTAAGATTCAAAGACAAACCCGATCGCTTCTTCGAGAGACCGTTCACTATCGTTACACTCCTGAATACCGAAAGATTGTTTCCTGCACCAACGAGTTGAATCGACTCGCGACTCACATTCATGATGTTTCTCACTTTGAAGGAAACCTGTTCCACTTAAAATCGGACTTGAGAGCCTTGGATGCTGAATTCCACGATCTCGAAGCGTTGTTTGACCAAGTCGAATTGAATGCAAGTCGAGGATACGGCACAGTTATCGGATGTACTGCACACGTCAAACGACTGTTGGACTCGATCGAAGATTCGATTCATTGCTTGCAGGACGACGTCGAAGAACTGACTCGACCAATCCGGGTTGTCCGGCGACCAGTGACACCGATCTACGTTCCAACTCGACCTGTCTACGCACCAACTCGGCCCGTTTACGCTCCTTCGAGAACGATTGAGTTCAACTACAATCGGAATATTGGATACGGCAATGGAAATCGTGGCCACGGACATAGCCGGGGACATGGCAAAGGCCACGACCGAGGACATGGCCACGATCGAGGACGCGGTTGCGACCGAGGCGGCAGCGGTTTTTCAATCGGCGGCGGAAGCTCACAAATCCACATCCGATTTTAAGAACAAACAAGCAAACCGCGTCAAACACTTGAATAAAGAAACCAAAGCGTCTCAGAAAACTGAGACGCTTTTTTATTTTGCGGCCGTATTCCATTTCGCGGCCGTATTCCTTCACAGATGAAGACAAACGGAGCGCCACTCTAGGCTAGGTGCTATCTCTTCCCGATACGTTCTAGACAGTTGATTACCAGAGCCGTCCAACCCGTTTGATGGCTGGCCCCTAATCCGCGTCCGGTATCGCCGTGAAAATATTCATAGAACAGAACATGGTCTTTCC
>CAZQQR010000066.1:10637-21057 GCA_964595515.1 uncultured Pirellulaceae bacterium
AATCCGCGTCCGGTATCGCCGTGAAAATATTCATAGAACAGAACATGGTCTTTCCATGCTGAGTTTTCCGCGAATCGCATATCATGATCATTAATAGGGCGATGCCCATTTTCGTCTTTTTGGAACAGGCAAGTCAGTCGCCTGGAAAGTTCACAAGCGACTTCTTTTAAGTTCATCTTATTGCCGCTTCCTACCGGGCATTCGACCATGAGCGTCTCACCGTAAAAGCCGTAATAGGTCTCCAAAGCTTCGATCACCAAGAAATTGACAGGAAACCAAATCGGCCCACGCCAATTAGAATTCCCACCAAACAATCCTGAATCAGATTCGCCCGGGACATACGAAACGCTGAACGACTGATCATCCACTTTTAGCTCGAACGGTTTGTCCTTGTGAATTTTTGACATCGATCGAACACCGTAGTCCGACAAAAATTCGCTTTCGTCCAGTAGAAACTCCAGCATCCTCTCCAATCGACGGCGAGAAGGAATCGCGAGCATAAGCTTTGGAACGTCGCCACGTTTTTCAAGATAAGTAATCTGGCTGGAAAGTTCTTTCCGATTTTCGAGAAACCAGACCATCCGTTTTTTGAACCCCGGTAACTGCTCGATCAACTCGGAATCGAGAACGCCGGCAGCGACCATCGGCAGCAGTCCGACCATCGAACGTAGACGAACGGGAATGTAATCGTCACCTCTATGAATATGATCGTAGTAGAAACCGTCTTCATCATTCCAAAGTCCGGCACCACCGAGCGAGTTCATTGCATCCGCAATCGAAACGAAATGTTCAAAAAACTTCGACGCAACATCTTCGTAACTTGGGTCTTCCCGCGCCAACTCCAACGCGATCGACAACATTGTGGTGCAATAAAAAGCCATCCATGCGGTGGCGTCGGCTTGATCGAGGTGCCCGCCGAAAGGAGCGTCTTTGGAGCGATCGAAAACGCCGATATTATCCAACCCCAAAAACCCACCGGAGAAAATATGATTGTCGTCTCTGTCTTTTCGGTTGATCCACCAAGTAAAGTTAATCAACAGCTTGTGAAAAACTCGCGAGAGAAATTGATGATCGGCTTGACCATTCTGTTTCCCAATTTCATATACTCGCAGCGCCGCCCAAGCATGAACGGGCGGGTTGACGTCGCCAAACGCAAACTCATAAGCAGGAATCTGTCCGCTGGGATGCATGTACCATTCCCGCAAAAATAACAACAATTGCTGTTTCGCAAAATCAATGTCGACCGAGGCAAAAGGAATCATGTGAAACGCGAGATCCCAAGCCGCGTACCATGGGTACTCCCATTTATCGGGCATCGAGATCACGTCGCGGTTGTAAAGATGCCCCCAGTCTTTGTTTCTCCCTTGGTGCCGATTCGCGGGCGGGTCGGGACGATTTGGATCACCTCTTAGCCAATCTCGAACGCTGTAAAAATAGAATTGTTTGGTCCACATCAGCCCAGCGTAAGCCTGCCTCGCGATGTTTTTTGGCTCACCCGAGGCAACGGTTTTTAATACCCCCGCATAGAATTCGTCCGCTTCTGTTTTTCTTGATTCAAAAACAGCATCAAAGTCGGAGCCTAGTCTTGGGTTGGTATCAAAACCAATTTTACGAAACGAGTCGTCGTCACAAATTCGCATCTGCAAGGTGATCGTTTGGCCCGACTCGATTTCAAGGTGAAAATGAGGTGCAGTTTTGGTTCCGATTTGGCCGGGGTGAACCGACGCTTGATTCTGATTGACTATATACTCGTGAAACGCATCTTTGACGTAAGGCTGGTCATTGGCAACGTTGTACAAACGTTTTTGGTTCGTCTCATTATCGGTGAAGAGCAGGGGAGGCTCCGTGCCATTGGGACCTTGGTCTACCAAAAAGTGATATTCACCGAGCGATTGATGTTTGGCAACGACGTGACCGCCGGAACGTTTACGAATCTCTGGTTTGGGCCAGTAACCTTCCCCCGTCCGTCCGTGCGACCAAGTGTTTCGGCACCAGAATGTTGGAAGACAATCAAGCGTTGCCATTTCAGGCCCACGGTTGGTGATATTGATCCGAACAAGAATGTCGTTTGGACCGGCCTTGGCGTATTCTGCCTCCACATCAAAATAACGATCGTCGTCAAAGACTCCTGAATCAATCAACTCATACTCAAGATCTTCTTTCCCTCGATTTCGATTGGCTTCGACCAACAACTGATAGGGAAATTCACGCTGGGGATATTTGTAAAGCGCCTTCATGTAAGAGTGTGTTGGCGTCGAATCGAGGTAAAAGTAAACCTCTTTTACGTCTTCGCCGTGATTGCCTTCGGGCCCCGTCAGTCCGAACAGCCGCTCTTTGAGATAAGGGTCTTTGCCATTCCAAAGCGCCAGGGCAAAACTGATTCGCCCTTGCCGGTCGGTAATCCCGAGCAGACCGTCTTCTCCCCAACGGTAGGCTTTTGACCGTGACATGTCATGCGTCAACGAATTCCAACTGTCACCCTCGGCGGAATAATCTTCGCGAACCGTCCCCCATTGTCGCTCAGCAAGATATGGCCCCCATCGTTTCCAATTGGCAGTTCGATTCTTGTCTTGCTCAAGACGGAGCGTCTCTGCGTTCTTCATAAGTCGTCTGGTGGAGTAGCGAGGAGGATTTTAAATTCGGAGTTGAGTATACCGAATACCGAAAATTCAGGGGACGTTAAGTTGCCGAGAAAATTCGGCCAAGTCTCAACAAATCCAATTCCAGATCTCGCAAGATCTGACTAAAAACAACTCGCTACATTTCTTGAGTCAATGGATTTAATTAGAAAGTGCTGGGGTCGTAGATTCAATCCACTCTGAAAGCAACTTGGCCAACTCATGAACCTTTTCGTGTTTCTCGACCGCAAGATTTTTCTCTTCACCAAGATCGTCCTTGAGGTTGTAAAGCTCATACCGATTTTCGGTTGGCGTTTTATCATCGGTAAGGTTTACCAATTTCCAATCGCCTACTCGAATTGCATTGCTTGGAGTATGTCCTGACCCGTGATCGTGAGGATACGTCCATGCCAAAAAGCGATTATTCAAATCGTCATCCATTTCTCCATGGATCGTTTTAACCAACGACATCCCGTCGAGATGTTGATTGGGTCGAGTCTTCAATCCAACCAACTCCAGCAAAGTTGGATAAATATCCATCGTGATTGCAGGCGTTGAATTGAGGCCGGGTTTAATTTTCTCTGGCCAGGCAACCATAGTCGGAATTCGAATTCCGCCTTCGTAAGTCCACCCTTTTCCAGCACGGAGCGGTCGACAAGCCGTTGGACCACCTTGCGATCCTCTTCTGCCTCCATTCAATGTCGATAGACCTCCGTTGTCCGACGTGAAAACAATAATCGTGTTGTCAGTTAAACCCAACGATTCAAGATGCGAAATGACTCGACCGACATTCGTGTCGAGATTTTCAGTCATTGCGGCGTAAGTTGGATTGTCTTGGACCGGTCGAGTTTTTGCGCCATTGCGCTCTTCGATTGATGCCGGAGAATCCTCCATCCCCGAGCTTTTAATTTTCGCTTGGTACTTTTTCACCAATGCCTGTGGGGCTTGAATCGGTGTATGAACCGCGTAGTGAGCAAAGCAAAGAAAGAACGGTTTGTCTTTGTTCTCAGAAATAAAACCGAGGGCTTGGTCTGTAAGTTTGTCGGTCAGATAGTCGTCTTTCTTGCCTTCTTCGAGATCAGGAACATCCCAATAGGGCACACCGCTGGTGGTCTTTTTATTGTTCTTTCGTTTGTACGGAAAGAAGTATGATCCGGGAGCGCCGCCGCGATTCACACCTCGCATCCAAGTAAACCCTTGTTCGCTAGGTTGTTGATTGTCTTTTTCCCCGAGATGCCATTTACCGATGTATCCCGTTTTATATCCACCACTTGCCATGGCTTCTCCAATGGTGACTTCATCCAGCGGCAAATGGATATCATTTGGCTGATTGATCCATTGAGTAATCCCAAGCCGCTGCGGAGCTTTGCCTGTCATCAAGGCTGCACGGGTTGGCGAGCAAACGGGATTGGCCGAATAGAAATCGGTGAACCTAACTGATCGTTTGGACAATTGATCGATATTCGGAGTCTCGTAGAACGTCGAACCGTAACATCCCAAATCGGTGTAGCCGAGATCATCGATGAAAAACATCACCACGTTTGGCTTTTCAGCTCCGACGACGACAGAACTAAAGCAATAGAGAAACGTGAGAATGGATAGACGAAAGACATTCATGGAATTATTTTGCTTTGACTTAGCCGGAATTGTGAACCCGCATTGTAGTGAATAGAACATTCTTGGGACTCGACCAAACCATGGTCGCATCGGCATTTTTTTAGAAGTAAAATAAGTTCGCTGTCTATTTCGCGACTTCCCATTTGATCCCAAAAAGATTGATCCATGAAATTTAGCACTTCCTTTATCAGATTTTTCTTTATCCTGATCATCTTCGTCCCTGTATCCAACGCCGGAGCTGATGTTCGGTTGCCGGGCATTTTTGGCGACAACATGGTGATACAACAACAGATGCCAGTCAAAATTTGGGGCTGGGCTGAGGCTGGCGAAAAGGTCACAGTAACTCTGGCAGATCAGTCTTCTTCAACGACGGCGGATGAGTCTGGAACTTGGCGAGTCGAACTACCGGCCCTAATGGCATCAGGCGACTCCATTCCATTTTCGGTGAAAGGAAAAAACACTGTCGAATTAAAGAATGTTCTGGTTGGCGAAGTTTGGCTTTGTTCTGGCCAATCAAATATGGAATGGTCGGTTGCCAGATCAGCTGATGCAGCGAAAGAAATAGCAGCCGCGAAGTTCCCATTGATCCGGCATATCAAGATCCCTCGCACTCCCTCCACAATGCCGTTGGATGACGCTGCCTCAGATTGGCAAGAATGCTCGCCCGAAACCGTGAGTAGTTTCACGGCATGTGGGTATTTCATGGCAAGAAAACTGCATCAAGAATTGGACGTGCCGATCGGTTTGGTGAATTCCTCTTGGGGCGGCACCAAAGTTGAACCATGGACACCGCCGGTCGGTTTTGGAAGTGTCCCGGCCCTATCCGGTATTTATGATTCGGTCTTGGGCAAGACTCCTGGATCCAAGACCTACAACAATGCCCTTAGTGAACACATTTCCGAAACAGAAAAATGGATCGTTGATGCAAAACAAAAACTTGAATCTGCGGAAGCCGTCGAGTCTCCGCCAAAATACCCAGCTAGTTTGACTCCGTACTCGTCCCACCAAGATCCTACGATGCTCTACAACGGAATGATTCACCCTTTGGTTGGGTTTCCGATTCGAGGCGCGATTTGGTACCAAGGCGAATCCAACCATACAGACGGCATGTTGTATCTGGAAAAAAAGACTGCACTCATCCAAGGCTGGCGAGAACTTTGGGAACAAGGGAATTTTCCATTTTATTTTGTGCAAATCGCACCTTTTCAGTACGGTCAAGAAGCACCCTCTATCCTTCCTGAATTTTGGGAAGCCCAATCGGCCGTCCTTACGCTTCCTAACACGGGAATGGTCGTAATCAACGACATCGCTACGCTGAATGACATCCATCCTCCAAACAAACAAGACGTGGGACTGCGACTGGCTAACCTGGCACTAAAAAACGACTACGGCAAAACTAGCTTGGTCGTGAACGGGCCAACGTTTGAGGATATCGAAACGAATGGTGGAACTCTCACCGTCAAATTCAAAAACACGGGTGGTGGCTTGAAAACCAGAGATGGTGCGACTCCAACTGATTTCGAAATGATCGGTCCCGATTCGGGAGGATTCCAAATCGCGACCGCTGAGATCGATGGAGACTCAGTTCGGTTATCGTCGGACCAAGTCAAAACTCCGACAGCATTTCGGTTTGCATGGAACAAACTTGCCGAGCCCAATTTAATAGGCGGAACTGGACTACCTGCAAGCGCAGTTCGCGGTGGCAAAGTCCCCAGCTTTACTGAAACACTTCCGATCAAAACGGAATACCAACTCGTGTATCAAATTGACCTGAACAAGGTCGGTCCAAAAATCAAATACGACGTCGATAATCGAGCGAATGTCGGAGAATTTGACCGAATTGCTTACCTTGTGGAATTGGAATCCAAACTATTTGGTGACCAGAAGGTTTTTGTCAGCATGAACGCTTTCACGGATGACGTTAACAAGATTGGAATTCCGACTGCAAGTTCCAAGGCTGATTTCCAAAAAACGGTTTCGGGAGTAGAAGTCTTCTCAAACGTCGATTCGGTAAAACAAGGAAGCATTGACGAAGGTAACATCGAGTTCTGGCCCAACAATTATTCACCTGCCAACGCAGCCCAAATTCCTAACGCAACCAACAAATACGACTGGGGCGACACGAAAGGACTACCCAAGAACGGATATGGATCGATGCAAGTTCACAACTTCAAAGCCAAACAAACGATTTTTTCGATCAACAATTGGAAAAATGGAAAGAACGCAGATTTTGGAATTGGGAATCGTGCCAACTCAAATTCGGATTGGACATTTTCGGCCAACGGCTCAAGCTATCAAACCAAATCTCTTAAGGTATTTGTGCGGGAGAGACGGTAGATGCCTAGTTCCTGCGTGATTCTCTCGTTTTGATCGCGTTATCTGCATGAATTTTTGAAAGGTCAGCAAAACCCAGTTTGTCGTAGGCGAGCGATAGTTTTTCATGAATGTCGATTTTGGAGTTTAGCGACAATGAACCAGGGCGCCCCTGAAGTGCCTTTTCCAATTCCAATGTCGCTTCTTTATAGTTTTCCATTTTTATCAAAACGGTACCCAACGTATCTCTGAACTCAGAGTTGGTAGCATCTGATTCAACAGCCGACCGTGAAAGCTGAAGCGCTCGGTCCAAATCAGGCGACGAGACATTCGCCAACTGAAAGGCGAGATTATTGCATACACTGGAATCTGATGACGAAAGCGCGTAGCTTTTCTCGCTGTACTCAATGGCTTTCAGTTTTCGACCTTCCAGCCAATGCAGAACCCCGAGAATGAAGTTGGCTTGCCCACACGTCGGTTCATTCAAGGTCAACGACTCCAACGCCTCCAAAAGAATTTCTTTTTCTTGATCACTTTTTGCCAAAGCGTAAAGCCGATTGAACCCGCGCTGAGCAAGCGGATTATCAGGAGAAATCCTTATCGACTTTTCTACTAGCGAGACGTTTTCAGAATATGGGTTTTCGCGGGCGGTCCTTATAAACTCCTTAATCAAAAAACTGGAGTAAGCCATTTTGATCTCGGAAGATCCAGTTCGCTCAACGCCGTCCACCAGCATCTTTTGAGCGCCTTCAAAATCTTGAAGATTCATCAAAATCCCAGAAAGCACGATCCTCGATTTGTCGTCATCGGGCGAATCTGACAATTTATTCCCAAACACCTCGCGGGCTCGCACCAACACTTTGTCTCGAAGTTCAGTCTCTCCTTGTCGCTGGTAAAGCATCACCAGATTAAGCAAGTAGTTGGGATCAAATTCAGCGGCAGCACGAAACGACTCAATAGCATCATCTTCATTGTTGGTCGCGACTGCGTAGGCAGCCCATGCCAAATGGGCATCCAGCGTTTTCGGGTCGCCACTATGATTCAAATGCCACTTCAACAATTGAAGTTGATTACTTTCTTGTGGGCGAAGAGCCTTTGAAAGATTGATAGCCATCAATTGATGAGCTTCTTTTAGTCCCGGAGGACGGTCGGGGCCCGGAGCCAATTCATCCAAGACCTCTTTTAGCTTTTCCTGATCGTCTTTTTCAATCAACCCGTTGATGTACTTTAAACAAGATTGAGCATCGACATCCGAGTCCTGCTTCATCAACTCATCAAACGTCTCCGAAGCACCGTCAAAGTCCTTCATCACCAATTGCTCGTTTAACGTCGTCGTCAAATTCTTGACGTAGCGATCCTTGCTCACACCGAAACCATTCCACCATCCGCTTGTGATGGTGAAAATCAGCGCTGCCAGAGTAAGCAACGCCGGAATTCGCAAACAAGCACCTTTTAGTCGCCCTCGAAACAACTCCATCAAAAGTTCGACTGGAGAAAACAATATCTTTCCCACGATGGCCAGCACGACGGGAATGATACCAAGCGGAAATAGTACCCAACGAAAACCAATACCCTTTGCCGATTGCTTGGCTCGCTTCCAATCCACAAACGGGAACCAAAACAAGAAATTCAATCCGTTGCTGACATCCGTAAGGCTCGATTCGACCCTAGAAAAAAAACCGCCAAATCGACGTTTTGCATGCCAAGCAAAATCTTGCAACTTTGATTTAAAACTATTGTCCGAGCTCATTTTTTCCTACCGTCTTCGTCTTGTTAATACTTCCAGATTAACTGCCGTTAGACATGATGCCAATCGAATCTTCGTTCTCTAATTCGAGTTCCGGTGTAGCGATAACGGAGGCTGCTCATTCGCACTTAAAACCGCTGCTAAACGCTTTCGTATTGCTGCAGTTTCTTTCGTGTCATCTGCGGCAAGGATTGGTTTGGCTTCATGTAAATCGTTTGGGACGTCATACAGCTTGCCTGACTTATATAGTTTCCAGCGACGATCTCGAGCAGAAACATGCAGCCGAAACCTGTCTTTGTCCCAGCCAGGACGAGGGTCGTAGAAGCTATAAATCGACTCCCGCGTTTCACCGGCCAGGTCGTCACGAACCAGTTTTGGATAAAAACTAATTCCGTCAAGGTCGTGATTTTCACCGAGTGGTTTTCCTGCGGCTTCCATCAAAGTAGGAATAAAATCAGTTGAGTCAACAAGAGCGTTTGAAACTCCAACCCGGATCTTTCCTGGCCAGTTCGCAATTAACGGAACGTGAGTTCCAGAATCCAAAGGCGTCGCTTTGCCACCAGCAACTGGGCCGTTTTTAGTTTGCGAAGTAATTTCCAGATGGGTACCGTTGTCCGAGTAAAAAATAATCATCGTGTTCTCACGCAATCCTAACTCGTCAACTTTAGCGACAATTTTGCCGACACATTTGTCCATGTATTTGGTCATGTCCGCAAAATTTACAGTGTCAGCCACTAAGCGCCCGGAAACATCTCCCCAAGACTTGCTGTCGGGAGTCGGCGTCATCGGCCAGTGCGGAAGCGCCATCGGGTAATAGACAAAAAACGGATTCTCCTTTTCTCGTTCCATAAACTCGTTGATGTAGTCAACCCATTTGTCAGGACCGTATTCGCCTTTGGCCGTCTTGAGTTGACCATCCTCCAACCAAGTCGGATCTGCATACCTCGACCCCTTGTCTTCGGTGTGGAGCGAATGGAACAAACTATAGTTGTCGAATCCAGCGTCTTTGGGATGCATCCCAAGTCCGCGGCGTTTCTCTGAACCGGGATAGTCTGGCGGATCGTAGCTTTGCAATTGCCATTTTCCTGCAATGCAATTCTTGTAACCAGCTTGTTTTAGATAGTGTCCAATCGTTTTCGATTTCGGATCAAGAATCCCGAAACAAATCCAGTTTCGATCGTTGTGCATGCCAGTCATTAGCTGAAGCCGAGTGTTTGTACACAGCGGCTGAGCATGCGCATGATCAAAACGTAGCCCTTCGGCAGCAAGTCGATCGATGTTTGGCGTTTGGTAACTTGTCCCGCCGTAACAACCAAACCCTTCGATCCCGATATCGTCCGCCATAATCAATATGATATTTGGCGGACGATTCGAACTACCGTTTTCTGTCGCGATAGTGAATTGGCCAGCAGTGCACGACAGCGTAAAAAGACACAGCAATGAAACATACCGCGGAGTGAACATGAGCAACGCCATCGTTAATATTGGATTGGGAAAAGTTCTAAGACTTACTTTTTATAATCTTGATTGATTTAGTTTACCCATGATTGGGAATAAACCATTCGCATTATGAAATTTCAGGCTTGGAGAAGTGATTTCGAAAATCGGCAAGAGTGAGGGCAACCGCATGTTCATACAACGATTGGCGGGAAATAACACCATTGGTAAGCGAACCAACCGCGCCGCCGGCATGTTTGGAATTCTGTTTATCAAATACCTGATCGTTGGCGATCCCAAGCTCAACGCCAGACTCAACGAGTTGTTGGACTTCGTCAGGAAGTGAAAAAGAACCGCTTCTCCCTCGGGCCACGTTTCCCTGCGAATCGATCACCACGATCCAAGCGCCCGCGAACATGGTTCCATCGATCACCTCAATGCCACCTTCGATTCCAACGAAGTAGTCTGCGCGACAAGACTTAACCAGCGCGTCTGCTCGATTAGTCGCGCCTTGCAAAGTCTCGCGACAACTCATCGGTTGATCGCTTACCCCGGATGCAACGGAGTACCCTTCGGCCGTGAACGCTTGCCCTGGAAACATTGCCTCAAAGCCTGCGAGCGCGGCATTTACTTTTACTGGGTTTTTTGAACCGACCGCGATTCGAACAACGTCTGACATCTTCATTCC
>CAZQQR010000067.1:0-21024 GCA_964595515.1 uncultured Pirellulaceae bacterium
GTACCGTTCAGTGAAACTTAACCTACAAACCAAAACCCTCTCGCTTGCGGGAGGGGCGTGCCTCAAGCACGGGGAGGGTTTGATGGCCACGAATTCGACTGCGATCTACATTTCCAATTTCGTCCAAGCGGAGTTGTTTTTGGACGATTTGACGGCAGCCTCGATAAACGCCATCCCCTCTACTCCGTGCTGAACCGTTGGAAAATCGTAGTGCTCCGCACCCTTGTAGTTTCCGCTTCGTTCGTCAGCAATCGCTTCGGCGGCCGAGAGATAGATATTCGCGAACGCTTCGATGAACGCCTCGGGGTGACCAAATGGAAGCCGCGTGAATTTTTGACAAGCTTCGCCGTTATACGAATTTCCGCGCCGATGAATCTCTCTTGGCTTTTCCGCGTACTTAACAACAAGCTCATTGGGATGCTCTTGATGCCACTCAAGCGAAGCGTCCGTTCCGTAAATTCGAATGTTCAAATTGTTTTCGTCACCGGTCGAAATTTGACTGGCATACAAAACGCCTTTTGCGCCGCCCTTGTAACGGACCAACATATTTCCGTCATCATCCAACGGCCGACCAGGAATAAAAGTCGAAAGATCAGCGGCTAGTTCATCAATCTCAAGACCGGTGATATACCGAGCAAGATTCTCGGCATGCGAACCGATATCTCCGATACAGTTGGAAACGCCAGAGACACTAGGGTCCATTCGCCAATTCGAAATTTTGCCTTCGTCTGGATCTGTCAAAGCAGTAATCGCGTAGCCTTGCGGGTACTCGGCGACAATTTTATTGATCTTTCCAAGCTTACCCGCTGCCACCATCGCTTTGGCTTCTTTGACCATCGGATAGCCTGTGTAGTTGTGGGTCAGCGCGAAAACTTTTCCGCTCTTCTCAACCACTTCAGCCAACTGCCTGCCTTGTTCAAGCGAGAACGCGAGAGGTTTTTCACAGATGACATTGATACCTACATCGAGAAACGCCTTGGCCACGTCGTAGTGCAGGTCGTTGCGGGCGACAATTGAAACAAAGTCGATTCCATCGTCGCCAAGCGCGCCTTCCTTTTCGGCCATTTCTTGATAGCTCGCATAAACCCGGGAGGGATCAAGATAAAAGTCTTCTCCAGAGAGTTTGCTTTTCTCGGCGTTCGACGAAAACGCGCCGGCGACCAATTCAATCTTTCCGTCCATGGCCGCCGCCATTCGGTGAACGGCTCCAATAAATGCGCCACGGCCTCCACCGACCATTCCCATTCGTACTTTGCGATTAAGTGACATCGACTGCTTCCTCAAAATTTCGTTTCTTGACTTATTCGTTTGATAAAATGCTCCGCGAAAATCGCCATCACATTAAAGTGAAACTGGTTTTCCGGTTTCCGCAGATTGATAAAGACCGTCGATCACTCGCATCAGTGAGAGCGCTTGGGCTGGCGTGTTTAGCGGCTCCTCTTTGCCTTCGATTGCTGCAATAAAGTTCGCTGCCGAACGTGAACGCCCCATGTCTTCACAGGCTTCGACTTTGATTTCCTTGTCGACAGATTTCCCGTCCTCTTGAACATAGATCTCGCAAGTATCGATGGCTGTTTCGTCGAGCCCATCGCTGCCGAAGAGTCTTTCGACTTTTCCGCCTGCCGAAGTTCCCTGGAAAACAACGGAGACTTCTTCTCGTTTGATCATCTCCGCCCATGAGACTTGCATCGTAAGCACTTGGCCTGACTTGAACGTGACGAAGCCGTGGGCGGCTGCTTCGACATCTGTTTTTCCATCGGCGTTGTCTGGAATTCCCCAAGGACCTTTGAATGACTTGTCATCAATAAAATCGTCGAAGGTCTGCCCCAGAACGTGGGCTGGCTCGGGGTAACCCATAAAGTGCATCGCCAAATCAACCATGTGCAACAAGTCAATTAACGGACCACCGCCGGAGAGAGCTTTTGTTGTAAACCAACCACCAAAACCTGGAATGCCGGTTCGACGAATCCATTTGGCTTGGGCTGAATTGATTTTGCCGACCGTGCCATCAGCGATCAATTCCATCATCTTGTAAGATTCTGGTCGAGCGCGGTTGTTAAAGTTGAACATCAACTTTTTTCCAGCTGCATCGGCGGCGGAGATCATTTCTTGAACTTCCGCAGCATTGAGTGCTGGCGGTTTTTCACAAAAGACATGCTTGCCCGCGTTGAGACATTGGATCGCAAGCGGTGCGTGGAATTTGTTAGGAACGATGATACTGACTGCATCAATGCCAGATTCGCTCAGCATCGTTTCAACGCTGGAGTAGACTTTTGAAGCATTCCACTCCTCGGCGGCTTTCTTGGCGGCCGCCTCATTCATGTCACAAATCGCTACGATTTCCGCGCCGGCTTCCTGAAATCCCTTGGCGTGATATTGAAGCATCCCGCCTGCTCCAATGATTCCAACTTTGGTTGACATACTCTGCATCTCTCTTTTGGATAATCAATAATGATTCAAAAAGAGATTTTTAGCAGATTCTGAGTCACTTTTCATCAAGCAGAGTGCGGGTGGATAGCGAATTCAGAGAATTCGCTCCACGAATGGCAAAGCCTTCAATGTTTCTGACGTTCAGATGATCCAATTTTCGATCAAGCCATCTAGACCAAGCCACTAACTGGTGGCTTCCGCGACTGCCAGTTGCTTGAGTGAATCCAACAGGTCAAGCATGTCGTTTAGTTTCACCGCCTCCCACTCATCCGATTTGTGGCTGATGATCGAAACCTTAAACGCATTGGCTGCTTCCATCACGTCGTCGGGCATGTCAACGAAAGATTCAAAAGCTCGGGCCTTGGGGCGTTCTGTTTTCTTGCTCTGCCCAGGGTCCGACTCTTCATTTGCGTCCGAAGAATCTTTAGAAGATTTTCCAGAACTCGATTCGTCGCCCCAGTCTGGACCTTCATGAACCGGGCCTTCGATGTAGTCGCGATCATTGCTGCGGGTGTTTTCAGACAGGCTGAGTGACTGAGTTTCTTCTGCAACCTCTGTCGTGATGACTTCGCCTTCTTGAGGTGGATCGCCAACTTTGCCAAGCGTCTCCCACCGCTGACGACGCATTTCGGAAACCGACCACTTATTCTGAACACCGCCTTCAAGCCACATCTCTGCATCGTCCCAATCGAGGGCAGCATAAAAGTGACTCCAGTAAATTCCTTCGTACTCTCTAAAAACGTGACCAAACTTTTCATACGTCCGCCGAAGTCGCCCAACATGTTGTGGCGTGACTCCGCCAACCAGCTGGCTCCAGGCTTCGTCAGTGAACTGGGTGGCCTTGGCATCCGACTCGACTAGCGAATCTCGCCACTGGCAAATAATTTCGCCTTTGTCCCAGTTGGTGGTTGAAACAAGATTGTTCCATTGACCGATAAAGGGCTGCGACTCCTCCGTCGTTTTTGTCGAAATAGAAACCGGTTCTTGGACCGCCACATCTGAATCTGTTTGCTTTGCCATACGACTAGAATCTGTCTCTTATATAATTTTTGTTGCCGTCGATTTGATGGGTTCAAGGTAACGCTCTCAGCGGCGCTGAAAACCCAAAAAGAGAAATAGAATCGCATCATTGCGAAAACAGTGTAGGCACCGACTCAGATCGTTTTGATTTGGAAACACTCACGTTTCATAACGATTATGAGGGCGACATCGTTTGTGGAAAACTCGTTATTAACGACGAGAATGTCTTCCGCCATAAATCGAATTCACGCTCTGATGATCCAACCCGTCTTAGTTGTTGATTTATTGGCCGAGCTTCATTGCTTCAAACAAAAAACCCCTTTCGCCGAAACGAAAGAGGTCGTGATTAACGGTTCAGCAAAGCAAAACGATTTACTGCTCAAATTCTTTGGTTGGGAAACCACCCTTCAGCAAAGTACCTGGATAGACTTCCCAAGGATTAGTTTCTGTCTCTGAAGACAAGTAACCTGTGTTCTCAAAAGTCGCAGAAGCGGGATCGACGGCAAAACCTGGATTGATGAATCCATCACCATTTGTGTCTTCGATACCTCGAACGCTTCCGTCTGCAAAAACAAGGTTGACAGTTTTACTGTGATAGGCAAACCAGTCACGTGTGTCTTGAAGAATGACATTAGCCTGGCCGACCTCACCTTCCGATGTGAAGTTTGAAACTTCGAAGTCTGCGGCAGATGTTCCGGTTGGAGCGAGCAAAATAGCGGTTGTTCCGTTTGAAAAAGACGGTCCATCATTGAAGCTCTCACAGATTGGAGAACCAGCGATCAACCCTAGTCGCTCAGAAATTGTGTCTGTAAGGATCCCATCGCTATCAGTCGGGTCAGAGTTAACATCACCCTGGGTTGCACAACCGAGCAAAGGGAGAGAGCTCGCAGGGACGTCACCTGTATCAAGATCAAGCAAAGTCAGCGGACCTTTGGTGACCTGGAATGCGGGAGTTTCGTTCCACCAGTTTTTCAAGCTCCCTTTCGTTGCGGCAACACCAGAAGCACCCGTGAATACTGGAGCGGAGCGAACGAGATGCCAGCTCGTGGCATAGTTAGTGTTGTAACCTGCTTCTGCGATTTCTTGGGGAGTCCCGCGAAGTGGGACATCTCGGCGAGCCGGTGGAGCAGTCCTTCCTTCAGAACTATGGCCATTCCACTTTTCTGAACCAAGACAAACATTCGATGGGCAGAGAAGGTTTCCAGGCCGAACACCCATGTCGACACAATCAGCGACCCATCCGTATTGGTCAAACGAACCATCTCGTTTGCTATCGAAGGCTCCTGAAACAAACGCGCCCTTTGATGAGTTCGTGGCTTTGGTCAGCATGCAAACTGCGAACTGACGAAGGTTACTCTTGCACTGGGTAGCGCGTGCCGCGTTCCTCACAGCTACGAATGCTGGGAACAACAATGCGATCAGCACGCCAATGATTGCGATCACAACCAGCAGTTCGACAAGAGTGAAACCTTTATTCCTACGTGACATAATGTTTTTTCTCCAAAATCAAATGGTTAATACGATTGCGGTGGAAGAATCCAACCTCCTTCAACGAGCGTGAGTGTAGCGTCGTCATGTGAAGAAAAAGCGACGCCAATATTTAGATTAGGAGTATTATTTGTTAGGAATCGCTCACATTTTCTTAATCAATAATTAACCCATTTCTTATTTTGAATTCTTGATTTGCGGCTATCATCCGCGCTCCATCACCACCTCCGATTGAGCTTGCGAGCATCAATGAATTTGTACACTCACTATATTGTTATGAACCACAACTCATCTCGTCGAAGAGGGTTCACGATCACAGAGTTATTGACAACGATTGGCATCATTGGTGTTCTATTGGCAATGAGCTTTCCGGCATTTCAAGTCGTTCGCGAAGCGGCACGAAGATCTAATTGCTCAGCCAATATTCGCCAACTCGGGATGGCACTTCACGCACACGAGGGAACAGGGCGTGGATTTCCAGCAGCTTCTAACCGAGAAGGCGGAAGCTTCATTACTCGCCTGCTTAGTTTTCTCGATCAGAAACAGCTTCAAGACGAAGCCAAGTCGGCACGTCTGGGTAGAAAAACCCAAGACGAACAGCTACAGCATTTAAGTGACACCAAGATCAGTGTCTTGCTATGCCCATCGCATTTTGGCGTAGACATCCATCCAACTTTGCCATTCCAGGGCAAGTTTGCAACGCACTACTACGGAGTGGCTGGTCCCGTCCATGCAGCAATGACTCCCAATGGAAACGAATTCCAATACGATGCTCTTTTTCCGAAACCGGAGCACGGAGAAATTTCATTGGCTGGTGTTTTTGCTGTCAATTCAAAAGGGAAATTCGTATCAAGAGAACTTCAAGACATCTCAGATGGAACATCAAACACGATCGCTCTCGGAGAAATTTCCGGTTCACAATTGGACTTCAAATCGGAAAACATGATTCACCGCAGCGGCTGGCCGTTTGGCGCAAAGTTTGATGAAAACGGGTGGCCGTCCAAATCATTCGCGGCAAAATCTTTGGTTGTTGGAATTAATAAATCGGGCCAACCCATCAACACGCAATCGTTTAACAGCAATCACACCCGTGGTGCGATGTTCGCCTTTGCTGATGCTTCCGTTCACTACATTGACGATCGAGTCAGCGTTGACGTACTGAAAATGTTTGCGAGCATCAGCGATTCGGAGGAACTCCGGCCTTTGGATGAGTATTAGCAATTAAGTCAACGAGATTCATTTTGAGCTCTTTGGATATACCCTTGTTTTGCCTTTTAAAAAACCAAGTCAAGACAACCGCAAATTCTGCTGTATCGCTTTGCAACCAACCCGAGGTCTTTGCCAGCTCGAACTTATTTAAATCCGTATAAACTTCCCAAACTCATCAACCCGAAAATGGTTAGCCGATTGGCAGCTCAAGGTTTCCATTAATCGCCAACGATGTTCCCTATTCTTCACTTGGCAATTGTGGAGTTGTTAAGCATTCTGACTAGGCCTTGAAAGTGCTGTTAAATGTTCAAGTTTACGAATGGAAGCCATTGTTTTGGTAGTGAAACAGCCGGATAATCGAGGCTCGAAAGTGACATTCTTTCATTTCGAAAACACCATTCCAGTGGCGACTCAAATTCCGCCACGACAAACACTTTAGCGGAGAAATCACCATGGCTTTGGTCCCACTGAGGGTCATCCTCGATCACGCGGCAGAAAACAATTACGGCGTCGCTGCTTTTAACGTCAACAACATGGAGCAAATCCAGGCGATCATGGAAGCGGCAACGGAAACGGACTCGCCCGTCATCGTTCAGGCTTCCCGTGGTGCCCGCGCCTACTCACAAGACAACTACCTTCGTCACTTGATGCTCGCCGCGTCAGAGTTGTACCCACACATCCCGATCGTCATGCATCAAGACCACGGGAACAGTGTCGAGACTTGCATGAGCGCCATCGAGAATGGATTTACATCCGTCATGATGGATGGCTCATTGAAAGAAGATGGGAAAACTCCCGCCGACTATGACTACAACGTCAAAGTCACTGCAGAGGTTGTCAAGCAAGCTCATGCCAAAGGTGTCTCTGTCGAAGGCGAACTGGGATGTCTTGGTTCACTTGAATCTGGCGAAGGCGAACAAGAAGACGGTCACGGTGCTGTTGGAACATTGACCAAAGAGCAATTGCTGACCGACCCAGAAGAAGCAGAGCGATTTGTAGCTGAAACAGGTTGTGACGCGTTGGCCGTTGCGATTGGAACCAGTCACGGCGCTTACAAATTCACTCGCAAACCTGATGGCGAAGTACTGGCAATGGACCGAATCGAAGAGATTCACAAACGGCTTCCAAACTGCCACCTCGTAATGCACGGCAGCAGCAGCGTTCCTCAGGAACTTCAAGACATCATCAACGAGTTCGGCGGAAACATCCGTCAGACTTGGGGCGTTCCTGTTGAGGAAATCCAGCGAGGTATTCAGCACGGTGTACGCAAAATCAATGTCGATACCGACAACCGATTGGCGATCACAGGTGCGATCCGAAAAGTCCTCAGTCAGGCTCCTGAGAAATTCGATCCTCGTGCTTACTTGAAACCGGCCCGTACTGCGATGAAAGAAGTTTGCGTCGCGCGTATGACTGAGTTTGGTCAAGCCGGAAATGCTTCCAAGCTTCGTGAGGCTGCGAAAGTCTAACTTTCATCAGCAACGACAATTTGAAATTATTGCGGGCCATCTGTTTCAGATGGCCCGCTGGAATTAATACCTATGCTGATTGATCAAGAAAAAGATCTTCAAAACGCCAGTGAGCTTGCTTGGGTGGACAAGCGAGAAAGCGTGTTGCTCGCGCCCTATGCCATGCGAAGCATTCATTCGCAGGGACGTGTTCATCCGGAAACGGAACATCCTTACCGTGGCCCTTTTCAGCGCGACCGTGATCGCATCCTCCATAGTTCGGCTTACCGGCGACTCAGCGGAAAAATGCAGGTCTTCACGGGCGAAATGGGGGACTACCACCGGACTCGCCTGACCCACACCTACGAAGTGGCTACGATCGCGAGAACGATTGGTCGAACGTTAGGACTCAATGAAGACTTGATCGAGGCACTTGCGCTAATGCACGACATTGGCCATCCGCCATACGGGCACGCAGGCGAAGACGCATTGGACGAGTGTATTGCTGACGAAGGCGGTTTCTCACACAATCAATTTGGTTTGACGATTGTCCAAGAAATCGAAATTCGTTTTCATGAATTTCCTGGTTTGAATTTGACCCACGAATCTTTGATGGGCCAACTTTGCCGTGTCGACAAAAAACACAAGGGAAAAAAGCCGCTGCTAGAAGTCCAGCTTGTCGACGCTGCTGACAGCACGACTTACGACGCCCACGACACGGACGACGCGATCAAACTTGGCTTGGTCACGATCGATGAAATGAGTCACTTGAGCTTGATCGCAGAATGCCTCGACTACGTCAAAAAGAACTACTCCGCTCTCAATCCTGGTTTACTCCGGAAGGCACTGGTTCATCGTCTGATCGAACGCCAGGTAACAAGCCTTTTGGTTCACTGCGCCAGTGAGCTCAGGCGTCATGATTTCCAAAGCGTGCAAGAAGCGCTCGATAGCGATTTTGTAATTGGACACGCGACAGAACTAGGGGCGCAAAAGAAAGAACTTGAAACCTACCTCTACGAGCGGGTTTATCGCCATCCCGACCTTGTCAAAGTTCGCCAACAAGCGCAGAGCCGCGTGAAGCAAATGTTTCAGACTTATTGTGAAAATCCTACTTTATTCCCGGATAAATACCAAAACCGAGCGAAAACTGTCGGAGTTCGGCGAATGGCAGTTGAATACATTGCCGGAATGACAGATCACTTTTTTGAACAAACTTTTCGCGAGAACCATTCGTAGCAAATATGCCTCAGAACATGGTTGAATAATCCTTCAACTATTGAGTTGTTAGGCGATTGGTGGCTACCTTTTCGATGTCGCTATTCTAAGATGTAATCTAGATGGCAAGTTTACAGGATCATTGACGGCAATTACTGATCCACGAATCCACATTCATATTTTATTCCGGATTTGGTAGACGCTTAATTTTGTTGGCTCCGAGTTTTTTATTGCTCGTGCTGCAACCATTCTTTTGAAAGAACTTTTTAACGATGGCTTTATGGATTTTACGCGCTTGTTTTATGCTGATTGCGATCGGACTCGGGTTATCGGTGACCGCGACGACGGCTCAATCCGCGACGACCGGTGGTGGCTCTTTGCGCTGGGTCATGTTCATCCTGTTCGTCCTGGGGTCTGCTGCGGTTGTTTTCCTTGATGTGTTCATCAAGTCCAAACGAATCGACATGATCTCCAGTGTTTATTTTGGGTTGTTGGTTGGCCTTTTTCTAACCTACATCGTCAACCTCGCTTTGATCCCGCTTGTTGGCACCAATGCCAGCGAAATGGTTCCTCTTGGTTCAGGCTACGGTATCGAGGCTGGTAGCCTCCGACAGATATTGGTTTCGTTCGCTGGGATCGCGATTTGCTATTCCTGCGTCAGCCTGCTTTGGCAAACCAAAGACGATTTTCGGTTCGTGATTCCCTATGTTGAATTCAGCAAGGATGTCAAAGGTGCGATGCCGTACCTATTGGATACCAGTGTTGTGATTGATGGCCGAATTGCAGACATCATCGAAACGGGGATCATTGATAACCAATTGATCATGCCCCGGTTCGTTCTCTCAGAACTACAAGGGATCGCTGACAGTAGTGACAAAATGCGACGCTCTCGCGGTCGGCGCGGGCTCGATGTGCTAGACAAACTTCGCAACAACGGCGATATCGACTTTAAGATCTACGATCGTGAACTGCCTGAAATGCAAGGACAGCCGGTCGACATGAAACTGTTGTTGCTGGCCAAGCACTTGGAGGGAAAAGTCGTCACAGGTGACTTTAACCTGAACAAGGTTGCTAAGCTCCAAAACGTACCCGTTATCAATCTTAACGAGATCGCCAATTCGCTAAAGCCAGTCTTTCTGCCAGGCGAAGTCGTCAAGATTAAAGTGGTCAAGGTCGGTGAAGGAGCGGACCAAGGTGTTGGTTACCTTGACGACGGGACCATGATTGTCATCGAAGGCGGACGTGACCATATCGGGGCTGACGTTAACATTACTGTAACCAGTATGCTGCAAACCAGCGCCGGTCGAATGGTATTCGGAAAGTTCGAATCAAAGTCGTAACTCAACCAATTCGAAACAATGGATTTCGAATTCGATCGCAGCAATCGCTATTTGCAAACAGTCGATTTCATTTTCAAGTGCGCCGCTTTCCGATGCGCCGACTCCTAGACAAATTTGAGGAGTCGTTTTGGCTCAGCTAATGTGAAATCGCGGCGACCCTAGTTGGGCGATTGGCGGGAAGGTACTTATTGAAAAATACCGATTATGCGACCCAGGCGATGTGCGGAAACGTCTCGTCCCGATCAACACCATTGCGATGGCTTTCTAGAGCATGACTGTGCAGGCGATGAGTCCGAGCGCAAATGAAAGGACCATCATGATGTAGCGTTGGACGAAAGGTCGTGGGATGCTTTTCAGTGTTAAAATTGCTTGTCTCATTTTTCTCACCTCGTAATTTTCAAAGTTACAGGGTGATTAAACAAATCTCATGCCACTGGGCATCCCCGCTTCGAAGTGGGGGATTCTACTTGGCAAAAACCCAAGTAAAAGGGGCTATTGCCCAAATCTGACCGATCAGTTTTTGTCATCCAATCGAGTACACAACGTCCCAAAAACGACTCGAATCGTGTACAGCGGCCTGCCGCCACCTTAATCAGCAACAAAGGGGAACTGGTGATTGTTGGCAGATGGACCATTCGAAAACGCTTGCCCAAAACGCACAAAACGACCCTCAGAAAATCGTTAAACTTTCGGTCTTCGGTGTCAGGCGAATCTGCAATTTTTTATTTGAGTCCAATTTGGCTGGAATTCAGCTACGACAAAGCGTGTCGGAAATCTGGTGATATGTTTGCGTGTAGAGCAATCCGCTTCGTCACTTTTCAACCGGAGGACAGCATGAAAGCCACACCTTCCTTGATTGACCTTACCGCCCAGAGCTTTTGGTAGTTGAACTAGTTCTTGCGACGACAATTTGAAACTTTAGGCACCCGTTCAGTTTGCACCGCTGGCGGGTGTTCTCTTTTTGAGAACTGAAAAACCAAGACCAACCATCGCCGATCAGCAGTTGAAAAACCGCATCAACAGGTGAAACTCCTCAAACACTGAAGCGCAGGCCATCTACTTTTTAAGTTCGCTTTCTCTCTCTCGTTGTTCCAGATGCACCCGGGCAACCTGTCCCATGAAGTTCGTTCCGTCTAACGGATTAATCTTGACGGCTTCTTTCATTGCGGCGGTCGCCAAATCCTGTTCTCCCATCATGTCATGGTACAAACCGGTATAGAGGTGGCCATAATACAATTGCAAGTAATGAGTTTTGGTACCCTTCATCGCAATCTCACTGGTACGCTGAGCAGCCTCAGCAACTTTTTCAACCGTTGATCGGCCGGCAAACAACTCGTAAATTTCGGTCATGGGAATGCGGTCATCACCCTCGATGGGAATCAATTTTTTTTGCGCGGTTTCGACATCCGCAATGCGTGCTGCACAGAGCAAATGCCAAACCGCATTCTCGACGTCTTTTGAGTTCACGGTTTGATGAGTTTCGAATTGGCGGACTCCTTCTTCGAACTCATTCGCATAATACAAAGCCAAACCACGTTGCCAAAGTCCTGGTTCCAAATCAGGCCGTTTCCGAATGATCTCATCGTATGCAGCAACACATTCTTCCATGCTGCCATTAGCGAAACAGATTTCACCATGCAAAACAAAATCCATGAGGCCAGCATTTTCGAGCTTGCAGACCTCTGCACTTTTCTTGAATGCTTCTTCGTAGTAGCCCTGCCAGAATTCAGCCCGGGCGGCCTTCCGAAGTTCCGTCGCATCAACCGCTTGAAGGCCCTGCTCTCCATCACCAGTTGCCTGTTCTGAACTCGACGCTGCGTGCTCACCAACTTCAACATCGGACTGACCAGATTGAGAGGCCGCCGGATTTGAAGGCTGACAGCCAAGGTTTGTAGCCAGCGCCACAAAAACAAGGAGATAAAATCTGATTTGCATTGCTTACCGTTTCTTGGAAGAACGTTGGCTGTTAAGTTAGTGATTGTCCGGTGATCAATCGTATCACCACAAAGTCTAGACAATAAAGCACGGCAAACAAATGAAAGTTGCACTGATTCAACAATCGGTCACGACCAACAAATCAGACAACCTCCAGTCAGGCGTTGATCTGATCCGGATGGCAGCTGGCAACGGTGCCAACGTGATTTGTTTCGCAGAACTTGGCTTCGAGCCGTTTTACCCGCAAGTTCCAGCCAGCGAAGGATTCGAAGATTTTGCCGAAACCATCCCTGGCCCGATAACGGATCGACTTTGCGAACTCGCAGCTGAATTGGGAGTCGTCATTCTTCCCAATCTGTTTGAGCGAGCAGGTGAAAAAACATTCGATAGCTCGCCCGTTATCGACGCGGATGGATCGCTCTTGGGCGTCACTCGTATGATTCACATTACCGAGTATGAGGGCTTTCACGAACAAAGCTATTACGCTCCTGGCGACAACGGAGTGCCAGTTTTCGAAACGAGATTTGGAAAAATTGGGATCGCAATTTGTTATGATCGCCACTTCCCTGAATACATGCGAGCTTTGGCCGTCGCAGGCGCGGAACTAGTTGTCATTCCACAGGCCGGCACCGTTGGCGAATGGCCAGAAGGACTTTACGAAGCCGAAATTCGTGTTGCTGCTTTTCAAAACGGCTATTTTGCGGCGCTTTGCAATCGGGTTGGTAAAGAAGAAAAGCTTGATTTTGCCGGAGAGTCATTTATCTGCAACCCAAGTGGAAACGTGATTCTGCGAGCAGGAACCGGGTCCAACGAAATCTTATTTGCTGAAATTGACCTCGACGAAGTTCAGCAGTCTCACGCGAAAAAGCTGTTCATGCGAGATCGCCGGCCCGAGTTGTATGCCAAATGGTTGTCGTAACGATAGGTTGGTGCACGGTTGCGTTGAGCGACCACGCGAGTTTGAAAGCTTACAATTATGAAAACCTCAAACACGCGCTTTCTCACTGACTTTGGTGTCAGCGAAAATCGCAAGCCACTGACTGCTTACCTCCAATTGAAACGCTAACCCACAAACTTCTTCACCAAACTGAGACGGATTTATCTTGTCGGACAAAAACGAACGGCTCGTTAAAAACTATGATCGCGCTGCTTGGTTCTACGAAAAGAGTGCGAAAATCTATTCTACGAATCAGATCCGTGCGAGTAAGCGATTCCAATTGAAATACATTTCGCCGGGTGACAAAGTTCTTTACCTGGGCGCGGGCGGCGGAGAAGACGCGATCATGGCGGCCAGAGCGGGAGCCAAGGTAACTTGTATTGATATCTCGCAGGGAATGCTCGACCAGGTTCAACGAAAGCTCGACCGTGAATCGCTGTCTGCGGAATTGATTTGCGGCAACGCTTACGATCATGACCGTATTGGATATTACGATGCGGTCGCTGCAAACTATTTTCTCAACGTGTTCCGGCGAGACGACATGCTGAAAATGATGCAGTTTAGCGCCACACTCGTTCGACCCAGCGGGAAATACTTCATCGCAGACGTCGCTCGCTCGCAAGGCAACATAATTTCTCAAGCGTTCAACATCGTCTACCTGAAATTCGCGATGGTTTCATTCTGGTTGATGGGCTTGGTTCCGCTCCATGAGAACTACGACTACAGCAAGTTTTTTCCTGAGGCTGAATTGGAAACTGAACACGTTGAGTATTTTCGTTTCGCCAAAAAGGGCCCTGTTCTTTTTCAGTGCATCGTAGCGACGAAATTATAATCGTAGGACTCGTTGCGACAGCAAGATCGGTTCACTGATCGGCAGGTTCTGTACTGATCAGCATTGAGAGTTTAACGGCAAGCCGAAGGCGACTGCGTTTCGGCAGGTCAAAACGCGGTCGCCTTCGGCTTGCCGTTAAACTATTCGGGCTCCGTCGTATCGAGGGTGTCACGCAGGACTCCGTCGAACTCGCAAAGCTCAAAAGCACTCGCAAGGCTCAGTCGCACTCGTAGTTTGCAGTCGCACTATTAGTTCGTCAAAACTAAAAATTAGGATGACGGTAGTGGATGAGGTTACGAATCCTTTGCGTTTTTTGGCTCGAAAGGACTCGTCGCCTCGCCCACTACCCCAAACTTTACCTTTGACTGACCACTAATAACGCTTTTGGGGCGCAGTCGTAGCGGCAGAGCAGATGAACAGGACGCCAACTGAATAACCTTTACGAACTTTCTTCGACGCGTTGGATGTATTGCCGGAGTCGTTCGTTTTCATCCGTTACGCCTTTGAGCTCAAGCATATTCTCGACACGCTTGACCAATTCAATTCGGTTAACGGGTTTGGATAGAAAATCGTTTGTACCTGCATTGACGGCTCGTTCGATATCACCCAACTCGTTGAGCGCGGTAACCATCAGGATCATAATTTTTTTGAGTTTATCGTCGGCTTTGATCCGTTCGCAAACTTCAAAACCGCTCAATTTTGGCATCATCACATCGAGCAGAATCAAGTCCGGCTCAAATGAACTCGCCTTGTCCATGGTCTCTTGGCCATCGTTTGCGAACTCGGTGACGCAATCAAGGTCCAGCAGGTAAGCTTCCAAGAGTTCACGATTGGCTTCGTTATCGTCGGCAATCAGAATCCGATTTTGTTTTTGCGTTTCATCCATGTCAAAAATTATAGAGGCTTGCAGCGTGATCGGGAAAGGCTACGCAGATTCGCTTTCGTTGAAACTTGAAAGCATCTCACGGCCTCGCCAGATCGCGTACGCCATCTGCCAATCGATCGGAGCAGTCGAATTCCCGTGGGAAAACCAACTTGTTTTTCGTCCATCAGCGATTGCGGTTCCTGTTTGACCATCCTGAGTTGCGTCGGCAATCAAAACGAGTTCGCCAAAGAAACTGGCGGCCATTTGTAGTTCGAGATCGTCAAATCCCTCACCATCAAGCTGCCCCACCAACCGACGCCAATCATTCGGAAAAGCCTGTTGGGCGCGGGAAATCGAAATTTGGTAAATCTCATTGTGAACGGTTTGCCAACCGGCAAACGCAGCAAAAATATCGTCGTGTGTGAGATGCTGAATGTCAGCCGCAAAAGCGTGAGTCAACGGGCCACAAATCCCGATGTTTTGATGAGTCTGCTCTCCCGAACCGTAAGAGTATTTAAACAAATAGCAGAGAACTGGATGCTCGTAGCTTGGCCAATACATTTCCCGGCTGTCCAGAAATTCTATATCACTGGGAGAAAGCCCCATCTGCTCGGGCTCTGAAAGCCAAATCGCTAAATGGCTTTCGGCTAAAGCAATCTCTCCTTGTAGCTCAAGAGAAATTTCGTCCTTAAACCCCAACTCTTCGGCATACGCGAGCACGCGCAACCGTGCCACCGGTTGTTCAGCCAGACTAATCAAAGTCGATTTGCCCAACTCGTCGTCCAATTGGGCCAGCGCCGCTGCGGCTTCTGTTTGAACTCGCCGATGACGAAGCGACATCGCCTGATGAAGTTTTCCAATCGCTGGCTCATGTTTAAGCTGAGCAAACGTGTCACAAAGCGCCACGATCAGTGACACCGAATCGGACACCAATTGATTGACTTGCCCAGCTTCGAAACCGGCCGGAAAATTACCTTCTTCGATCCGGCCTAACTGAAGTGACAATTGACCAAGCAACTCGGTCAGCGCACCGATTCGTTCTTGCGCCGGATGCTCGTCGACCTTGCCTTCGCGAAAGTAAAAATTGAACATGTCAAAAATGGCCGGAGCGATTTGAGAATGTCCAGTCGCATGGGTCAGCAATTTTGAAAGCATCCAGTCGGGTGGCTGAAAACCTTTTTGCATCAACGGCGCGAATGCAAGCACGATCCCCAAGCGATGCTCTGGCGGATCATCACAAATCAAATCCGTCCAGACTTCGATGGCCGGCTCACTGCCTTCGGTCGCCAACCAACGCAATAAGTGATTTCGCAGGTCGCTTGTGGAAGGAGTGATTCGATACAAACGCTGAACGTTGTGTAGCCGAGTGGTCGTCCAACCAGTCGGTTCGCCTTCCGCATGCAAGCCGTGCTCTCGTTTAACGAGATGATCGATAATCGGTTGCAGTAATTGATCGACGCCGGTTACCCCCGAGTCACCAGAGGGCTGGTTGAGTTCTTCTTCGAAATCGAGGAGGCGATCCAGTAGTTCATCGACTTCGTCACTGGACATGGACGGAATCGATTTGGCCAAAGCGACAATCCTTGGGACTTGTGACTGGTCCGCCACTGCCAGGAGAATTGCCTCCGTTATCTGATCTAACATCAATGAAACTCTTATTTGGTAAGTCCTCAAGCACAGGGAACTAAAACGTCCGGTCAAAAGTGCTCAAAAGGTCTTTTATTGTTGGGAAAGCATCAACTAACGTTGACCGTTTTTGCTCGCCGAGATAGCTTAGTTAACCTTAGAGACGAATGAAAATCAAAAACTCGTCGCACTGGCATTTCTGGACTCCAATTCGTCCATCCAGTTCCATCGCTTCTAACGGGAAAATTTCCGCAATACTGTGGCTAAACAAGTCGTTAAACGCAAACAAATTCTTTCGTTCCAACACCTCGGGCTTTCCCCAAAGATGCTGGAAACGCTCAGTCGCATTGGCTACGAAAAACCTTCACCTGTCCAAGCCGGTGTGATTCCGCTTGTTATGCAGGAATACGACGTGATCGGTCAAGCACGAACGGGAACCGGAAAGACCGCGGCATTCGCGATTCCGATTCTTGAACAACTTGATTTGAGCGTCAAGAATCCAAAACCACAAGCTTTGATTCTGACTCCGACTCGTGAACTCGCAGTTCAGGTCGAGAATGAATTCCGACGGATGTCGGATCAGGAAAGAGTCCAATGCGTTTGTCTCTACGGTGGCAAACCAATCCGTGGACAAATCAATCAGCTCAAACGCGGCGCCCATGTTGTTGTCGGAACACCCGGACGCGTCATCGATCATCTTAACCGTGGCACATTGAACATTGATCAACTTTGGTTTGTTGTTCTCGATGAAGCGGATCGGATGCTCGACATTGGTTTTCGCCCTGACATCGAACGCATTTTAAAACGATGTCCCAAAGAACGCCAAACATTGCTCCTGAGTGCAACCCTGCCAGAGGTGATTCGGCGATTAGCAAAACGTTATATGTATCGCCCCAAGGTGATCAATTTTTCCAAAGGTAGTGTCGCAGCGCAGACCATTGAACAGTTTTTTCTTACTGTGCCAGAGGTAATGAAGTACGACATTTTGGTGAAGCTGCTTGAACGGGAAACTCCCGAACAGTCGATTATCTTTTGCCGAACAAAACTTGGCACCCAGCGGCTTTACCGAAAACTATTCAAATCGGGACTGTTCAAAGGCGTCGCTACCCTGCATGGCGACATGAGCCAACCGGCTCGCGATCGCGCAATGAAACAATTCCGCAGCGGCGAAGCCCGTTATTTGGTCGCCACCGATGTGGTTGGTCGTGGGATCGACATCACGAACATCTCGCACATCATCAATTTCGACATCCCCGAACTGAGCGATGACTACGTTCACCGCGTTGGACGAACAGGACGGATGGGAAAACAAGGCGTTGCGTTCTCACTGGTTACTCCTCGGCAAAAATCAGACATGGCTCGGATCGAAGAGAAAATCAACACGGAACTCAAATCCGATCCAATGCAAGAAGAGATTGACGAACTCCGCGAGACGATCGAACCTAAACGGGCCGACAAACCCAAAAGCAAATACCGCCGCGCGTTGTAGGTCAATATTCAGACCAACGGGTTACGAACCTGAGCGGAGAATGGTTGCCGTTGATGACCGTCATCAGTTGACGACCTTTTCAGTCAAATGTTCCGCTTCTTTAGAAAAGTTCGCGGTGCTTTAGCGTTTCAGCAACGAGGACGAGGGAGTCGTTGAAGAAGAGACCGATCTGCTCGAAGCCCTCTGATCAATCAACGGCCTTTGCCGAACCAAAACGCAAACATGGTTCCAGCGGCCAGCATGATTTTCGTTCCGCTATCTAGCCTGGGAACGACTCTCAAAAATTCGGCAAACTCTTTGTCCCGGAATTTTGGCAAGATCATCCACTCACACCAAAGCATGACGAGCAGCCCAATCATGGCGCAAAACAAGCCGGCTGAGAAAAAAGATCGCTTGGAACACAATCCAAAACCCAATCCAGTGAGCGCGCCCGGGATCATGAGTCCGTACCAACCCCGGTCGTGAAGAACAAAGAATACGAAACCGCCGATCGCCGCTCCAAGCAATGCACCAATGGTCCCTCGGAACCAAGCCTTGGGTGTGCTGACTCGCATCAAGTCACGAATCGCTTTGCCGGCTTCGCTGTATTCGCTCTCCCTCATGTTTTTCCTTGGGCGTTCATGTGGTCGGTCATTCCAAAGCTAAGACTTATCCAAAGACTGCAGGCAATTCGCCGCTGATCACTATTTAGAATCCGATCGATTCACAAGATTCTTTGCCGCAATCAGCATCAACAAAGATACCACAACGCAGTAGATCCCCATTACCATCAATTGCCACTGAAAATCAACTTTGTAGTCGATCGCCAAACCCGTCACTCCCGGACCAAGTGCCGAAGAAAAAACCATTGCCGCACTGGCGATCGCTCGAATCGAACCGAGATACTTGGTCCCGTAGGTTTCCGGCCAAAGCGTTCCAGAGAGTGCACTAGAGAAACCATACGAGCAACCGAGCAAGCCCATAAAAACAAAAATCGCCCAAGCTCCTGAGCTTAGGCTCAACGTCAAACATCCAACGCCCATCGGCACCAAGAACGCAGGCAACAGAACTTTGGAACTGTAGATGTCCACCAGCCAACCGCCAATCAAAGTAAATATAACCGTAGCGATGGCGAGGCAAACGTAAGACGCCGCGAACAACTCAGGATTCCATCCTTTAATTTCCAAAATATGGTCCTGCTGAAAGAACACAGCGGTTCCAATAAATGCCGGAGCAAGAACGCCGACCAACAAAACCCAAAACGTGTTGTCGCGTATGACTTCGCTGACTTTCCAGTCGCGAACTACGTATTTTTTGTTTTTTGGATCATCGAAGTCCGGATTCTGGGGCGTCCGCTCAACCTTCATTAACAACACAATTGATGGCAGGGCGACCACAATCAAACCAATAGCAGCAAACCACCATGTCTGCCGCCAACCAACCCAAGCCACCAATCCGATCACTGCCGTAGGCAGAATCGCTTCTCCAATTTGATGGCCCGGCGACGTCAGTGAAATTGCCCTGCCACGATGAGCCGAATACCACTTACCCATCGCCGTTTGCGAAGTATGGGTCATCATTCCCTGACCAAACAGGCGCAGACAATACAACACAACGACCAGCATTGCGACCGAGTCAACCGCTGACATTCCCGCGCACGCACCAGCCAAACAAATAATTACCAGCAAAGCGATCTTTGAAATCGGGAACCGGTCCAGCGTTCGCCCGAGGAACATCAATGTTACAGCGCTGGCAAGCGTGGCCCCCATGTAAAGCATTCCATATTGACCATCACTCAAACCAAACGTTTCCCGAATCGGTTTATTGAATTGGGCAATAAAAAACGTTTGACCAAAACTTGAGAATAGCGTCAGCAACATCCCGCCAAGAAGCCATCGAAGGTTGGACTTTATGAATTGAAAAAGTCCAAGCATGGATAGTTTGATTTCGTGGAAGTAGACAATAGTGTTCGCAACCTTGGCTGACGGACAGGTCAGACATGCGATCGTATTCATTCGACGATCGACGGGTTCGTTGCGTTAACTTATTGAGACAAGTCACGACGCGATAGGGCTGTTTTGAATTCTCTAAGCTTGGTTTTTGGCTTGGCGCGAAGTTACCCGATTTCATGGAACGCTGGTGGCTAACGATGAAGGGATTCATTTCCGGATTTTTGAGCCGCGAGTCTTTTTACGAACAGTCTTCTTTACGACCGCACTCTTGGCTGCTGCCTTCGCTTCTTTCAAAGCCTTTTTTTCTTTTCGTTCCAAGTGCGCCTGCATGAAATCGAGGCTGGGTCGTTTCTTGGGCGATTTTGATTTAAGCGCCTTTCGTGATTCTCGCTTGTTCGCCAATCGACAAAGAATGGCATTGCCGCGTTTTCCGGTTTCAATCGCCGCCCCCGTCTTCCGCATCACATAGGCAATCTTTCTCGCCGTGTGGCGATCCACATCTAAACCTTCGGCAAGCTGTTTGGTGTCGAACTCTTTAGGTAAACGCCTTGGCATCAATGCATGAAGGTCTTGAACGGTTCGGAAAAAGCAGGCTTCTTCAAACTCCAAAATTCGACGGTCCTCCGTCACGAAATTTCCTTTTCGTCTTCGTCGCCTGCGTCCCTGACCGGGATATCGAATTTCTTCGATCTGAACCATGGGCGCGATCAAAGTCAGATTAGGATGCGGAAAGACGCTGGTAAAGTAAATCAACTCGTCGAACAAATCGAGAATCGTTCCCTTCATCGGACTCCAACGCGAATCCACAACCTTGCCGCCTTTTTTGTTGAGCTTGATGAGTCGTTTTCGACGGACAAGTGGTTTGACGACATCAACGATATGACCGTCATCTAACAAATTGCCGATCTTGGTGTTGATGGACGAAAGGCTCGATCGTTGAATTTCGATCAACCGGTTTCCGGAAACGACATCGATCCGATATCGTCCAAGTTTCACCTCGATCTCGGCACCCGGGTCGCAGAATTCGTCCTTGAGTTGTCGATGTAGCGTCGTTTCCATGACTTCCTTGAGCGAAACAAATAGCTTTCATTCCAAAGTTTTATCGGTCATCAAGCCGCTTTAACGAAGGTCAATTTGACATTGAATGTTTCAAAGTTGACCAAAAACTTTGGGAATGGGTATACTTTTGCATGCAAGCATTCGCTTAAGCGAATTCAATTTTTTGACGATGAAGTATTTTTAGCCCCGTCGTTTGACCC
>CAZQQR010000068.1:0-3121 GCA_964595515.1 uncultured Pirellulaceae bacterium
TCGTAACCTCATCCACTACGGTCAATCTTAATTTTTAGTTTTCACGAACCACTAGTGGTCCGTCAAAGCTGTAGTGCATAGTTTGCTGTAGTGGATTTCGCCAGAAATCCCAATTGATTTGGAATTCTGGCGAATCCCACTACACGTCAATTCAGGTCTGAAGGACCACTAGTTCTCAAACCGAATCCAATTTCCATCGATCAATCGCTCGTTGGGAGTAAACCTTGATTTGTACTCCATGTGTGCCGAGCCCTCGACGTAGTAGCCAAGGTAGAGAAACTCAAGCTGGTTCTCTCGACAGTATTCGATTTGTTTCAAGATCGAATATGTTCCAAGGCTGTCCGATTTCCGATCGGGATCAAAAAAAGTGTAAACCGCTGAAACACTGTTGGCTCCTCGATCGTTTACGGCAAGGCAAACCAACTCGTCATCGTCCCAATACGAGATTTCAAACGACTCAAAACAACTTCGGACAAAACCCCAAATGTATTCGTCTAGCTCAATGTCCGTGTCTTTTTTGGCCAGACCACGTAAGCGGCGGTGCTTGTTAAAAAGCGTGATTCTCGCTTGATCAGATTCCAACGTTCCAATTCGTTGCTCGAATTGCCGATTGCCTTTGGCCAATGTACGTTTGTGGTTTCGGCTGAACTCAAACTCAAAACAGTTGATTCGAATCGGCTCACAAGCTCTACAACTAGGGCAATTGGTTTGATACACGAATTCGCCGGTGCGACGATGACCGTCCGCCAACCGCTGGTCTGCTTCTGCCAATGAAATTTTGCCCAAAGGCATCCGCAACGGCATCCGCGCAGTCTTGCCGTCCAAATAGGGACAAGACTCCGTCTCATCGATGATTACGATGTCAGTGGCTTCCGTTGGCTTCATCGATTGTTGAGCTGGATCCTCAAAGAATGTAGGACTATTTCAAAATGAATGCGTCCGAAATTTGCCCCAGTGCAGCGTTACAGCTTAAAAGTTGGGTTGGTAAATCTAGCCGTTTTGGCGATAGCCACGGTTCTAGCTGCTTCAACCGTGACGATCGCCAAAACGGCTAGGCCTAATCTTTAGCTGTAACGAAACACCAGTGAGCGGCGTTCTCAACGAGTAAATCGTTCTTTTATATAATCGGTTGTCTGTGAAAGATGTCAAGTAAACGGCCGCAAACAGGGAACTTAGTACGGTAGCCTTCATCTAAATTTGAAAAGTCTACAAAATGCACCGTTTTAAGACCTGCTCAACAGGAATTCTGCCAGTTCCTTTCAATCTTGATCACGAAATGTCGATAAAAATTAAGACTTGGGAAACTGACGCAAGCATTCACGAGCGAACGTTCAAAGCGTCTTAAACAGAACAACTTACCAAGTCATTTTTCCTACCTGTTACACTTGTCATATCGGTTTTGATTTTGCGTGCCCCCTCAGCCACAACCATCCAGTGGTTTGGACTTCTATTACGAACCAACTTTTTAAAATTCAAACTCCATCGCAAATCAATCGGTGAGCTCGTACACCAAGCCATACTTCAGGAATAGAGATGTTTGCTCCCGCTAAATTGTTGCCAGTTGCCATCATGTTGATGATGCCATCCTTGGTTGTCGCTCAAAAAGAACAGACTGCCTTTAACGCCTTGGTAAATTACAAAGGGGCGTCGCTTGAAGATGGAACCGGAATTACAATCGTTCAGGCCGAGGCTCCTGATGTCGATGGAGACTATCAAGCGAACACAGCGGATGGCCAGTTCACCGGCAAAACGTTTACGAGCGGATCGGGTGCAACAGGTGTAAGCAGTCATGCCAACACCGTATCAAGATTCCTGTTCGGAAACACGATTAGCATGTCGGGTGGAGTCACCGACATCACGACCTATGATGCCAACGATTATCTAAACAATCAATTAGGTGCGACATCTGGTGCCGACCCAGTTGCTCAGGGGTTTGACATCGGTAACCACAGTTATGTGGGCCGCGCATCCGGCACATTCACGGCAGCGGACGCGGAAGACATGCTGGAGCGATTCGATTTTACGATCAATCGCGACAACACGTTGATGGTAGTTGGTACTGACAATCGTTCGAACTCTCTGACACCTCGCGTGTTAGCACCGAGCTACAATGCAATAACGGTCGGTCTCTCTAACGGAGATCATGCGCGAACCATGACACCTAACTACGGTCCAGCTCGTTTTGCAACGGAGTTGGTCGTCCCAGTTGTCACCGTAACCAGCAACGCGACACCCGTCGTTGGAAGTGCAGCCGCATTGCTCAAAGAAGCTGGCGCTGGAACCAACTTTGTTCAAAACGAAGTCCTCCGCTCGACGTTGTTTGCCGGTGCCACAAAATGGGAATTCGCCGATTGGGACCAAACTGCAACGCGTCGCATCGACGAAGTTTATGGTTTTGGCGAGCTCAATGTTTTCAATAGTTACCGGATCTTCGAAGGCGGAGAATTTGAGGGCTCGATTACTGCTGACCCAGCTACCGACATTGGAGCATACGGCTGGGACTACGGAGACTTCAACGGCACTGACGAATTACATTATGACTTTTCTGTTCAACCAAGTGCACTCGGCACTGAGCTTTCGGCTGTTTTAACCTGGAACATGGACATCACCGACAACAATTCATCTTCACTGATTTTCGACGCCAGTCGCTCGCTTGCGGATTTGAATCTGGAACTTTTTGATTCAACAGGAACCTACATGGGTAGCATCCTCGACCAGAGTTTCAGCACCGATTACAACCACGAACATATCTACATCGACAACTTGGCAGCGGGCGACTACACGTTTCGGATCAGTGGCGATCAAGCGACAGATTTTGGATTTAGCTGGCGGGTTGTCGCAGTTCCAGAACCAAGCAGTTCAGCTTTGATTGCATGTTCAATCCTTGGTGCCGGTCTTTGCCGACGAAGAAAATCGACCAAGCAAGCGAGCAATCGGGAATTCATCTGAAATCTTCTCTCGGCGCAAGATTCTCAGACTTGCGAACGCAACGACAGCTTGATCGCCAAGAGAACCAGCAAGGTAACACGAAGATGCGCTCGCCTCGGGGCGCTCCGAGCCTGAGATGTCGCCTGAGCCGTTCTTTCGTCGGGATTCAACAAACCTTCGTCACTTTCAAAGC
>CAZQQR010000068.1:3221-4312 GCA_964595515.1 uncultured Pirellulaceae bacterium
ATCAAAGCTTTGAATGATTTTTCATTCTTATCAATCATTGACTTGGGACCGTAAAGTTTCACGAACACTTTACCAAAGTCAGCCGTCTCAATGATCGTCGCCATCATCCGATAATCTTTCCGCTCGACTTTTGGTGTCCCACTAAAAGGTCCGCCAACCGAATCAAGGTAGGTCCCTGTAATGCTAACAAAGTGGACGGTCTGTTCAGCAATCGTCTCCTTTGAAGTTTTCGTTTTGCTTGCCGTCGTGGATCCGTCCTCTTGTTTAAATTGGCCCTGCCACCTGGCGATGTTCGCTTCGTTTGAGCCGCTGGCCCGCATGATCGTTAAACGTCCGTCTTTGACATCATTGCCGGTTTTTGGAATTTGAAATTCGGCTTCCAACATATTGCTTTTGGGCGGAACACTTTTCCATTCACCGGTGGCTGTAAATTGGATATTCTCCTTGGCGATTGTGAATACGGTTGGGGCAGGAGTCTTGGCTTCTGCTTTCTTCTCGTCGTCCGCAGCAGCAGTCTCAGTTTTTTCTCCTGCCTTTTCCTCAACCTTCTTTTCAGTCGATTTTTCCTGTGTCGACTCGGCTGTTTCTTGCGCAATCCCAGACGCACTCACGCATACTAGCGAAGCGAATACGATCAAACACATTGCCATCATTTTGATTTTCATTTTGGTCTCTCTGTTTCTTGAAGATACATGTCTCGCATCCGCTCTCGCGGAAACCGATCTTAACATTTTTCGGTCACAATTGCGTCCAGGTCCGCAAAACACTGGTTAACCAACCACTTTCACCAATAGGTAGACCAGCCCCATGACCGTCAACAATCCAGCCACTATGGCCGTCACGAAGACAATCCGCTTTTTCCGCAATGATTGCCGATAAGCCGACTGCGGATTCAGCTCATCTGGAATTTCGTAATTGGCGTCTTTGAACGCCCTATTTAACTTCTCTTTGCGGCGCGACTGAACCACTTCCGCCGCCAGCGCTGGAAATACGTCTTCAGCTGGTAACCAATCATCCCAGTCTTCACGCCAAACGATACAACCGACTTTGACATCGCCTTTGTCGACATACGCCTGCATTGCTTTTGCCTT
>CAZQQR010000068.1:4412-15453 GCA_964595515.1 uncultured Pirellulaceae bacterium
GTCGGAACGATGACGGTGGTCTTGCAGTAGGGACAAACACCCTTTTGCTTAGCCTGTGACGACTTTACATTGAGGCGCTTTTTACATTTTTGGCAATGGAAGCGTATGCCCATAGAATCGGATTTTTGAGACGGATCGTTCGCGGAAGTTAGCAGTTTGAGTCGACGTCACTTGATGCCAACTATCACCCAGTATAACGAAAACCGTTCCGGTGTAGAACGTTTCTGGTCCTTACTTTGAGCGATTCATTACATTGCAAAATTTTCGCATTTAACCGTTCCGCAATATCAGCAAACTCTGCTCTTACTCCATCACCTTTTCGATAATCTGGCGGTCGAAATAATTGATCGACATCGCGGCATCAATCACCAATTGCTGAGCATTCATTCCTGATGAGCGCGGGCTCAACAGAAAACAAGCCGCGTTGGCAACTTCTTGAGTGGATACTGCCTTGCCACGTGGAATCACTTTTTCCGCAAACAGATAACTATCAACGTAGCCTGGAATTCCAGCGGACGCTGACGTTTTCAACAGTCCTGGTGAAACCGCGTTGAACCGCACCTGCGAAAAATTGCTGAAGCTCTTGGCAAGAAAAGCCAGGGAACTATCCAGCGCCGCCTTGACTGGCGCCATGAATCCGTAGTTTTCGCTGGCCATCGTCGTGGTCGAAATTGAAATCGTCACCACCGAAGCGTCACTAACAAGCAGATTTTTGAAAGCGTTAGACAATGACACAAACGAGAAACATGAGATGTCAACCGTTCGTAAAAACTGCGCCTTGGTTGTCTCGTGGAACGGACGAATACCAGCTTCGTCATAGGCAGCAAACGCGATCGAATGGACAAGGCCATGAATTTCAGGGTGGTTGGCAGCAATTTCATCTCGTACTTTTTGAATTTGCTCATCAAACTCAACGTCGCAAACATAACAGGGACGGTCCCCCATCAACTTTGTTACCGTCTCTCGCCGCTCCGGACTGCGAACAACGTAAACGACGGTTGCTCCGACTTCTTCAAGCGTCTTACCTATATGCCAAGCAACACTTTTTTTATTAGCAACACCGAACACAACGATGGTTTTGCCACTGAGCTGAAGAAAGTCCATAAACCCAATTTCCAAAAATCAAAATGTTGACCACGAACCAGCAAACTTTTTTCGCTACCGAACTAACCCGCGGCCGCTGTACACGTAAACGAAAGTCGAGCCGCCGTTTTTCCCTCGCACTTAACCATGGCCGTCAAATAGAACGCTGTCGAAACAACTTCGTCAAGTTTGACATGCATCTCGATCGTGTCACCTGGTCGAACCATGTTTTTGAACTTCACATCGTTCATGCGTGTCAGCACTGGAACTTTGTCATTTCCCGTGACTAAATCCGCCAGCAAGATCGCGCCCGATTGCACCGCGGCTTCACACAAAATCACACCCGGCGTGAGCGGAAACTCTGGATAATGCCCTTGAAAAAAGAACTCGTCCGCATGAAACGTTTTCTTACAAACGATAGTTTGTTTGTCTTGGCTAACAATCTCATCGACCAACAGCATAGGTTTACGATGAGGAATCGAAGCGTGGATTTTTTCAAGCGAAGCCGAATCAGACATGAGATTCCGAAGGGTTAAAGCCAAATTTGCAGCGACAACTAGTTCGAAGCCACCGTCGAGTTCGCCGCCACTTTACTCAAGTGATTCACCACATCATTTGCGACGATCACGCCATAATTAATCGTTCCCAGCCAACCCGACATGATGATCCCGCAGCTGCCCGCGTGATACAGACCGGCGACTTGATCGGGCAACGTCCGGCTGACGGTAAGACCTTCGAATTTGGTTCCAAAACTCGCACCGTCAATATGTTTCGTGTAATGCTCAAACGTTACAGGCGTGGCTGCTTCCGCGTGAACGATCCGCTCACGACAATTCGGCACGTATTTTTCAAGCGCATCCAATGTCGTCTCGACCAAGTCCTGCTTGCTCGCATCATATTCTTCTTTGGACATTCCAACCCAGTCGTCATAATTCGCGTTGGTGCTAGACACGATCAAAGTTCGTCCTTTGCCATCCGGGCGAGTGTCCGGATAGTAGAACGAAAACGTGCGGCTCGTTATGTCACGGCTCAACAACAAGTCCGTTTGGAAGCGCTCCGCTGTACTGGAAAACAGCAAATCACCTGTTTCTCTCGGTACGGTATCCTCTGGCGACATCGCCATGTAAACCTGAGTACTCGAATTGTTCAGACGAATTTCTTTCGCGTCATCAATGAACTTGCCGTCGAATTTGTCTTCACCCACGAGATTAAAAATGGTCGCTCGGAGGTTGGCGTTGGAGACAACTGCCTTCGTCTTGATCGTCTTTCCATTGACTTCGACGGACTCGACACCTTTGGAACCAACATTGATCTTTTCAACGTCGCAGTTGATCCGCACATCAACACCACTGGCCTTCATCTCCTTTTCCATCGACTTGACCAATTTGTCAGTCCCGCCTTGGAATACGAACACACCTTTAGACATGAAATTGGAGAACACAATCCCGTAAGTAATCGCTGGATCTTCCAACGTCGATCCGTTCGCATAGGTGATCGGTTCCATCAGCAACCGCGTTACGTCTTCGCGGCCCGGAAAGAATTCTTCGAATAATTCACCCGTCGTTTTCGATTGGTCGTCGTAGAAATTCATTCCACGAGCCATGTCAAAAAACTGGCTGACCTTGGATTCTTCGATTCCGAAATCAGACGTTAACAAACGGGTAAAATCGTTTCGATCAAACGTCGTGGTCAAAGAGAACATCGGATTATCAAACCGAACGCCCTCCAGCTGCACGATCGAATCGGCAATTTCCTTGGACCAATATCGCCGACAACTCTTGACCATCCCGTATGGAAATCCATGAAGCGAAATGTCAAAGATATGTCCGCCTGGGCGTTTAAACCAAGTCGCCAATCCACCCAATTTGTAGTGCTGTTCCAGCAACAGCACAGACAACCCTTCACGCGCAAGAATGTTCGCCGCTGTGAGTCCACCAAGTCCGCTTCCGATCACAACCACGTCGTAGCTGTCTGCGGCACCTTTCAAGAAATCTTTAGGCATGTTTCGCTGATGTTTGGAAGATTAATGTTGGACAAAATTGGTTCGAATCGAATCAAGCAGGATACGTGATGAAGGCGTTTTATTCAATGGTTAACAGCGGTGACGCGAGATAGCTTAAACTGTTTGCACGATTGAAGAACGATTTTAAAAATCCGAAACAACAGCGAATTTTGGACTGGCAGGCTGGCTTCCGTTTCCAGGTTATCGCGGACTTGAATTTCCATTTGGCGAGCAGACATGAATTCCGAAAATCCTTATCAGCTCGACCCAAGCAAAATTCAAAATCCGCCCAAAGGATTCGTTCAGAGTTTAAAGTACCTTGGCCCCGGATTTATTCTTTCAGCCTCCATCGTCGGCTCGGGTGAACTGTTAGCGACAACCATCATGGGCGCGAAGGCAGGATTCGTACTGCTTTGGTTCATCATTTTTTCTTGCATCATCAAGGTCGTCGTGCAGCTGGAATTTGGAAAGCACGCGATCAGTTCTGGCGAGACGACGATGGCGTCTCTCAATTCACTTCCCGGACCAAAATTCGGCCACGCGAATTGGTCCATCTGGTTGTGGTTAGTTTTGATGCTTACCAAAACCGTTCAGTTAGGCGGAATCGTCGGGGCGGTAGTTCTTGCCACAGAGCAACTGTTTCCAATTTTGACAAAAACGAACCTGATTGAAACCGATTCACTCGTCATTCCAACACGTTTAGTTTCTGCGCTCATAATCGGAGCGTCCGTGTCCTTACTGGTTTACAAAGGGTACTACCGATTATTGGAAAAAGCGGCTTTGATCATGATTGGCATGTTCACTGGTTTGACTTTGTTGTCGCTGATCATGCTTCAAACCACCGATTTCGCAATCACCGGATCCGAGATAGCGAGCGGACTAATCCCAAGCTGGCCAACCCAAGCCGCGTTGTTTGTTGCCATAGGCGCGTTTGGTATCACTGGTGTCGGCGGCGATGAAATTCTGGCCTACAACTATTGGTTGATCGAAAAGGGGTACGCATCGTACACCGGCGCTCGCAACGAAACAGACGAATGGTTGGCACGCGCCAAAGGGTGGATTCGGGTCATGTACTGGGATGCGATTCTGGCGATGGTCTGCTACACATTGATGACCAGCATGTTTTATCTGCTTGGCTGTGCCATTCTGCATCGCAACGGGACGATCCCCGAAAGCGAACAATTGATCTCCGTCCTAGCAACGATGTACACCCAATCACTTGGTCCATGGGCAAAAAATGCTTTCTTAGTTGGAGCGGTGGTTGTCCTTTATTCAACTATGTTTGCCGGGTTGGCTGCCTGGACTCGGTTATACTCCGACGCGTTTGGACAAATCGGTTTGATTGACTTTCAAGACAACAAAGCACGCGGAAAGTCCGTCGCCCTGTTGGCTTGGGCGTTCCCGATCAGCTGGGCATTTCTGTTTATCTTTTTCAAAAAGCCGGGCTTTCTCGTTGTCGTCGGCGGGGCGATCACTGTCGTGATTCTTTTGATTGTTATCTTTGCTGCTATCTTCTTCCGATACCGTCGATTAGACAAACGACTAACGCCTTCGAAACTCTACGACCTCTTGCTTTGGAGCAGTTGCATTTCCATTTTCTTCGTTGCCGTTACTGCGTTGGTAAAGCTGTTTCGATAGCTCGGAGCAGCCACCCAATTGGACGAACTAAAGCAGCAAACCAAATAGCTAAACTCCTACCGCGACAAACCTAAGAAACAAAACTCTAGCCTTCAAATACCGTTTACGATTGGGTTGTTTTTTTTCGCTTGACGAAGCAGATTCAAAACAACGTTGACAGCGACACACTCAACTCTGCGACCCTCTGCGCCTCTGCGTTTTTAAAAAGCTAAAGACATTGCTTGTCAAGAACTCATACTCAATTCAAACTCCAATCCCTAATCTCCCTCAACCAACTATCCGAACATCAAATAGCAAACCGTTGTCGCCACAACCACACCGATCAGGTTCAACACCAATCCTTCTCGAGCCATCTCGTTCACAGAAAATTTCTCTGAGCCAAACACAATCGCATTCGGAGGTGTTGCGACCGGCAACATAAATGCGAAACTGGCACTAATAGTCGCTGGAATCATAAACGTCTTGGGATCCATCTCGGCCGCAATCGCGGCCGCCAACAAAATTGGCATCAACAACGTGGTCGTCGCCGTGTTGCTTGTAACTTCGGTCAAGAAAGTCACTGTCAAACAAATACAACCGATCAACAACCAAACGGGAAATTGGCCAAGGCCGGCAAGCGAACTCCCAAGCACACCACTCAAACCTGAATGCACGAATGCGGTCGCTAAGGTAATTCCCCCGGCAAACAAAATGAGGACGCCCCAAGGAATGTTCTCAGCCGTTTTCCAATCTAAAAGCTTGCCGCCTTTTCCATTGGGCACGATGAACAGCGCCAACGCACCCAATAAAGCCACAGATGCATCGTTGGCAAATCCTCCCGCCAAACCTATCCCTTCCAAGACTCCACTCCATCCGCCAAAGGGTTGCAATCTCGTCACCCATAAAATCCCAGTGACCACAAACACAATGAGCGTCCTCACCTCTTCCGTTCGCCACTGGCCAACCTCAGGAAGCTCGATCGGTTCGATTTCACTTAATCTTCGCGTCAACCAAAACCCGATGATCGGCAGCATTATTATCGTGATGGGCAAAGCCCATTTCATCCAATCAATGAAACCGACATCCGTCTGAATATGGTTCTCAAACACTTCGATAAACACCATATTGGGCGGCGTTCCAATCGGAGTCGCCACTCCGCCCACGCTCGCCGCGTAAGCCACTCCCAATAGCAACGCGAGATGTAATTTCGAATCCTTCGACTGGGCCACGACCGCCAACACGATCGGCAACAGCATCAGTGTGGTTGCCGCGTTTGAAATCCACATACTCAGAAAAGCGGACGCGGCCATAAAACCAAACACCAATCGCCGAGCATCCGTTCCACCAAACAGATTGACCATTCCCAACGCGATTCGCCGATGTGCACCGCTTCGTTCCATCGCGGCGGACAACATGAACCCGCCAAGCATTAACAGAACCAGTTTGTTGCCGTAGGCCTGACCGACTTGGCTTGAATCAAGCACACCCACCAATGGAAACACAGCCAAGGGAATCAGAGAGGTCGCCGGTATCGGAATCGGTTCGGTGATCCACCAGAACGCCACCCAAAAAGTAATTCCAGCCGTCCAGGCGATGGCCGCGGTGAACCCACTGTCCAGCAGAACGAAACCAAGTATTCCAGCGAGCAATGGCCCGAGCAACAAACACCAGGATTTCATGTTTTGTCCTTTGTCATCGCTGCTTCGAAACGCCAACGTCTAGTCAATCGCGCAAACAATGCATATTGGCCATCGAAATTCCGCTCATCATTGCCCCGATGATTCCAACAAAACCTTGGTCGGTCCCACAAAGAAATAGATTCTGCAAATGAGTTTTTCCATCAAGCACTTTGTCAGGCGCACCATAGACAGCGCCGTTGTCATGCCACGTAAACCGGCTAATAGTGGTCGGAGTAAACAAATCCGTGTCAATCACGTAAGGCCGAAAATCGGGAGTGAATCGAACCGCCGACTCACAGCTTAAATCGTACCAGCGAAGTTTCTCTCTCTGATACTCTTCCTCGCTCAACCCTTTCCATCGATCAAAATCTGCGATCGTCGTGATTCGAATCACTCCATCAGCCAGTTTGCCTTCGTCGTCTGCATACTCGTAATTGTTCGGCGAACAAACGACTCCTGTTCGAGCATCACAGAGACCGGTCTGTGGTTTTTCCCAATGAAACGTGTCGGAGTCATTGTAAAAGACGATCGTATCTTCATTCCCGATCGCTTCGGGTTCACGATCCAAGACCGAAATTGATTCAATGAATGTTAGCTGGCCTGCTAATCTTGGATCTGGCTCACTCGTGTCGGAACACATCCGCAACGTCTCCAACCGACCCGCCGAAGACAAAACACGCTTGCCCTGAATCTGCTCGCCATTGTCAAGCTCCACACAAACGGCTTGTCCGTCCTCAACATGAATCGTTTTGACACCTTTGCGAAGCTTCAACTCTCCCCCAAGCCCACGAAAACGTTTGACCAAATTTTTCAGGATCAACCGAACGCCTTTGTATGGACGAGCGAATCCTTCCAGAAAAATACTTCGGAACATGATGCAGAATTGCCCCCAAGCCATATCGTGCTCGGCTGCATTTCCGTACCACATCAACGGACACAACAGCATTTCGATCAATAGCGGCTGGCTAATCGTTTCGTTTAAAACTTGCCGACCTGAAATTTCAAACGCCGATTGATCCAAGTCGTCGTAGTCCGAGATCTTTGCTACCAGAGCTTCAAAGTTGTCAACTTGATCCGGAAACGTTGACTTGATTTCAGCGCGAAGCAAATCCAAATCATTACTGAAACAAAGTTCGTGATTAGGAAAAGCGATGCGGGATCCCTTTTGCGGGGACAGCGCGAAATCTTCCCATTTGAATCGCAACTGCCTCAGGATCCTGGCAAGCGGTCCCTTCTTGGCTCCCTTGGCCGTAAAATTCGTAACCGCATGAAGCCCAACGTCGTAGTCACGTCCATTCATGCGATAAAACGAATTCAGTCCGCCAATCGTGTAATGGCGTTCCAGAATGCAAACTTTCTGATCATAGTGCGCAAGCCGAATGCCAGCGGCCAAGCCCGACATTCCCGCTCCTATGATAATCGTATCGTACATCCCGTTTCCCAAACCCAAAAAAATAAGCCCGACGCTTTCGCACCGAGCTTTGAATTCAAACACTGTTTTCGCTACGACGCGACGCAGTCCACCATCTTTGGCGTCAAATAAGTAACCGTGCTCTGCATCGAAGCCAGTTGCGGATACTCTTCTTCTGGAATTTGAACCTTATGACGTTTTCGCAGTTCCATCACGATGTCCAAGAAATCCATGCTGTCCAGTTCAAGCTGGTCACGGAAATCAATCTCATCCTTCAGATCAGTCAAATCTTCATCAGGAGCGATGTCAGTCAGGATATCGATAATTACGTTACGAATTTCTTCAGGCGCCACGAGCTAGTCTCCGCGTTATGAAATGTTGGTTTAGCCAACAAGTGTTCTGTTTTCCAATTACATTCGTTTGATGACAGTCGCTGAATTGATCCCCAGCATCCCAAACGAGTTGTTCAAAATATAGTCGATTTTCTCGATTTCGCGAGGCTCGTTTTTAACCAAACCGGGCACATCACATTCTGGATCCAAATCATCGACGTTGATCGTTGGATGCACGACTTTATCCTCAAAAGCGACCAGATTTCCCGCTAATTCTAACGCGCCTGCCGCACCCATCGTATGCCCGATGAAGCTTTTTGCGTTATTTATATGCGTTTTCGTTGACTCACCAAACACTCGGCGAACCGCGTCGCATTCCAGCGTATCTCCCATCCCAGTTCCCGTTGCATGGGTGCTAACGATGTCAATGTCCTCTGCATTCACACACGCTCGATTAAGTGCCATGTTCATGCACTGAGCCTGACGCTCTGGATTGGGCAAAACAAAATCGGTCGCGTCCGTATTAATCGCGTAACCAACAATCTCACCGTAAATTTTCGCGCCGCGGGCTTTCGCGTCTTCCAATCGTTCCAGCGTATATAGACAACCGCCTTCTGAGACCACGATCCCATTTCGGTTTTTATCAAAAGGCCGAGAAGCTTTCGTTGGGTCATCATGCGACGCAAGTGCCCCCTGGCTGGCAAATCCTGCAAAGATCCCAAACGTATGAATGCTCTCTGATACTCCGCCCGCAATCGCCAAGTCACACTCGTTCAACCGAAGCATCTGCAAACCTTGAATCAGGCCCGCATTGCCTGCCGCACAAGCCGCTCCGATCGTGTAGTGAGGCCCAGTGATCTTCATATTCAACGCGATCTCACCAGCCGGATTGTTAGCGACCGTCCGGGGATTATGGTGGTGCGACCAGACCTTTACGTCGTAGTCAAAACCCTTGATCTCGTGAATTTCGCTTTCCGTCTCAACGTTGCCGTGCTCGGTGACCCCGACATAAATTCCAACTCGAGAACGATCACGATTTTCGAAATCTATTCCTGAATCAACCATCGCTTCGTTGGCACAGTAGCAGCCAACACTTCCAGCCCGCGTCCCACGTCTGGCGTCTTTACGCGTTTGATATTTCCGAACGTCAAAATCGCAAACGCCGGCGATCGTTTTTCCAAAGTACCGAATCTCATAGTCTTGGACGCCGCTTTTTCCGGTCAACAACGACTCGCGAAAATCACCCAACGTATTTCCGTTAGGGGACGTCAGCCCAATGCCCGTAATCACGATGCGTTGGGAATCTGGAAGTTCTTCAGGTTTGGGGAAAGAGATCATCGGATCGAGAGGTTCCTTGGGCGGTTTGTGCCTAAAAAATACCGCTTTGCCGTCCGATAGACAACCGTCGCTTTCGACCGACAACTGGCTTTTCCAGCGAAAATTACCGTTGGCTTACGCAGCTCTCTACGTAACCCGAATGTTTTGCCAGCAGAATGTGACCCAACTCCCAACACGGCAACACGGCAATTTTGAAATGGTCGAGGAGAAAGTGACGAGGACTGGCATCTTCTATCAACTGTTCCCAAACCAGAGAGATCGCCAGATGGATCTACCATCTAATTAAATCGACCCGACTCTCTAAGCTCCGCGGCGAACGCTTTGTATTCAGCTTTTTTACTTTCGGGAAGATCTCGCCAATCGATATCCTTAATCGCTCCATAGATCGCATACAAATATGCCGCGTTGCAACATTTGGCACTTCGTCCTTGTTGCATTCGACCAACCAACATTCGAATAAACGTTTCTTCGGGACCAAGATCAATCACATCCTGAGCGGAATTGATTCCGGCCGCGTTCAAGTCCTTTTCGCAAGCCGGCCCAAGGTTTCGCATCTCCGAAATTTTTCGCGAGTCCGTCATTGATCCGTTGGAACTTCTCAATAATTTCAATTCCGATTAGTTGCCTTCGTTCACAAAATACAATGTTACACATTTGCTCAACTTTTGCTCAAAAAACAAAACCTCTTTGACAAATCGTCAAAGAGGTCTGCGCCCAAAATGGGCATCTCAGATAAAAACTGAAGGCATCCGGACAGGAATTAAGACCACCAGTTGTCATCGTCCTCAAAAGTATTGTCGACCAAAGTTTGGGCCGATGCGGCACGAACCTGGAATGACCGATTGGAAGCCTCATGGATTAACGAAGGATCGTTGTAGTAGGCCGCATCAAAATGTGCGACCAACTGCCCTTGTTGTCTTAGTTGGCCATTGGGCAACAAGTAGTACCATCCATCGTTTCCGCGAAGCCATTTCTCGCCGAGGCCAGCAAGGTTTTCAAAATAGCTTCCGTAGGCTTGGTGCAGTCCATGCTCTGCGTCAACAGTCGCGGCTAGTTCTGGATCCGCTGCTGAATGAAGCTTACTCGGGTCTGCAAAATAACTTGCATCAAATTGAGCAATCGTTTCGTGGCCTTGCTTCAATGTGCCATCAGGAAGAATGTAGAACCAACCGTTTCCATTGGAAGGCATCCACTTCTCTCCCTGACCTCCAATGTCCTGGTAGTAGTCGCCCATGAATGCCAATTCGTATTGGCCGTCAATCTCCTTGGCAAGCTCAGCCAAAGAATCAGTCGTGTCCGAGTCAGATTCTGTCGTAATGGTCACGGCAAACGACTCGATGCGACCACCATCCTCTGGAAAAGTATCAACGACTTCCAATGTCCAAATGCCGTTGGGATCCTCTCCGTTAAGGTTGGACAAGTTGCCTTGGGGAACGTAGCTGCCAGTGAACGGAGCGTCACCGTCTTCGATATTGGTGTCTGCCTGTTGATCCAAGACGGTCCCAGAAAAATTGTCGCTGTCATAACCGACGGCTTCGAACAATGGGATCCGTTGACCGGATGGACTAATCAGCGTCAC
>CAZQQR010000068.1:15553-20859 GCA_964595515.1 uncultured Pirellulaceae bacterium
GCGATGCCGTCGATCCAACTGACAAATGCATCGACGCGAGTGTCGTAAGAATTGTCGCCGATGCTGGCGTCAAACTTTGAACCGCCAGACGTGACGCCCGCGATTACAATTTTGCCGCCTTGGTTCAGAAACGCGGGTCCACCAGAGTCACCAGGTGCTGTGTTCGATTCGCTGTTGTTGTCAAAATTCCAGGTGATAAGTACGTCGTCCACGCCGTCGATTGGAGTGGTGCCTTCATGCTTCACGCCAAAGCTTCCATCGTGGCCAGAGTCGCCCGTTCCTGTTGCACCAAAGCCGACGATGGTCAACATTTCACCAACAACTGGAGTCAAACGATTCAGTTCATACGGCGTCACGCCCTCAACATTTTCGCTTAGGATCATCACCGCAAGATCAACATCGCGGCTTTGGTATTCCGGGTGGATCGTAACGCTAGTCGCGTTGTAAACCTTTCCATTGACTTCGAACGTTTGAGCGCCGCCACCTTCCACGCAGTGAGCCGCGGTCAGAACCGCGTTGGGTGCGATCAACGTTCCGGTGCAACCGTTGTTGACGATACCGACCGCTTCGTAACCGTCCGTTTGAGTCCCGTTCACGATCCGTTGATGGTCTTGTGTTCCATTCTTCTCGATATCGCTAGATTGCTGGGTCGCAACCTGGACCGTTTCAGTTTCGCCAGTATCTAGTTGACCGCCGTAACAGGTAGCAAACCCGATATCCGCCGCGAACAGTTGTCGCAATTCAAGTTTCTCAAATTCGAAAGCCGCCATGGCACTTTTTTGGTTCTTTCGCCGGGCTGATCTTCGAGTCGATTTTCGATTTCTTTGTCGCATCTTTCTAACCCTTTTGGTGTTCGTTTTAGGTAGCAATCATTTGCTGATGTGACGGTTACGGGTAAGATCTCCAAATCTTGCGCACGAAAAAGAAATTTATTTTTCCTGATTTTCCGTAGTCATATCATCAAGATGACCGTAGATCTCATTGACGTGAGAAAGCGACAGGAACAACCGAAATGCCTCCCGAACAAACACTTCCCAGTTTCACAAGCATCACTTTGCTCGGTAGAGTCCGGGATTTGTCGGACCAGCAAGCTTGGAGCGATTTTGTTCACCGGTATACGCCGAGAATTTTTTCTTGGTGCAAACGTTTTTCACTGCAAGATCAAGACGCTTCTGACGTAACCCAACAAGTACTTTTAAAACTTGTTTCTTCGATGCAGGGGTTTGAGTACGATCCGTCCCGAGGGAGTTTTCGAGGTTGGCTGAAAACGGTAACTTCGAACGCGGTCCGTGATATGGTCCGTCGAAAATCAAGCAACGTGGTTACCGGCGAAGGCGCGGAGGTGTGGCTCAGTCGGCTCGTCGACGATGCGGCCATCGCATCCTTGACTGCCAAAATTGAAGAAGGATATCGTCAAGAGCTGTTGGAAGAGGCAGAGAATCGAGTTCAATTGAGAGTGAAGCCGACGACTTGGGAAATCTATCGTCTGCTTACTAAACAGAACGTCTCGGCCAAAGAGATAGCGGCAAAACTGAATGTTAAGATCGGCGAAGTCTACGTCGCCAAAAGTCGAGTGATCAAGATGCTACGAGAATCCGTTTTGCAACTCGAGCAATTCCATTAAATCAAGAAGTCGTATTAAACAATGAAGTCATGACAAATTGCCCCTCTCAGCAAGAACTTCGCTTGTTTCTGGATGAAAAACTGGCTGACGAATCCGTGGTCGAACAAATCGTTCTTCATCTTGAAAACTGTATTGTTTGCCAACAGCAACTTGAGGAATTCTGTCCGCCGATTTCAACGGACACTTTCACGGGTCCGACAGACGAATCTGTCGAAAGGCTCATTGACGAGCTTGTAAAAAATCCGCCCAAGCCAGAACCGGCTTTGTTGATCGGAAAAAAACTGGGCGTCTATGAAATTCAGGAGCCTATCGGTTGGGGTACCAGTGGGATCGTTTACTGCGCCGAGGACACTCGTCTTAAGCGACGTGTTGCCGTAAAGGTCTTGAAGAATGATTTTACCAATTCAGATCGGGCTCGCACTCGACTGGATCGCGAAGCCCGCGCTGCCGCTTCACTAAAACATCAAAATATCGTCGGCGTTCATGATGTTGAAATTGACCCAATCGGATGCAGCTATCTCGTGATGGAGTTGGTGGAAGGCGGCACGCTGAAACAGTTGATCCGCAGCAAAAATGGCATCGCACCTCGCCAAGCTTGCGGGTTTGCCAAACAAATCTTGCAAGGCCTGGAAGCCGCCCACCAAAAAGGGCTCGTTCATCGTGACCTCAAAAGCTCAAACGTTTTGTTAAAGCTCAATGAGCCTAACGACCCCAACGCCTCTGAACAAGAAACCGCCAAACTGGCAGACTTTGGGTTGGTACGTGAACTTGACAGTGACTCTAACCTGACGCGCGAAAATGTGATCGCTGGAACACCGGCTTATATGAGTCCCGAACAAGTTCTTTCGCCGCACGACGTGGATCATCGAGCCGACATTTACAGCCTTGGAGTGGTGCTGTATGAAATGCTTGCTGGTGAACTTCCGTTTCGCGGGATCGACCGGATGGTATTGAAACAGGTCGTTCACGATGACCCTCGACCACTTTGCCGAATAAACGATACGATTCCACGTGACTTGGAAACGATCTGCTCCAAAGCGTTGTCCAAGAAAGCTGATTCGCGATATGCCACTGCTCGGGAAATGCGAGACGATCTTCAGCGCTGGTCCGAGGGCAGACCGATTAAGGCGCGGCGAATCGGGGTCATTGGCAAGGCTTGGAACTGGGCGAATCGTAATCCGACCGTCGCCACGTTAGTCGCTTTGTCTTGCACATTGCTGACACTGCTTGCCGTCGGATCAACCATCAACACGATCTCGATTCGAAGAGCCAGTCTTGAAAAGGATCGGTTTGCGGTGGCTGCTCGTCGTCAAAGAGACCAGTCATTGGAGACGATTCGAAAGCTCATTTTTGAAGTCAACGAACTTTTGGAACCAGGTGAGCTGAATGACTTGGATGAAACTCAGGCTCGACTACTGAACGTCGCACTGGAGGGCATCGAGCGGATCGACAAAACAGGTGAAGAAGCCGGAATTGCTGACGAGAGTACGTTGGCGGCGAAAAATCGACTGGGCGACGTCTACTACCGGCTGGGAGAACTTGAAAAAGCTAAGACATGTTTTGAAAGCGTGATCCAGTTGGCGGACTCGATTGATTCTTCGGACCAACGAATGATTCTGGAAGAACGTTTGCGTGCCTACGAGGGGTTGGTGTCCTACGCTCAGGATCAAGGCACCGAAAACACAGCGTCACAAATGCGAACACAGGCAGACCTATTGGCTCAGGAACTTGGGTCAATGATTGGCCAAGACGTTACGCCTTCGTACTATTCGGACATTGATTTTCGGTTGGAGCCGGACGAAATTCGCGAGTTGATCGAGAGTCTTGCCGACATGATGGAATCCCCACCCAAAAACGGAATCGAGCTAGAGTCAGCGACTTCCGTCACCCAATCGCTGGCATGGCATTTCATCGAAGAGGAACAGTTTGAAGACGCCAAGCGACACTACGAACAATTACTGGCGTGGCTAACGTCTCCAGAAATTAGCAACGAAAAACTTCATTTCCGCCGCACACTCAAATCCAGCCAGCATCATGCCTATTATGGGCTTTCTGAAATCGCTTTGAACCAAGACGATTCGAGTGAGTACATCCAAATGTTGAGGAAGTCGATTGACGTTTTGCCTAGGACCTCTGACGGCGATCGGTTCGTTCCCATCGTTGAGGATGATGCAACTCAAGCGATCTACGAACTAACAATGGAATGTGATTCTCTCGAACCATCAACATGGATGGTCAAATATTTTGAATACGACGTTTCGCTATCCGCAACCATATTCAAAGACTTTCCGACGGATCGCCGACTGGAGTTTGCGAACTATGAATCCCAAGCCAGATTGATTTGGATTCTCGACCAAACGGGGGAGAAGCATCGAGCCCAACAATTATGGGGCGAGCTTCAACAGCAAATCGGCCCTAAACAGTTGAAGTCAAATCATCCACTCACCGAGGATTTGCTACGAGAGTTGAGCAGGTTAGAGATGATCGGCTATTCCACAGAACAGCTATTCGAATAGGCCGGTTGGTGGACGCTCCAAGCGATCGGCACTGCAAACAAACGCAAACGCCTAGCGTTTTTTTCGACGAGCCAAGCAAAGAACTCCAACTCCAAACATTACAAACGAACTTGATTCTGGGACGCCAACCACATTGCTTGCGATGTACGCTCGAATTGCATCCGCTTGGTTCCCAACATAGGTTACGCCGCTTCCACCACCACCATCAACGGTCGTGTAGTTAAACGCGTTAATGCCAAGGAGAGTCAGATTTCCATCGATGTCTAAAAACGTTGGGCCGCCAGAATCTTCGCTGATAAAGCGAGTTTCATAAGTCACCGCATCAGGCTCGCCGGAATCGAACTCAAATAAGATTGCGTCGTTATCCGACAGCCCCAAAAAGTCGATATTCTCTACATAACCGGAGACTCGGTTTCTTCCTGTCCGTTGATCTCGTTCTGGATCATCAGCACGTCGAATCTGGGCAAACAGATAGGCATTCTCTCCATTAAACGTACCGGCTGACACCGTGCTTCCATCCGTAGGTCCGCTGAGAAATTCATCCGCAAAATCGAAATGCGAAATCGAATCCGGCAAAGGAGCATTCAGCCTGCCGATCCACAAATCAGTCGAACCAATCCTTTCCCCCTCGGCAATCGTTCGAATCACTGGAGTTGTTAAAGGATCATTGTCCTCAAAAAAATGAACTGCTCCGGATGGCCGGCCGTGAAAAGCAGAAATAACCACGTTCCGGCTGATTGCCGTTGCCCAGCGGCTGGATTCGCCTGGCTCACCCGTCACGTCAGGCTCTTTTCCGATTCCACTTACATTGAAAGAATTCAAAATATAGCTGGATGAATTCGTAAACCGATCATTCGTCGCCGCTGTAAACCCAACGATCGAACCGAGAACTGGGCCGGAAATTGTTCCAACTAAAATAACGAAAACAACAACAAAGAAACAAAGTCGTTTTTTGAGAAGGCATCTAGATATCGACATCCGATCCCCATGGGATAGCAAAAGTGAACGGACCGGAAGGAAGCATCGCGTGGTGGCCCGCCGCTATTGTAGATCAGGTGTCCGAAGCGTCAAAGTCGATTCCTGAACCTCATTTCAACCCGGCGAGACGAAAATTCCACGATCCGCTCGACTATGACTGACCCAAAGGGCGGTATGAAATCTAACTA
>CAZQQR010000069.1:0-11701 GCA_964595515.1 uncultured Pirellulaceae bacterium
AAGAAGCTGGTTTCGATAACTCCAAAAGTCCCAACTCCCAGCGCCACCGTGCCGATTGCTGTTACACCGAAGGCATAGCCGGTGGAAATTGCGAGGCTGCCAAACGCTGCGAAAAAACCAAGCGAACCGACGCCTAGTGAAAAAAGCCCGATCGCCAGAACTCCGAATGCGAAACAGCCAGTCGCATAAACGCCAAACGCGAAAATCCCGAACGCTTTTCTACCGATCGCAATTACACCGTAGGCTTCGTCGGCAACACAGATCAGAGGCATACCCCAAAGCCTGGTCTTGGTCTGAAAGAACACCCTCGAAGGTAAAGTCTGTGGAAGGATGATGGAAATCAGCCAGGCAAACGTTGGAAATCGACTGGGTCTGTCACAACTTTCGACTGATTGGATTTCCGCCGATTGCGTCATGGTCGTTTTTTCCTATAAGCCATGAAAACCGAAGTGGCAGCAATCGCCAAATCAAATGAATACTCGCCGGTTGTAAATATACCACTCGATTGTTAGCACAACGAGCGCGGCCAGCAGAATGGCAGTCCAAAAGTCACGCCGCGATGGTTCCGTTTGAATCGTTTGCTCAAGCTCTTCATAACCCAGGCTTAACTCATCGCGAACTTCGAGGTTGCTTTCTTGACGGTCCATCAGATTGACCGCAAACATCTGTTCCGCATTGCCCTCTCCCTTTTCCGAAACGGAATAGATGCCCGAAGTCTGAGCGTCCGAATAGACAAAACTGTTATCGGAACGGATCTTGAGCGACGTTTTGCTGCTGGCCGGATTTAAAACGTCGATTTCCGGATAGGGAATTTGCGTTCTAATTTTTACAAGGTCGCCAGGGGTTTGGTTTCTCGAATTGCCAACAGAGGACTTAACCGCAAGATTCATGACTACGTTTTGAACGAACAGCGGAAAACTCCAGATGTTCTGCCAGTCAGTGTTGTTACTAACGTCACCATCGTCTTCGTATTGCATCAACGGAAACCCGATAACGAGATCTTCGAAACCGCCACGGGGTCCGATCGTCATCACCGGCCCATTCACTGACTCGACCAGAACGACACTGCCTTTGGGTGCGTCGAGAATATTGCTTTGTAGAATATTGACCGTCCCTAGTTGAACGCCAAACATTACAGAGTGGTTGTTATTCAAGTCGACGATCGGCGTCGTTTCGACTTCTTCCTTAACCGCCCACCCTTCGACTAAAGGAACATCGCCCCAAAAGACGGTATTGCAACTGGGCATCGTTTCAGGTTGGCACTGGTCGTAAACGACAAGATCATACATGCCAAGCGCCGCAGATTTGAGATACTCTTCGTCCTTTAAATAATCACGATCTTCGAATTGGATGGTGGCAACCTTTTCGATGAATGACGTGTTGAACGCGTACTCGAGATACTTGTTGTAGTCCGACACGACGAGAATGGTCGCCATCCGAGCAGGATTGAGAACGGTGTACGCCACGTTGTCTTGCATGTAGACGTCTTTGTCTTCAATCTCCAATCGAATTGGAACGGCTGACTCAAGCTCCGTTGCGAATTGAGTCAGGTCAAAATTAAGCGGCACCGAGTTGCCACCCGCAATGTCTTTGTCACCACGCCCGGGAATCTCAACCTGCCTCGCGTCTTGTAGTTGATCGTTGACATAAAGTGCGATGTTGGCTGTTTTGTCTTCATCGCCTGAATTTAATAGCCGAGCGAAAACTTGAACTTGGCTGTCAGATTCCAACTGACTGTTAATCGCAAAAGCCGTGATTCCAAGATTGTCGGGGCGACCAATCAGGGTTCCAACGGGCCGATACTCGGCGGACAGATTTCCGAAGATGAATTTTGGAACTTCTTTGACTTGACCATCACTGAAAATAAACAGTGTCGCCGCCAACGCATCGGCGACTTGGACATCACGTTCGCTGGTTTTGTCGCTCGTGCGGCCTGGATTCGCCAAACCTGAGGCTGCCGTGAGGGCTTCGTTGATATCGCTGCCTCGCTGGGTTTGCTGAATCGATTTAATCTTTCGCCGCAATAGTTCTTTGTTAGTCGTATAAGACTGTTGAACGACCGCCCGGTCTGAAAAACTGATCACCATCGCAGCGTCGGTTGATTTCATGTCTCGGAGTAACCCGTAGATTTGCTCTTTGGCTTCTTCCAGTCGGGAGACACCCTTTTCAGTATCGGTGGCGGACATACTGGCCGATTGGTCAACGACGAAAATGAAACGGTCGCCCGCCAGTTTTGTTCCCTCGCAACCTGGCCTTAAACAAGTCAGCATCAACAGGCTGACGGCGATCAGCTGCAGCAACAAAAGCAAGTTCTTGCGCAGTTTTTGCCAGATACTATTTACGTGGAGATCTTCGACCGTTTTCGTCCAAAGGTACGTGCTGGGAACTTCCAACGGCACGCGGCGGAGTTTTAAAAAGTAAAGGATGAAAATCAGTGGCGGTACCAAGCCCAGAATCAGCCATTGGTACCATGGCAACATGTTAATCCAATTCAACGAACCAGCCCCCGTTGCCGTAAGTATCGGGAGACGAGGCGTTCAACGGATCTTTCGGTGCTGGTCATCGTGTAAACGATTCCGCGTTTGGATGAAAAATCACGGGCTTGCTCAATAAACGTTGCCAACGTTGATTTGTAGCGATCAATTAAACGCTGGCTGACGCTGATTTCGGCGATGTCCTGGTCTTCGCAATCGACAAGTTTGAGATCGCCCTGAATATCGGGCTCGATTTCTTCTTGAGACAACACGTGGATCAAGTAAATATCCAGATCGCGAGCGACGAGGTATTTGAGCGCTTCTTCATAGCCAGATTTATCCATCAAATCTGTGATGATGACCAAAATCCCTTTGCCGGTGTTTCTCAGACAGAACGCTTTGACTGCTTCCGTCAGCGTCGCATTGGAATCGCACTGCATCTGATTCAAATACTCAATCATCCGCGGCAAACTCGTTCGCCCTCGAAGCACAGGCGCCGAATTCGTTTTCGCTCCGTCTAGCGGTTCGATCTTGATCCGGTCAGCTCGACAAAGGCCAATGTATCCGAGCGCACCCGCAAGTTGTTTGGCGTAGTGAAACTTGGTTGGGTTTCCAAATTTCATCGAAGGGCTGCTGTCTACCAAAGTGTAAAAATGCAAATCCTCTTCTTCGAGATAAAGTTTGAGGAACAGCTTGTCGAGCCGGGCGTACATGTTCCAGTCGATAAATCGAAGGTCGTCACCCGCGACGTAGTTGCGAAAATCCGCGAACTCGACGCTTTGGCCTTTCCGCCGGCTGCGTCGTTCACCCTTCATGCGTCCGCGAAAAATCTTTCGCGACACCAGTTCCATGCGTTCAAGCTGCGCCAGTAGCGACGGACTCAGCAGTGGTTCTTGATCTGATTGTTTAGTCGAAGCGTTAGACATAAAACGTTGTTGGTTCCAAAAAGAATGTGTTCCAGAGAAGGAAGGTTCATGCGATCGTTTGGATCAATAAGAACTTCATTCCTAATCAGCTTTTTCCGGAACCTGGTCAAGCAACTCCAACAAGACTTGGTCTGTCGTCACGCCCTCGGCCTGTGCTTCGAAATTACAGACGACGCGGTGGCGCATGGCGGGCAAATAGACCCTGCGAATGTCTTCAAAGCTGACATTGAATCGGCCTTCCAACAGAGCACGAACCTTTGAAGCAAGGGCAACCGTTTGAGCACCACGAGGACTCGCACCCCATCGCAAATACTGGTTCGTGACCTCAGGCGCGTGAGGACCTTCGGGGTGAGTTGCCAGATTCAAACGAACGATATAGTCCCGAAGATGGTCGGCAAGGATTACGTTGCGAATCAGGTTTTGCCATTCTTGAATTTCTTTCCCATCCATCACCACGTCAGGTTCGACTTTGATGCCCTTGGTTGTGCGATCAAGGATCGTGGCCAATTGTTCACGATCCGAGTAGCCAACAACGAGCTTGAACAAAAATCTGTCCAACTGGGCCTCGGGCAAAGGGTAAGTACCTTCTTGCTCGATTGGGTTTTGAGTGGCCAACACAAAGAAAGGTTTATCGAGAACATACCGATTACCGCCAACCGTGACAGTACCTTCTTGCATGGTTTCCAGCATCGCTGACTGTGTTTTCGGCGTGGCTCGGTTGATCTCATCCGCCAGGCAGATTTGGGTAAAGATCGGTCCTTTTTGAAACTGAAATTCCCGTTTCCCATCCGGATTCTCCACCACCATATTGGTTCCGAGGATATCGGCGGGCATCAAGTCAGGCGTGAATTGAATTCGGTTGGATTGAAGATTCAGGGCTTTGGAGAGCGTAGAAACCAAGAGGGTTTTTCCCAGACCAGGAGCACCCTCGAGTAAGCAGTGCCCACCGATCATCATGCAAGTCAAAACTCCGTGCACAATTTCGTCGTGACCAACAATTACCTTGCCGACTTCGTCTTTGACCGCGTGATACCGTTCCCGAAACTTTTCTGCTTTCTGCTGGAATTGAAGTTCGTCATTCATAAACCGGATTGCCTCATTTCGGTAAATCGTTGTCAAATTTGAGTTGTAATTTTTTGAGCTTAAACAGACGGGATTTCAATCTGCCGTCAAGGATTTGTTGTAGAACGTCTCGTACCGTCGTTAATCATCGTTTTGGTTTGGATCCAGGTTCCCACGATCTTGCTTTTTCTGGATCTTCCGCTTCGCATCCAGCAATCTTGACGTGTAAGACGTCTCTTCTGCGTCGCCGAGTTTGTCTCGTTTGATCTTCTTTGGAAGTGCGGGTGTTTTCTCGATTTCGCTGGCCAAGATGTCTTCCAGTTTTTTCTTGCCAGAAGATTTCTCGTCAACGTCGGGAGCGAATTTTGTAGATGCTCGCCGCGTTTCAATTTCTTGTTCGATTTCAGCCTTTCGACTTTGCAAACGAGAGAGACTCGATTTGGCTTGGGTTTCCTCTCCACCGAAAAATCGTTTTCGCATGCCGTTGATTCGTTCGACCACCCAATCGCTGGATAAAAAGAACGAGAGATAAAACGCCAAATAAAACGACAGTCCAATGCCCAAAATCAACAACGATTTTCGCAGCGTTTCCACCGTCATTGCACTTGTCATCTCGTCAATAAAGAACGACGCGATAAAGGAGAGCAGGTAAAACAGCGGTGTAAAACAAGCCAGACAGATTGCAAATGCGATCAAGATTGGAATTGGTGAACAGGCAACACGCCGAACAAATACATCAGAGAAGAAAAGAGCTCCGCAAATCACAACCAAGAACGGCCAAATGTCCTGGATGCCAACTGCGGCCGTCAAGGTTGGCCGAAACGTGTTGACGTTGAAAGGTGATTTGTCCAGTTGCACCAAAGCCGCGTCGGGAATGTCACCGGCCAGACCATTCGATTTTTTTTCTGCAATCGCGATTTGCTGATTGATAAGTTCTTCGTCCAGCTCAATGACTTTGCCAGCCTCGCCGCCTCGCGGTGTAAAATTCGCCAGAGAATCCATTAACCCAAGGTTGGATTCGCGGTCAGAATACTCAGACGAGTAAGGCACGTTGATGCCGGCTGAGATACGCTCGTAGCCTTCGCCGGGAAAGATCGTGTAGAGAAGATTGCCAGATCCATCGATGGGATGTTCAGCAACATATCGGCCGGGACCGACTTGCGCAAAATCAAGCTGAATCCCCTGATCGTCCTCGCCGGTTTTGTTGCTGTTGATTCCGCGGCCGGTCATTTCAAGAAAGTTCAAAAACTCTTCCTTGTCGTTTAACGCAGTCACGACAATCCTCGCTACTCCATCTCTTGATTCGGCTGAAACGGTAAAGTTCGCACTTTCGGTGATCGGACGCATCGAGTGGCGGATCATTTGGACGAACAATTTGTCGTACTGCTCATCGTTGAACCAATCCGCCGTCCATTTGTGGCCTGCGTCGCTCGTGAACACCACTGTTCGACCGTTTCCATAACGCCAAGTCGCCAGCAAGGTAGAATTTTCGCCGCCATCTTTTTCGGGGTCGCTCGAAAGAGCAAGCTGTTGAATCAGATTGCTCTTTTTACGTGTCGTCATCACGTAGCCCTTGAAAGGTGGCAATGCCGAGGCCTCGAGTCCTCGCATGATTTCGTGCCCAGCCGCACCGGAGACAGGTACAACGAACATGCCCGATTCCGACTCTTTGATTACTGGTTTTGCAACCCGGCGAGCTTCACGTTGGTAGATCTTTGGGAGTGCTTTTGGATTTTTAGCGACGTAATAGGTTCCACCCGTGGCATTGGCGATTCGCTGCAGTGGCGTGCTTCCGGCAGGTCCGTGGGTTCCCACAGCAACGGTTGAGATTTTGATTTTGGCTTTTACAAAACCGTTCAACAAAGCGTTCGTGGGAGGCGTTGGGTCGCCATCACTGATGATGATCACATGCTTCATTGACGCTTGGACGCGGCTCAGCCCGTTGAGCATGACCTTCATCGGCGCATTGAAATCGGGCATGTCGCCCGGGCTCATCCGGTTGACCATTCCTAACATTCGGTTTCGATTCTGGAACACTCGATCGACACCGTTGGGCATTCGCCAAAGCCAACGAGGGTTGCCACCCCAATCGCTCCAGTCAATCACGCCGCAATAGTCCATCGGGCCAAGCACCTTGATGGCTTCTTCGCCGATTTTGACCTGCCAATAGTTTCCATTGGCCATTTCAGATGCGTGCATCATCAAAGCAAGGGCTCCGACAGCCTGGATTTTGTCGTTCTTGATCTGAAAATCGACGGGCATTGCTTTTTCAAGCAAAGAGTTCGACCAGCCACCCGCTCCGAACGAACGATCACCGCCCAACATTACGATGCCACATCCCATGTGTTCACAGTTGTCGACAAGCATCTTAATTTGGGCGTCACTGAACGAAACGACAGCCCCAGCGTCATTCCCAGACGCTCTGGGAAGATTCGCCAATACGATCGAGTCGTACTGCAGCAACTCACCGGGAGTGGTAAACAATTCGTTTGACCGACCGATGTCAACTTCGATCGAATTTGCTTGTAGTCGTTCGATCAGGTGATCAAATTCGCCAACCTCGAATGCGTCTTCGATCAACAAGACTTTTCCTTTACCCCGAACTTGGGTAAACGCAGACGCGCGATTATTTTGCGGGATTAGGTCTTGAGATTTATCATCGGGTACAAACACGGCGTCCGTGGTGTAGACGGCCGATCGGTCAAGTTTCGAATTGAACCCGATTATGTTTTTGCCGGGTTTTAATGTGATGGATTGCTCAGCGACAAGCTCTTCGCTTTGGGCAGTTTTTCGAGTTAAGCGAAGTTTTCCCGTGACTGTTTTTTCGCTGTCGTCACCTTCGCCTTTGACGTCGTTGGACAGCACCACCATCGTTTCGAATTCTTGACCCTTACGGATGTTGGGCGGGATGACAACTTTATCGACCGAGACTTCTGAGATGGCGGAAAGTTCGACCGTAAAAACATCGATCCCGGTACCATCGTCTGACATGGATTGAGCGATCGTAAGGCTGTCACCGATGTTTTCATTCCCGTCAGAGAGAATGACCACACGTCTGGCGGTGTCTTCCGGAAAGGAAGCCTTGGCTAACTTGAGCGCGGACTCAATACTCGTTGTTCCAGTATCGAGATCAATATCTGATTCAATCCATCCAATCAGTGGAAGCTCACCATCGTGGGGAGCGGATTCAATTTTGGCGTTTCCACCGAATACGATCACGCCGGCCTTGTCTTCTTTGTCGACTCGCCGACGTGCTTTGACTTCTTTAACGACATAGCTAACGAGTGCCTCACGTTTTTCGATCGGGATACTTTCGCTTTGGTCAAGCAAATAGATCACGGTCAAACGGTCTGTTTTGGTTTGCCATTTTGCTTTTGCCAAAGCAAAGACCAGTAAGAGGATCACCAATGTTCGAAAAATCAACGCGAGCGCGCGGCGGCCTTTGCCAAGTCCCGCCAAGCTGTTGTAGCTCAGGATCCACAATACGGGCAAAATGAAAAGCAGGAGAAGAAACCAGGGTCGTTCGAATCCAATCTCGAATCCAAGGTTCATAAGTTCACTCTTTGACTATTCGGTTCGCAACATCAATGTCGGCTAACAGTAGGATTTGTCAGGCACAGCCTGATCTACGTTCGATCCTTCGTTGGAACTGTCGAACGATGATTTAATATATCAGTTTAGAGATATGTCCACGAGTTTTGCGAAACTTGATTTTGAAATTCTCAAAAAGAAAAATGCATTTTTTTGCAGAAAGTTGAAACCTAGCACGGTCTGTTGGATTCAGAATTGGGCGACAAGTGGATCGAGAGCAGCGGCCATTCAGTTGGCCGAATGCTTAATCGAAACGATTGTTTATCAGAACGCTTGGGAATCGACTTTACCGAAATCATGGTGGCGATCTGCCAATTGTCGCAATGTATGACTGTTTACTTTTTTAAACATGGCTGAATTGGCATGTTTCAAATCGTCAACACAAAAGTCTGCTGTCGCGGTCTCGCGGAATCAGGTTCCAGCAAATACACTTGGTTTTTGCGTTGAACTGACAAAAAATCGCTTTTTCGCCGCATTGGAATGAAACTTCCTCTGGAAAAGGCATAGCTGAATAGGCAGAACTGAATAACTGCTAAAAGTTCAACGCCATGTTATCAGCACCAACGTCTGACACAGAGATACACACCAAAACTTTCTAGAGGAGAATTGAATGAACCTTGCAAAGCGAAACAGCTATGCGTTCGCCGCGTTCATGGTCACCGCTTTCATGTTAAGCATGACCGTCGTGGCACAAGACAAACCAGAAGCTCCCAAACCCGAGTTCCCGGATTTGGCAAAAGTGACCAAAGGTTACACCGAAGTAAAACCAGAAGACGGCGCGACGCCTTTCTTCAAACTTTGGAAGAATGCAAAAGACGGCAACATGCTTGCCCAATTGCCAAAAGACTACGCCAGCAGCAAAGCCCGTCACTTTATCGCACCGACTGTTTCTGGTGGTGAAGTGTTCGCTGGACTTCAATCAGACGCGTTTTACGTTTACTGGAAGAAGTATGGAAAACGAGTCGCTCTCGTCCAAGAGAACCTTGAGATCAAAGGTTCTGATGAAGAATCAAAATCATCAGTAAAGCGATTATTTACTGATACAGTTTTACTGAGCGTTCCGATTCTTTCGATGCCAAAAGGCCAAGGCCCTGTTATCGACCTTGATTACTTGCTTGTAAGTAACGCATCAAAATTCTTTGGTCGTTCAGTAAGCCCACAGTCGAACCTGATGTCGATCAAGAAAGCCAAGTGTTTCCCAAACAACATTGAGATCGCTTACGAAGTTCCAATGTCGGGCGGAAACCTGAAAACGTTGCACTACTCAATCAGCCGAGTTCAGGGCACACCTTCATTCAAGCCACGAAAAGCCGACCAGCGTATTGGTTACTTTACGACTTCTTACGATGACTACGGTCAATACAGCGAAGACGATACCGCTGTTCGTTACATCAACCGTTGGCACTTGGAAAAACGCTCTTCAAAACTAAAATTGAGCCCTCCAAAAAAGCCGATCGTATTTTACATCGAGCATACCACTCCCGTCCGTTATCGACGTTGGGTTCGTCAAGGAATTTTGAACTGGAACAAAGCTTTCGAAAACATCGGCATCATCGGTGCGATCGAAGTTCGCCAGCAAGACCCCTCTGCTGACCCTAGTTACATGGACCTCGATCCAGAAGACGTTCGTTACAACTTCGTTCGTTGGTTAAACAACAACGTGAGTACTGCGATCGGCCCAAGTCGCGCCAACCCTTTGACTGGCGAAATTCTTGATGCTGACATCATTTTGACTGACGGTTGGATCCGTGTATTCGAAGATCAGTTTTCTGACTTGATGCCGAAAATTGCAATGGACGGCATGACTCCTGAAACACTTGCCTGGTTCGCGCAGCACCCACAGTGGGACCCTCGCGTTCGTCTAGCTGAACCTTCGCAGCGTGAATTCATTACGCAGCAACTTCAGCACGAGGCCAAGCGAATGGAAGGCAATGAAGCCCAATGGGAATTAAAAACCCGTTTGATGGGCGATGAACCGATGGACGGAATCGTTGATCGTCAAAGCCAAACCAACGGTGCCTGCATGGCAGCCGAAGGTCGTGGATTTGATGTTGCGTTGATGCGAATGTCGATGGCATTTGCTCGCTCAGCTGCACTGATGGACGATGAAAAGAAAAAGAAGGACAAGGACGAAGATGGTGACGACAAGGATGAGGATGAGGATGACGAAGAAGAGCAAGACGACGAGCAGATGCTTGACGGAATGCCTGAATCGTTCATCGGGCCACTACTGGCTGACCTTGTTTCTCACGAAGTCGGACACACGCTTGGTCTTCGACATAACTTTAAAGCGTCAAGTGTTTACACCGTCGCTGAGATGAACTCGGAAGAACTCAAAGGTAAAACACCTTTCGCCGGCAGCGTCATGGATTACCTTCCAACCAACTTCAAAGTTGAGCAGGGAGAAGTTCAAGGTGACTACGCGATGATCGGTGTTGGACCCTATGATTTTTGGGCGATCGAATACGGTTACACGCTGGATTCAAAAGCGTTGCCAAAAATTCTCTCGCGAGTTGCAGAGCCTGAATTGGCATTCTGTACTGACGAAGACACATTCGGCCCTGACCCACTGGCTCGTCGTTATGACTTTAGCAAAGAGCCTTTGGAATTTGCGAACGAGCAAGTGGCACTTGCCAAAATGCACCGTTCAAAAATCATGGACAAGTTTGTCGAGGACGGCGATTCTTGGGACAAAGCTCGTAAAGGCTACTTGATGACGCTTGGTCTTCAGACAAAATCGACTTCGATGATGGCCAACTGGCTTGGTGGAACTTATGTTCACCGTGACAAGAAGGGCGATCCAAACGGTCGTAAACCGATTGTTGTAGTCGAAGCCGAAAAGCAACGCGACGCGTTGAACTTTGTCATCGACAACACATTCTTTGACGAAGCGTATGGTTTGACTCCTGATCTTGTGAATCATATGACTCGTGATTTCTTCGGTGATTTCAGAAGTGCAATGACCAACGAAGCGGCTTGGCCTGTCCACGACCGCATCATGGGAATTCAAGCTTCGGCTCTGTCACAGTTGATGAGCCCAACCAAGCTTCGTCGAGTTTACGACAATGAGTACCGTGTTCCTGAAGATGAGGACGCGTTGACTCTGAAGGAAATCATGGACACGATTCACACTGCTGTTTGGAAAGAGCTAAAGAAAGCTCCAAAGGGCAAATTTAGTGAGCGTAAGCCAGCGATTTCAAGTCTTCGTCGTAACCTACAGTCAGAGCACATGCAGCGACTGTTCGATTTGGCAAGCAATGTTCGTGGCAACGGAAGTGCTGCCATGAAGCCGATTGCCAATCTTGCTGGTCTCAAGATCAAAGAGCTAAAAGGCGATCTTGAAAGTGCCGTCAAGAATGACAAGTACGACGACTACACCAAGGCACACTTGAATGACGCACTGGTTCGCGTCACCAAGTGGCTAGAAGCTCAATACGTTTTCAGTGCTAACTAACTGAACATAGATGAAGGCTGGCGTAAGGTCAGTCAATTGAAAGCAACCAAAGCCGCTCCAAAAGGAGCGGCTTTTTTATTGGACCGATTTAGTCGGCCGCATAGAATCTGCCCAATGAGTAACCCGCATCATTATCTGCAGATCGTTCTCTTTGTTTTCGCATGTTTCGTTGGCCCAGTAGACGCCGCTCAAGA
>CAZQQR010000069.1:11801-17439 GCA_964595515.1 uncultured Pirellulaceae bacterium
AGATCGTTCTCTTTGTTTTCGCATGTTTCGTTGGCCCAGTAGACGCCGCTCAAGACTACACAACGGATTCATCGCCGTCCTCTGCGCAATCCGCTGCACAAACCTTATCGCGTTCCAAAAGTAGCTGGAAATTCTTTCGAGGCGATCACTATGACGGCGTTTCGCGAGAGTCGGGGCTGGCGAATTCTTGGGATGCCAAAGGACCGCCCGTTTTGTGGTCCATTGAACTTGGTGGTGGCTATTCGGGATTTGTTGGCGCGGACGATCGAGTCTTCACCCAGTATCAATCGCTGACAGGCCAATTTGTTGTTTGCCTTGACGCAAGGACTGGCGAAACGATTTGGAAGTATCGTTACGGATGGCCGTACAAACCTGCCTCACTTTATCCGGGACCGCGATCCACTCCGACGATTTGTGGTGACCGACTCTTTTTCACGACACCAGCTGGCGAAGCTGGATGTCTTGATCAGAAAACGGGACTGGTGCTTTGGACGGTCGACCTGGTAGATAAGTTTGATGCTCCGCCCGTTGAATTTGGCTACGCATGCTCGCCGGTCATTGTGGACGACAAACTCGTCTTACCGGTCGGAGGCAATGGCGCAGCCATGGTTGCACTTAATCCGATCAATGGAGAAACGATTTGGAAATCCGGCGATTACAAAATTAGTTACTGTTCTGCATATCCGATTAAATTTGAGGATCGCGATTTAGTCGTCGGGTATTTCAAAAACGAACTCTGCCTGTTCGAGTTGGAAACGGGTCAAGAGGTTGGATCTCTTCAAATCTCAGAAGACTACGACGAGCACTCCGCTTGGCCAATCTATCGTGCGCCTTTCCTTTGGATTTCAGGGCCTTTCCGAGCAGGCTGCCAATTGCTGCAATTGGTAACTGATGAAGAAGAAAGGATCAGGTTAAAAACAGTTTATAAAAAAGACATTATGTCCAACGATGTCGCGTCTTGTGTGCTTGTTGGCGACTCGATCATTGGTTTTGATCTCCGAGATGTTCAATCCAAAGTCCACCGTCCGTCGCGGGGAAAGTTTTGTTCAATCGACTTCATGACCGGGAACCTTAACTGGGAAAACGGCTCGCTAGGACGTCGTTCCACATCCGCTTCTCAAGCGCAATCTGGTAGTTCTGCCTCTCGTGTTATAGATGGGTCGACGATCTCTAGCCAGAACCAAGCGGCAGATTCAGATATCGGGCACGCGAGCGTGGTGTTTGCGGACGACAAATTGATCATGCTCAACGATACCGGCCAATTAATTATTGGCAGGGTTGCGAGAGGCGCTTCCGCTCAACACCAAAATTCAAACAAGTATCAGGAACTCGGACGCTGGACGATACTTGGCGGCGAAATCGTCTGGACTGCTCCGACCGTGTTTAACCGCTGTGTTTTCGCACGCAATCAGACCAGCGCAGTTTGTGTCTACCTGGGTGATATCTCCGACGTGGACGAACTAGGACTCAAAAGCAAAACGGTCGAATTTATTACCGACATACCTCAACGAAAATTCTTAAACTTGGCTCCGATCATCTTGGGCACCGAGCCAAAGTTCGCGATGACCGCTCCAAAGCCAAAATGGCTCATCAACTGGTTCTTGGTTTCGATTGCCCTCGGTTGGATTGTCGCTCCGTTATTTGCGGTCGTCACTGGTTGGGTTTTGAAACAGGTTTCGATTCGGTGGGTCTTTTTACTTTTGGGAGCTTGCTTTGGCATTTTTGGAACCACGATCGCCGGGCGATATTTCAACGTTTTTTACTTCTCATGGCCAATCGCACTAGCGTTCGCTTTCGAAAGTCTGGTGATGCAGATGAAGACCAGCGATGAAAACATCAAAACGCGACCGGTTTTGGCAAGATTCGTTTTGTTGACATTCTTGGGCGTCTGCGTGTTCTATTTCTGGTTATGCCGAAGGCTAAGCCTCGCGTTTGAATGGAGTTTCTTGATGGGATTTCCCGCGGCGCTTCCACTTCTTTGGATCGTAAAACGCAATGTCGACAAAGCCAGTTCATTCTCGATAACACAGTGGCTAGGAAGCGCCGCGGCATTCACGGCTTTTTATTGGACTGGCGCCGGAATCATGATTTGGTGCTACCGAATTTAGTGTCGTTTTCGATAGGCCCACGCCGAATTTGGAGGTGACGACGGTGGCCAATTTTAGAACTCGAACATGTACTTCGTTTTGCCAACTTTTGTAAAAGGCTTGCCGATTGCTACCCCATCTCGCGTGACGCGATGAAGGCCGACCGAATCTGCAAACGAAATCGTGCCATCATCCATTTCGTGCGCGCGGTAAACGTTTTTTGCGCATTTGTGACTCCAGATTTCTTTGCCTTCGGGCGTAAACTCTGAGATCACACCTTGGCTCGCAAAGGCCACCAATAGATTTCCCGATGCCATCGGAGCGACGTGATAGGGAGCCTGATCAACTTTGAATTCTCTGATCGTCTTTCCTTTCATGTCCACTTCGACAACATTTTTTCCGCCCCAACAAGCCACAATCAAGTTTCCATTGGGCAGTACTTCGACGCCTGTCGGGGTTCCACCAACCTTGATATCACGAACCCGTTTTCCTGCTAACGTAATTTCAGTGATCGCTCCATTGCCTTGTCCTGACGCGAACAATAAATTTCCGTTGGGGTGTTGGCATAATCCAGAAATACTGTTGGACAATCCTTTCAAAGTTCTAAGTTCTTTTCCCTCGCGATCGATTTCAAGAATCGAACCACTCCGATAAAGCACAACAAAGCGTCCTCCGTCCGGTTTTGCGAAACATGCAAATGGCTTGACCTTCTTTTTAAGCGTCCACAACACGTTGTTGTTTCCGTCTAGCTCCATGATTTGATCGCCGTCGTAATCTGCGACCAATCGATGACCGATCTTTTTCCCCGATATGCTCCACTCATACACCACCGACTTGATATTCTTAGCCAAAAACGTCTTGCATTTGAGGTCAGTGAGATCCGCACGTTCCTTTGCGGTGGCAACACTAAACCTGAAATCCAGCCCTGTAAGGTTTGACAAGGCACTGTAGGCCCGCGACGCAATCAGGCGATTTTCGTCTCGAATCATTTCTAACAGAACGGGAAATGATTTTTCGTTTTCAGCCTCTACCAAAATTCTGGCCAGCTCCAGTCCAAATTCGCCTTCGACACCGTCGGCTACCTTTAACGCGTGCTCAATCGCGGCGGCCTTGTCAAATTTTTCCAGCACACGAAGCCCCATGGACCGCAGGCCATTGGAACGGTCTGTCAAAAACGTTTTCGCTGCAGCAACGTCATCCGGAGTGGATGTGATCACCAACGCTTCCATGGCCGCTGATTGAACGCTTCGATCATTTTCCAGATGAGGAATTGCGGATTGAATTTTTGTGAAGAGCCCCGAAAGCTTCGCGTTGGCAACCAGCTGAAGAACTGCCAACTGTGTGGACGCCCGGCTGTCTGTCGAACGAAAGCTCGCGACTTTCCGCAACCGATAAAGTGCCTCCGGGTTTTTGGCGTACTTGTTTTTATATTCCGCCAATGTACCCGAATCTACGGGCATTCGTTTTAATTCGTTCGTCGCAGTTTCTCGAATTTGGTAATCGAGTGATGACAGGAGGCCAATCAACTCGATCACTTTGTTCTTCATCTCATCGTTTGGGACGATTTGAACCAAGTACTTACCAACACCCTCCTTGGACGGCTCAATTCCCTGGTCGAGAAGCCGTTTTTTAAGCTCGTCGGTTAGCTCGTCGTTAAGCGCCTCGACAATTTGATCCGTTGAATTGTTGACGGCACTCAAATCCTCTTGTGCGTTCAGTTGGCTCGATGCAAAAACGAGGAGAGCGATACTGCTGAATCGGAGAACTAATTTCGTCATTGCGTGCTACGGTCTCTGGACTGTTACAAATCGCGTTAACATTTTTTATCCGTCTGATTCGTGAAACTATTGGATTGGAAATAGAACCGTTGAGTACGAATCAGTGGCCGCTTTATTAGAAAGTATTTTGACTAAAAAGCAAAAACGATGATTAGCGACCAATTTGAGCACGAATTTCCAACTGGTACTTTCCCAAATTGTCACCGTGTAACACTGATGTAACGAACGGTACTTTCGAGCCTGCTATTTCCGCCAGAAGTACGTATTGTTATCAGTGGCTGACGTTTGTTAACGGACTGCCAAGTTGAAATTTGACTCAAAGGAGAATTGTGATGAAACGCGTACTTTGCTTTTCGATGTTGTTGATGTTTGGTCTTTCAGTTTTCGCTTGTAATCCAACGATCGGACAAGACGTCACGATCACGGTGAAGCCAGTCGATGACACTACGAAGCCATTCCAAGGAAAACGTCCGTCTGTCGATGTGGCGATTCTATTGGATACTTCCAATTCGATGGACGGATTGATTCATCAAGCCAGAGCACAGCTTTGGAATATCGTTCAGCAGTTTGCCAATGCTGAAAAGGCAGGCCAAACTCCTGTGCTTCGTGTCGCCGTTATGGAGTATGGAAATTCAGGCTTGCCGGCGTCGGAGGGCTACATTCGAAAAGTCGTACCACTGACGACCGATCTTGATCGAGTTTCAAAAGGCTTGTTTGAACTGAAGACCAGTGGAGGAGACGAGTATTGCGGGCTTGTCATTCACGAGGCCACCAAACGTTTGGATTGGTCAAAATCTGAGGGCGGATACAAAGCCATCTTTATTGCAGGCAACGAACCGTTTACTCAAGGAGAAGATCTAAAACGGTACTCCAATGCGTGTATTGATGCGATTGAAAAAGGAATCATCGTCAACACCATCCATTGCGGTAGTTACCAAGACGGCGTGCGAGGCAAATGGCAAGTCGGCGCGGAACTGGGTGCTGGAAAGTTCCTGAACATCAATCAGGATCGGAAAGTTGTTCACGTGAAAGCGCCACAAGACAAAATCATTATTGAGCTCAACCGAGAACTAAATGACACTTATCTTTGGTACGGCTCAAAGCAAGAGCAGGAGCGATTCTGTGAAAACCAAAAACTTCAAGACGATAACGCTTTGAGACAGAGTGGCGGCGCCGGATTCAGCAAAGGTAGAGCTCAAACGAAAGCCAGTTCTTTGTATGACAACTTTGGGCGAGATCTAGTTGACACGCTCAAGCAGGACAAAGAAATCTTAAAGCGTTTGAAGGAAGACCATCTCCCAGAGAAACTGCAAAAGCTCAACGTTAAAGAACGAGCGGCCTACATTGAGCAGATGGCCAAAAAACGAGCCTTGATCCAGGAAAAGATCGTTCAAAACTCAAAAGCAAGAGATGAATACATCGCAAAGAATCGAAAAGAACAGGCCGTCGTTACCGATTCTTTTGGGGCCGTTGTAAACTCCGCCATCATGCAGCAGTTGGAATCAAATGGATTCAAAGTGAAAAAATAGAAAGGCAGTTAACCTCTGAACTTGATCAATTTTTCTCAGTGGCTCGACAACTCGTCGGGCTATTTTTTTATTCCGATCGGGGAGAAGACTCTCCGATTGTTTGAAGAGGTATTGCCCAAGCAGCAGATCGCGATGATTGACGGTTCTTGGCGGGCTGCTGAAAAATTGTTGGTTGAGACCAGCAATTTAGCCGCAAAGCCAACTTGTCTTTTCTAACCGGTGGAATTCCTTCATGATGCGAACC
>CAZQQR010000069.1:17539-20535 GCA_964595515.1 uncultured Pirellulaceae bacterium
GCCGCAAAGCCAACTTGTCTTTTCTAACCGGTGGAATTCCTTCATGATGCGAACCTCGATTTTGAATTTGAGTTATGGTATAATTCGGCGATATGTGAGACGCGGTTTTCGACGACCCAATCTATTATTCTTATGGCTTTGTTGAACGTAATTCCTCATTCATCTTTCTTCTCTTTTGAAATTGAATTTTGTTTCCAGTAGATTGGTCAGATGAAGTTAATAGGACACGCATTTTTAACCGGTAGAATTGACTTTACTCGCGAGGATAACCCTTGGGCTTTTGCGAGAATCGATTCTGGGATGAAGCAGTCGCAAAAAGACAGAATCCGGGTCGACCCAGCACAGGCCCCCATCGAACTTGTCTCTGCCCCCGTCAATGGTGGTGAGGCACCCGAGTGGATGGAAGAGATGGAACAGGTGCTCAAAACGGCAGAGTCCATCTACTTGCAGTACAAATCTGGAGTCCTTCGGTTCCGAAGAGCCAATCACGATGGTGGCAAGCACAAGACATTCATCACACTTGGTAACCAGGACGAGATGAATTTTTTTGCAGAAGAGAATCTGCAGAAGATCAGATATTTCTACGCGCAGCGCCGACCCGTCGGAGCTTTCTTTGACGTCAACACGATGATCTCTCACAAAGACAACATGACGGAAAAGACAAAACGTTTGGAGCTGCCGGCGCACTTGGACATGACACATTCCAGTGGTCGGCCACAATTCACCTTCGCGGCGACTGGTTCCCAGGCGAGCGTCGACATTATCGAATGGCGAGGGTCAGTCAAAGAAGGCGAGGTCGGTCGTTTCCAGCCTGAAAACACTCATTTGGAAATCAGTTGCCGCGCGGTCGTTCGCCCGTTCACTTTGCTGCACGAAGATCGCGTTGAATTCAAAAATCATTCGTACACCTTTGGCGAAAAGATGCAAACGCAGTTCGACAAGATGCTTAAAAAGCGGATCGCACAGCTGGAGCGCGAACGCGCAGAGCAAGAAGCCGAAGCTGCAGAATCAGAATCACAAGAAACCTGATTCGGTTTTCCGTTTCTTTTAAGTCAGTGGAAATGGAGTACGGCGGTTTCGGCTTGAGCATTGGTTGGTGCCTATCGCCGCACCAATTCTTTGCTGAACGTGCTCTGGTGAAATAAGCGTTTTTGTATTGAGCTAGTTAAACGGTTGGTTTGATTCATGTTTCGAAAGTGTTGCCAAGCGTTCGGGATCTCGCTCGTTTTGATTGGACTGTATCAATCGTTTAATCTAATTTCAGCGATCATTTCCAACGATCTGCCTGTTCTACTGGGACTTGTTCGTATCACGCTTGTTCTTTTTGTAACCTGTGGACTCGGTTTGTTGTTCGTCGTCTTTGATCCCCACAAAGTCATTCAGTACTTTGGGAATTTCCACCGGTTAGTCAAACCTCCGACACGACGAAAATCATTCGCTGATCGAATTGGAGCGGGTGAAGACGACGATCAATCGCAATGATTCGCTGGTGATGCTTTATTCAATCACTATTGAGTCCAGTGAGTCAGCTGGGCTTTTCACGGTAACACCTGGACGATTCATGACGTGAAGATAAATCATCGTTGTTCTTACGTCTTTGTGGCCCAATAGTTCCTGAACCGTTCGTATGTCAGCACCGTCTTCGAGAAGATGCGTTGCGAAACTGTGCCGCAGTGAATGAGGGACCGCGTGTTTGAGAATGCCTGCATTCGCGAGTGATTTGGCAAAAGCAGACCCAAAGAATTTTTTCCCAACATGGTGGCGACGCCAAATTCCACAATACGGGTCTTTGGAAATTTTGGCGGCAGGAAAAAGCCATTGCCAACCAGGTTTTCGACTGTCGTTTGGGTATTTTCGATCCAACGCATACGGCATGTAAACGGTTCCGAAACCGTCGTCGAGGTCCATCGCATGCGTGCGTTTTACTTTTTCGATTTGAGTCCGCACCAGAGTGTTCAGACTTTTTGGCAAAACAGTAATTCGATCTTTGGCCCCTTTGCCGTTTCGGACAACTATCTGTCCTTCATCAACCCGAACGTCTTTGAGTCTTAACCTCAGACATTCGCCGTGCCGTAGACCACCGCCATACATGATTAGAAACATCATTCGTTTGATACCATCAAATTCCACCAACAACTTTTGTGTTTCTTGGCGACTGAGGACGACTGGTAGTTTGGGATTCTTATCGGCGGCGACGAAATCGATAAACTCGAGATCTCGTCCAAAGACTTCTTCGTAGAGAAACAACAAAGCCGACTTAATCTGATTTTGCGTTTTCGGCGCGACATTGTGATCCACCGCCTTGAGCGTCAAGAAATTTCGAATTTGACGTTCATCAAAACGTTCAAGCTCATTGGAGCCGCAGAACCCAGCGAACTGTTTGATGCATTTTACATAAGCACGTTCGGTATTGATGCTTTTGTATCGAAGACGAAGTTCCCGCCGAAGCATTTGAATAGCCTCGGGCTCGTTCTTGTTGATAAATCCGACTTGTGGGCCACCGCCACTACTGAAACCTTCCTGAACTTCTCTTCGTCCAGCAACGGCATCCGTCAAAGCGCTTTCTTGAGCCACGCGTCGGGAGAGCACAATTCGAATCGGCTCTAAGCTTGGTTGGTCAGTCTCCAGAACCAGATCACGGTAAAGCGTGATCGCGCGAACTGCCTGAAGTCGTTGCCAGGCTTTCAAGTCGGACTTAAGCAACGAGTGACAAAATCCAATCACGTTTTCTGGCGAGACAGGCAGGTCAACATTCTTTGTTCCGATCCAAGTTTCATACCGTTGGATCCACCGTATGAACCACTTCTTTTGTGGCGGATGAATGTGAGATTGGAGAGCGAGAACAGCTTGGAAATCGTTTACGGACATCGATCAAGATTGGTTTGGAAAATTGATCACCATTACCCGATCATCGGGAAACGGCGACACGATCAAATCTTCATCTTGAGAGTCGACAACTAAATTTGTAATGAAAAATGCATCCTTAACAAGTGTAC
>CAZQQR010000070.1:0-7096 GCA_964595515.1 uncultured Pirellulaceae bacterium
CCGAGTACGCGAAATTCTCGGAAGTCTGACGACATCCGTTACGTGCATGTCCCGAAAACCGACTACGACCATTCGAATTATTCGTACCATCCGAAAGTGGCTTGTTGAGTTGCAGCGCCCTTTGTTTCAACAACAACGATAGGCTGACTGGCAGATGGAAATTCGGTCGTTTGGGCAGCAATCAAATCTTGTTCGAGCCTAGCCTTGGCTGCGGCCTCGCTTCTACGCTTGACCATTTCAGCTTGCATTTCGTAGTGCTCGACCAGACGTGGAAGCAAATCCGAAATCCGTTGCAATCCAGCACGCGGTTTCATGGCAGAAAGTTGTGGAGCGTTTAGTGGCTTGATCATTTCATGGTTCCTTTTCAACAAACGTCGTTTGCGTCTCTGAAACCACTATTGGCCGACCCGGTGACACATCTGGTCAGCCCCGTTTTTTTAGTCGGAAAAAGTTTTCAAGTCATGTTTTTGCTGGCAAAACCTCATTTGATACGACCGGAATCATCGACCAGATAAAGCAGATAAGCCCGCCAGAGCCGTGTGTGACCTAACGTGTCACAACAAAGCGACAAGCGCACGACTCAGTTGTGCTTCATCACAAACTCCAGCCCGCCGAAGAATCGCTACGTTCCAGACAAAATGAGAACAAGAGAGAACATGGACTTACGTTGACGTGATTTTTGGTGGTACCTAAGATTGAAGGGCAAGGCCAATTTTGCTTCGACGCAAATGAATGACTCAAACCCCAACTCAAACCCCAACTCAATCTGAAACTTCCTCGCCGCCGTTTCAGAGATACTCTCCGGTTCAAACCGTCTCCAACCGCCGAGTTCCGGCCTGGATTCTGTCGCTTTGCCTACACACGCTGTTGTTCGGAATTCTATTGTTGGCCATCAGCCAATTTCCCCAGGGCGCCTCCGAAGTCGAAAATCGGACCGGCGGAATCGTTTTGGTGAACCAGCAATCCGACGCCACGGAATATCTGGATGAAGGGGATGTCGAAACGTCTGAAGAACAATCGCAACAGGCGGCAGACAGTCCACCCCCTGCGGCCATTCAAAATGACTTGCCACCTGATCTTCCGGGACTTGAATCCCAACAATCAGAACTGACGGGCGCGGGTGAAAGCTTGGCCGAAATGCTGTCAGGTTCCGAAACGATGATCGACGTTCCCGACCGGCCCAATATCGGCAAAGTCGGCGGAAAAGTAACGACGGAAGTTTTTGGAATCAAAGGCACGGGTTCACGGTTCGTCTACGTCTTTGATCGTTCCAAGAGCATGGCGAGTTTCGAATCGCGTCCCATGATCGCGGCCAAGCGTGAACTTTTGAAAAGTCTCGAATCACTCAACAAGAGCAACCAGTTTCAAATCATTTTTTACAACGAATCAACTCGCATCTTTAACGCCAACGACAAACTTCAGCTCTTCCTCGCATCTGATGACATGAAAAAAGAAGCAACCGGTTTCGTCAATCGCACCCAGCCAGACGGTGGGACTGACCATGTCCGCGCGCTCAAACAAGCCTTTCAATTGAATCCTGATGTTATCTTTTTGCTGACTGACGCCGAGGGCGGTTTTTCAAATCGAGAGCTTGCCGATCTCCAACGCTTTCGCGGTACGGCGGTGATCAATGCGATCCAGTTTGGAATTTCGGATCGGCGGGATCGATCGTTAAAACGAGTTTCTGAAATGACAGGCGGTAACTACTTGTTCAAGAACATTCGAACACTTCGAATCAAAGGGGACTGAATGCTTGAGCAAAATACAACGCGTAGACTTTTGTGGTTCTCGATTCTATTCGCGTTTGGGGTTTGCGTCGTTTCTCCAGCAATCAGTTCCGCGCAAAATCCTGATGTCGTCATCTTGAATCGAAAAGACTCCGACCAAACCACGAAACGAACGGGGGAAATCGTTCAGTGGGAAGGACTCTCGCTGACACTTCGATCCAATGGCCGTGATCGCGAAATTGATAACGATCAAATCGTTTCCATCGAAACAAGCTGGCCTGATGATTATCAAAAAGGGATAAACGCCCTGGCTCAAGGAAACGCAACCGCCGCGATTTCGTTGCTTGGCAGCGCCTTAGCGAACGAAGACAGACTTTGGGCGCAGCACATTATTCGATCGAAGCTAGTCATCGCCTACGAAGCAGTCGACCAATCGGCCAGCGCAGCAAAGCACTTTTTCGAGATTTTAAAAGAAGATCGAAATACACGGTTCCTTGGACTTGCTCCTCTCAACTGGACCGGATCCGGGACCGGATTGACCCAACAATCTAGAACGTGGATCCAATCAAGCGATCCGACGGCCAAACTAGTGGCGGCAAGCTGGTTGCTAAGTAGCCCTGATCGCGAGCAAGCAATTGCAACACTTGAAAAACTGACTCAGTCGATCCAGCCAAGAATCAAGCACTTGGCGATCGCCCAACTCTGGAGAACTCGAACCAAGGCGAACTCAAAACAAATCAAAGTCTGGGTTGGGCTTGTCCAGAAAATGCCGTCCTCTTTAAGAGCGGGTCCCTATTTTGTGATAGGGGAGTCTCAGTCACGAGCGGGTGAGACCGATAAAGCCGTCATCAATTACCTAAAAGCTCGAATTCTTTTCCCTGAAAACCAAACGCTGGCCGCAGCGGCGTTGTACCGCAGTGCCACATTGCTCAACAATAAAGGCCAAACGAAAGAAGCCCGATCGTTGCTCAACGAATTGGTCGCGAACTACCCTCAAACTCTTTGGGCAAAGCAGGCAAATCAATAAATGAAAAATCAAACGATCCAACTGAATCATCCGCTCGCAATTGAATCCGGGGCGGCGAACAAGGAATCTTCCATGAAGCCGCAAACGGACAGCTTCATTATCTCGCATGATCGAACGCGCCGGCTACCCAGAACGTTTGTTGCTGCAGCAACGATGCTATTGGTGATGTCGGGGACCTCGACGGCTCTCGGACAAGATGCGGCAGCAGCCTCCCCTGATGCGCCTGCTGGATTTTTAACGATCCTGTTCTCTGGTGGGATCGTCGGCGCGATCATGATCTTCATCCTGTTGGCACTTTCGCTGACAGCCGCGTATCTGATTTTTGATCATCTAATCACGATTCGGCGCAAAGACTTGATGCCCGAGGGATTGAGTGAACAAGTCCGACAATGCCTGATGACTGGAAATGTCAAAGCCGCTCAAGAAGCCTGCAACGCGCGGCCAAGCTTTCTCTCGTTTGTACTAATGCACGGAATCTCCGAACTCGATTTCGGTTGGAACGCGGTTGAAAAATCACTTGAAGACGCACTGGCGGAACAGTCGGCTCGGCTGTTTCGAAAGATCGAATATCTATCCGTGATTGGTAACATCGCCCCGATGGTAGGTTTGCTGGGAACCGTGATCGGAATGATCATTGCGTTCCAAAACGTGGCTTCGACTCAGGGAACTGCCAGTGCTCCTCAACTCGCTGAAGGAATTTATCAAGCACTCGTGACAACCGTAGGCGGATTGATCGTAGCCATTCCATCGATCGGTGCGTTCGCCATTTTCCGCAACCGGATTGATCAGTTCGTCGCCGAGGCAGCCTATATTGCCCAGCACGTTTTTGCACCGCTTCGACGCAAAGCCAAACGGTAGAACCGCCCAACCAACGTAACCTAAATACATGCACGTTCCTCAACACAAATCGAAACGCAAATACGGCTTTAACATGACGCCGATGATCGACGTTGTGTTTTTGTTGATCATTTTCTTTCTGGTTAGCAGCCACTTGGCAAAACAGGAATCGCAAATGGATTTGGAACTGCCAACGGCGGCCTCGGCTCAAGACGACATCGATCAAGAAACTCCGCGCCTTACGATCAACGTAAAAAAAGACGGATCGCTCTGGCTGGCCGGTCGCCCGATAAAGAAAGAACAACTCAAGGCCAAGTTTACCGAAGCAAGATCCAAAGAGGGCAACAATATCGAAGTACGAATTCGAGGCAGCCAATCGGTGCCCTACTCTTTCGTAGAACCCATCATGTTGTCTTGTACCCGGGCCAAGATCTGGAACGTAACGTATGCTGTTTATCGTGAGGAATCACGATGAGGCGAACCAGTCCACTTGTTCGACGCGGCAGCGAGACCGACATCGATTCCGCGATGACGCCCATGATCGACGTGGTGTTTTTGCTGTTGGTGTTTTTTGTTTGGACGGCTAGTTTCCAAATCGTTGAACATATTTTGCCAAGTGAATTGTCAGCGGAGATGGGATCGGACGCGGCAGAACCGCTCGAACCTCCGCCCCCCAAGGACTTTGAGGATGTCGTTGTAAAAATTGGTTGGGACGGCAACGCAGCGACTTACAAAATCAATCAGCAAGCCGTCGCTTCTTTGGATGCTGTCCAAGCACAATTAAAAGCGATCTCGGAAATTCAGGTTGCTGCTCCGGTTATTTTGCACCCCGACCCTGTCGTCCCGCTCGGTTTCGTTATCGAAGCCTACGACATTGCCAAGCTATCCGGATTTGACAAAGTTTCGTTCGCGGTCAACCCGTTGGGGCTTTGATGAAACGCAGAACATCTCCTTTCCGATTGAGCAATCGAATCACGTTGATTCTGGCGGCGACTTTTCTTGCGTGGACTCCGCAAACGGGTTGTTGCAGTCCGCAAGAGTCCGATGATGCTCGTGTTCAACTCGAAGAAGACATCAAAGTCATCGACGGACTCCGGCGACGCAGGCTGTTTGGGTTAGCCAATGATTTTTGCAAAGAACGCATTCTGCAATCAGGCGTCGACGTGCAAGTTCAATCTGCGCTCGCGATCGAACAAATTAAAACAGTTACAGGACAAGCTGTTTTCTCAAACGCGCAAGATAGAACGAAACTCTGGGCTACCGTTGACGAAATCGCCAACCGATTCAAACTTTCTTTTCCGAGCCACCCTCGGATTTTTCTGGTGGATTCTCAAAAAGCGATGAGTTACCTGGCACATGGCAGGCTGCTTCGGCAAGAAATCGCTGCCGAGATCGCAGAGGATACGGCGCGAGATGAGGCTCTCGACGCGCTTCGGCGAGCCAAACGAACGATGGAAGAGTTGGAACGGGACATCGTCAAAGCCATCCCTGAACGTCGGGGCAAAAAACTCGAGCCGGATGACCTTTCGAGCGAACAGCTTTTGACCTTGAGAAACAACATGCGGTATCAACTGGCCGTTTGCAATTTGAATCGGGCGCAGCTTTTTGATGCGACTGACTCCAAAGATCGACTCAATCGAATTTCTGCACTTAAAGATGTTTCGGATGATTTGCGCGACGTCCATGGTGAATCTTCTTCGGGTCAACCTTTGTGGTGGAGTTCCCGGTTGAGTCAAATCGAATGCCTTCGTCTCCTTGGTCAGCTTGCCGAAGCCCGCGAGCTGATTGTGATCCTCCCTAAAAATGGCCCACCCAATGTTCAGCAGAACATTCTGGAACAAAAACTAAGACTAGCGATCGATGCTCACGACAACGCCTATTCGAAATCAGTTCTCAGTGAGGTACAAGCGTTTTCAGATCCAGCGCCGCAAATCGACCTAGCGGTTGTCGAACTTGCGATTGATTTATCACTTCGAGAAAACGACAAACAGCAACGACAAAAATGGCTTGATTTCGCCGCCAACATGACACGCGATGTAGAAATCAAGCACGGTGGATATTGGGGTCGGCGAGCGGAGCTTGTTTTGATTGCCGGTGCTGGCGGAAACTCGAATGTGGGAAATCCAAATTCGGTTCCATCGGTCAACAAGTTGCCCACGACAAACAACCCGGCCACCACTTCTAATGCGCCCAAGACCAGTACCCAATTGGATCTTGTCTCGCGGCTGGGAGACCAAGCGTTTCGCAAAGGCCGTTTTGCGGATGCACTGAAAGCCTACGACCAAGGAATCAACTTGGCGTTGGGTGAAGAGAACTCGGGCGAGGTTCTTCGCCTCCAGGTCAAGGCAAGCCAAGTTCTGGAAGAGCAAAAGGACTGGCCCGCAGCCGCCGACCGATTGATTTCTTCAGCAAACAATTTTCCTCAGTTGCCCTTGGCTGCTCCCGCCCACCTGCGTGGCTGTTGGAACTATGCTCAGGCAGTCGATGAAAAAAACCCCGAATCAAAACTGCAATTCAAACAGCACTTAAAAGACCATCTCCGGCGCTGGCCTGGGAGTCCAACAACCGATCAAGCCCACCAGTATTTGGGCAATCAGTTCGAACAAGAACAGAACTGGACCGCAGCGGCCAATCAATTTCTTAACGTATCAGCCGAGGCTCTCACACAAACCATTGGCTCGTTTGAGCGTTGTGCTTCGAATGCTCTCATCGCTTCTTCGGTTAGTGAAAAAAAGAGTGTTGCTGAAGACTTAGTGAGATTGATGGATGCAAAAATCGCGTCGCTTGGTGATTCTGACATTGCGAATCAGATTTTTCTGCTGCGAACTGAATTTGACTTGGTCTATGTATCCCATCAGCCAAACCCCAATTTGTCTCAACGAATATCGGCATCTCATCCTACTGAGAAACTGGTGCAACGCGCGATTGCTCTTCAAGCCGTTTCGATTTGCAAAAACGATCCCTCTAAAACGGGCGAGTTGATTTCTCGATTGAAGGATGCGCCGGAAGCACTTGCGCTATTGGATCGGTGTCTGGCAGCGGTGATCGACCACAACACGGGCCACGGTCCCACAAAAACCCAATTGCTGGAGCTTCGGCTAAGGGGTATCGCGACGGCAACGGCCGCTCTCGACCCCGCTGCTGAAAAAGAACGCTCGCGTTGGATGATGCGTCAGTCTGACGTGTTTGTTGCGATGAACAAACACGAGGAGGCTTTCGCAGTACTTTCAGAATTGGAAAAGAAGTTCCCAAGAAGCGCCGGAATCCAAATGCAGATCAGCCGAACGCTAACAAAAATCTACGAGTCGGGCTCTTCGGCAACCAAAGAAAAGAACTTGAAGAAAGCGATCGATCAATGGCGACGCGTTGCATCAAAACTCAAATCGCATTCACCCAATTGGTATGAAGCCAAATTCAATGTGGCAGAGTTGTTGATCAAATCCGGTCAGAAACAAGAGGCCAATAAACTTCTTCGCTATCTCAAAACGATTCCGCCAGGCTGGGA
>CAZQQR010000070.1:7196-20177 GCA_964595515.1 uncultured Pirellulaceae bacterium
TGCTTCAGCGGCTTTTGGTTTTAAATTATCGAGCGACGATTAGCCACCGTTTGGTGTGCCGTCTTGAGCGTCATCATCATCAGCGATGGCAACTACACCACCAGCGATTCCACCGAGGAATAGAACTCGTCCGAGTCCGCCAGCTCCTGCACCACCGCGAAGAGCACTTCCGCCGCGTAGTCCGCCACCGAATCGACCGCGAACAACTCCACCGCCACCGAAGTTTGAGTAGCTTCCAGAGCAACCACAGCTTCCACCAGAAGCACCGCCGTAAGCGATTGACTCACCAGCGTACTCGACAGGTGCTGCGTAGCTGCTTGAGTAAGCAGGTTCCATTGCAACGCTTGGAGCGTAGTCGATTGGCTGAGCGACCTGTCCGCCACCACAAGAATTACAAGTCAAAGCGACATCCATTGTTTGAGTCAATGGCTGACGGTAAGAAACCTGAGTCATTGGGCCCGACTGACCAACTGCTTCGAATCGAGTTGCAGCGAATCCGTTTTGGCCAACGGCGACGAAATCGTAGATACCAGGAGCAACATCTGGAATGCTGAAGGCACCACGAGCGTCCGTTTGAACTTGTGCAATCGGTTGGTCATTCTGGATCAAGTAAACCTGAACAGATTGGACCGTTTGGTTGGCAGAGTAGACGCTGCTAACTTGACCGTGTAGACGACCGTTTGAAAGTTGAATTTGCTTGGCTGTTGAAACAGAAGTTGTTTGAACACTCTGAAGAGCAGTTGAAACGCTTTGGGCAACAACGGCTGGAACGTTTTGCTGCAGCAACTGCTTCACGCCTTGGTAGCCAGCTGAGCAAGTCGTAGCTTCGAGAACATTCGAAGTCTGGCCTGGCTGCCGTGTCACGTAGATACCGTAAGCAGCAACGCCATTTTGACCAGCGGCAAAGAATGAGTAAGCACCTTCGTTCAGGCCTTGGATGGTGAAAGAACCATCAGCCTGAGTTTGAGCTTGCTTGATGACTTGGTTGCTTTGAACCAAAAACACGTTCAAGCCAGACAGTCCGTTAGCTGTTTTCGTGCTGGTGTCGATCGAAGCAACGCGGCCATTCAATGTACCGTATTGATCGACTGAAACCGTGTGATCCGGGCTTACCGCTGCGGCAGGCTGAGAATCACTGAGGTTAACGTTGACTCCTGTAGCCTGTTGCGACCACTGAGCGTTTGCCGAAGAGGCAAGAAGTGGCATAGCGAGAATCGCTAAACCTAGTCCAAATTTTTTCAATTGAGCGTTCATAAATCCATTACTCTTTAGAGTGACTTCCTAGTTGGTAATAAATGACGGGCTGCTACCCGTTACTATTCCTCTTGCGAAAGTTACTTCACAGTTAAGTGAATTCAAGTTGTTAAGAACGTTGCGACGCTCGATTTTCGATTTTGAAAATTCAGTCGTCGCGTGAAACTTATAACCGGATTCTTTTCTGCGTTTCATATTCGCAGTCTGCAAACGGAACCGTCACTCTTAGCAACCGGTGATTGGATTGTCCTTTGGAATGGGACTCACCACACTGGTCGCAAACAGGAACGTTGCGGTTCCGCCGACAAACAAAAGCACTTGGTAAAGGAACATGGCTCACCTCGTTTCAAGATTGATACGAGTAGCTTTCGCATTTATTGGGCCAAGCGTTTTCCTTTTAAACAAAGTCGAATCAAGCGCTCAAAAAACTCGACTATTTCCTACGTTTATGGTGCAGGCAACCAATTACGCTACCGTCGTCAAATTGACAAACGGTGTATCATTTTCATGGTTACCAAGGTGCACGCACTGGATAAATTCCAAACTGCCGCGTGGTCGATGGCCAATAAGGCGTTCTCTGTGCGCCCATTCCGCCACCAATCATGCCAGCACCTTGCCGACCAAACTGACTGTGAATTGGAGTACTTCGGACTTGTCCGACACCCCATGAATAACTTGTTTCGTAAGCTGCTGTCGGAGGGACAACCAACGCGGTGGGCTGTTCCCATCGCCAATTCGAATAGTTGTCATGCCACGACCGACCCATCGCTTCGTTTTGGTTCCAGTGATGAGTTCGCTGGGCTTTGATTCCAGGATTGCTGTAGGTGTAAATCGGTTCTGGTGAAAAGTGGTTTTGAGCGGCCATTTTGAGAGTGTTTTGCGGCAGCACAAATCCGGTGTAGTCTGACATGACCATTCCATCGCCATCGACACCGTTGTAAATAGGTGCAAAGTGCGACGAGACTCTTGATTTCAACGAACGAACCAATTGCGCGTCCGACTCAGTCGCTGTCATGAACATGACAACGACCGAAAGTAGACCAATGGTGAAGCCTTTAGTTTTCATCTGTAAACTACCCGTGATAATTTTTGATTTTGAATTCGAAAGTTGGGTCAGTAACGTGCGACGAATTCACAATTGACTTAGTTGCAATTTCCAGAGGCACATCCAGCACGTAGACGTCCGCCATGACCGTGTAGTTTTCCTCTGACCGCGCCTCCGCAGTTTCCAGATCGGCATCCGCCACTTCCTAGACCCAATCCGCCACCACCGCCGCAGTTGCCATCAATGCAATAGAGCTTGTTGTGAAGCTTCCATTGAAGACCCGCCAATGAAGTTGAGAATGGCAATTCGCCAATATGGCTGGCCCCTGATTGCCAGCGAACTTTTGTTTTGTTGAGCGAGTTGTATCCGCCCATGTAACCACCAGTGTTGTGGTAGTTGTAGTAATTTCTGGAATGCTGATACATCATTTCGTGAGGCATCAGTGGCTGATACGTGAAATAGCTTTGGGCACCCATGTTCGGGACAGGATGAGGAGCTGGGTACATCCCTGCCGTCGCAGAACCATTAGAGGTCGTGTACTGCTGGAACAAGTTATTGGCCGAGTTGCCCTGACCATACTGGGCTGAAACTGGTGCACAAAGAAGCAGGCAGCAAAGTACAGCTGCGGCAGTAATAAAGGTCCGAATCATTTGAACTCCAATTCATCGCGTCAGTTGGCGCGGATCACCCGTTGCTAGTTAAGTGGATAGACCACTCCAGTTTCCTTTTCGTCAATTCCGACCTTCAACTCACACGGAATTTCCCTCTGCCGTAAAGCAATCGCAAATTGCCAACCATACAATCCGAAAAACCGCCTGTAACCAAGTCCGCGTGATTGGTATACTTCCCCCAAATCGCCCCGTTTTTCAGCCAAAGTGGCTTTTGGAGAACCTGGGCGGAACGGATTCACCAGATCAGAAATCAAAAGGACGAAGCACGTGGCAAAACGTCGCTCTTCAAAGTCATCCAAAAAGACGACCAAGAAATCTTCCAATGGCAAGGCTCGAAAAAACTCAGCCGGCCAATCGTCACTCTTTGACGAGGAAGAGAATGAAGGCTTTGAGATGGTGCCGTTAAGAATTGCGGCTCAGAAAAGATATCTCAATTATTCGCTTTCGGTAATTACATCCCGAGCCCTTCCTGATGTTCGAGATGGTCTCAAGCCCGTTCAACGACGGATTCTCTATACCACTCGTCAGCTAAGCCTGGACCATAACTCAAAGCATCGTAAGAGCGCCAAAGTCGTTGGTGACACGATGTCGAATTTTCACCCACACGGTGACAACTCGATCTACGATGCCTTGGTTCGAATGGCCCAGCCGTTTTCTCTACGCATGCCGCTGATCGATGGAAGCGGTAATTTTGGCTCGATCGACGGTGATAACGCCGCCGCCATGCGATACACCGAATGTCGACGCGCAAGAATTGGTGGCGAGATCCTGCGAGACCTCAACACTCGCACGGTTGCCTTTCGGCCAAATTACGACGGCAGCAATGAAGAACCCGTCGTCTTGCCCAGTCGAATTCCTAATCTGTTGCTCAATGGAGCAACAGGAATCGCCGTTGGAATGGCAACCAACATTCCGCCTCACAATCTCAAAGAGTTATGCAAAGCACTTTTAAAGCTCTTAAAGAATCCTGAGATCAAAGACTATCAACTGTTTGCCAACGATGCCGTTCAGGGACCGGACTTCCCAACCGGCGGACAGGTCATCAACACGAAACAAGAACTTCGCGAAATTTACAGTTCGGGTCAGGGGCCGATCAAACTCCGCGGAACTCACAAGATTCTCAACGCAAACAAAAAAACGGGGCGTGTACTTCAAATCGTCTCGATTCCATTCACGGTCAACAAAGCGAATCTCTGCGAGCGAATTCAGGAACTGGTTTACTCCGGAAAACTTCCTCTGGTTACCGATGTTCGGGATCTTTCCACGGACGACATTCGAATCGACCTGACGTTGAAGAAGGGTGCTGATGAGAAAAAAGTATTGGCTTATCTCTATAAAAACACTCGCTTTCAAATCAACTTTAATGTCAACCTGACCTGCCTGGTTCCAACGGAAAATTCCCTAGTTGGCCGGCCGGAACGACTGGGACTGAAAGAAGCACTTTGGTATTTCCTTCAGTTCAGACTCGACGTCGTCACCAAACGACTTGAGAACGAACTGAATGTTCTCAACCGTCGAATTCACATCCTCCGTGGATTCGTGTTAATTTTTGATGCGCTCGACGAGATTATCAAAATTATTCGTCGCAGTGACGGCAAGGCAGATGCCGCCAAGAAAATCATGAAGCGTTTTCCGATCGGCGAAGGCGCCCGAGGAAAACAAAAGGGCTTGGACGCGGATCAAACGGACGCCATTCTCGAATTGAAACTTTATCGTCTCGCAAAACTTGAAATCAATCTTGTTCTTGATGAGTTGAAAAAGAAAGAGAAACGCGCTCGTGAAATTCGGAAGCTTCTTAAAGAAGACACCGAAGATACGAACGCATCCGGTCGCTGGAAAATTGTTCGCAGTGAAATCGAAGACGTGATCAAAGATTTTGGGAACTTGCCGGAATCCAAACGGCGAACCATCATCGAAGCCGCTGGACGCGAGGTCGAAATTTCCGCAGAGGACTTCATCGTCGCCGAAGACTGCCACGTTTTGATCACGCGAGACGGCTGGGTCAAACGACAAAAGAACATCGCCGATCCCGGCAAGAGCCGGTTAAGACAGGGCGACAGCGTGCTGGCTTGTATTGGTGGTTCCACTCGGGCAACGGTCGGCTTCTTTTCATCCAAAGGGGTTTGCTACACCGCGCGAATGATCGACATTCCTGCGTCGACAGGATTCGGTGACCCGATTCAAAAATTGTTCAAACTCAAAGACGGCGAAAAGATCATCGCGGCAATCTCGTTTGATAAACGATCCATCGGAAACATATCAGCGGATCCCAAAGAGCCAGATTACTTGCCCGATGTTCACGGGTTTGCAGCATCCAGCAACGGTTACGCGCTGCGATTTAGTTTTGAAAGCTATGCCGAACCCTCGACCCGTAGCGGCAGACGTTACGCCAGGGCTTCCGCGGGGGCTGAGCTTATTACAGTTCACCCAATCGATAGCTCGGAAACCGTACTGGCCATTTCGCATGAATGCCGAGCGATGGTTTGCCCGATCGAAGAGATCAACTACCTCTCCGGCGCAGGCAAAGGCGTTATGCTGATCAAGCTTTCAAAGACCGACAGGCTGGTAGGCGTCAAACCATCCAAAGGCGATCGCGATTTACTGACGGTCGAAACCAATCGCGGCGCCAAGAAAACAATTTCTACTGTGAAATACCGAACCACGTCCCGTGGTGGCAAAGGCAACGAAATTCAAAAGAACGGAAAGATCGCCAAAGTACTTTGGCCTCCGATTGAATCGCCACCCGAACTAAAACCGCTAAAAGGCAATTAGCAAAAACAGCTCGCATTCATGTTTGGCGAGAGACTCTCGGAAATGTGGAACGCGATCATCAATTCGATTCTTAGCATCATCTTCAAAAAATCAACCAACATTCACTTTGACTGAATCCATGAGCACGGACAAAAAAAAGAGCTACAAAAGTGAAAACATCGTCGTCCTCGAAGGGCTAGATCCAGTTCGAAAACGACCGGGCATGTACATCGGCGGCGTTGGATCGGCCGGGCTTCATCACTTGATCTGGGAGATCATGGATAACTCGATCGATGAAGCGATGAACGGTCACGCCACTGAGATCACCGTCGAGCTCAACAAGGACGGTGAGTCCGTCACCATCTCGGACAATGGACGTGGAATCCCCGTCGATAAACATCCAAAAACGAAAAAGAGTGCTTTAGAAACTGTTCTAACCATTCTCCACGCCGGCGGAAAATTTGACGGCAACAATTACAAAACGGCGGGTGGACTTCACGGAGTCGGTGCCTCGGTCGTCAACGCGCTTTCGAAATCACTGACTGCAATCGTCAAACGTGACGGTGCCCAGTACAAAATGGAGTTCGCCAAAGGGAAACCAAAAACGAAACTTCAGAAACTAAAGGGCAAAATCCGAGGCACGGGGACCGCGATCACTTTTTCTCCTGACCCTACGATTTTTCCGAGAACAGATTTCAACTCAGACACCATTCGGCGAAGACTGGAGATCGCGAGTTTTCTTCACCGTGGCGTTCGAGTCAATTTCAACGACAACGTTCAGAAGACAAAAGAAAGCTTTTTTCACGAGAATGGAATCGTTGAATATCTTGGCAAGGTCTTAGAAGAGCGAAAAACCAAGCCCATTCACGAGGCGCCTTTTACGCTTCGGGTCGACAAACCAGATCGAGTCGAAATAACACTTCAGTGGACTGAATCGACGGACGAGCATTTACGGTCTTATGTGAATGGAATTCCGACGGGAAATGGTGGCTCGCATGAAAACGGATTCAAAGCCGGATTGAACAAAGCCGTCCGTAACTACTTTGACATGCATAACTTGATCCCGCGTGGTGTCAAAATCACCCACGAGGACATCCGGGAAGGCATGGTTGGGATCATCTCAATCTTTATCGCCGAGCCTCAGTTTCAGGGACAAACCAAAGATCGTTTGAACAACCCAGAGGCTCAAGGCACGGTTGACGGAGTACTTCGCCCTGCCCTTGAGCAATGGATGAATAACAATCGAAGTGTTGCCGATTCGATTATTGCTCGGATCATCGCGGCAGCCAGAGCCCGGGCCGCATCTCGCGCCGCTTCGGCTGCTGTCTCACGCAAAACTGGCGGCAAACGCTCGATGTTGCCTGGAAAACTCAGCGACTGTTTAAATTCAGGTCGGGGTGATTCAGAACTATTCATCGTGGAAGGCGACTCTGCGGGAGGCTCTGCAAAACAAGGCCGTAACCGCACGATTCAAGCGATCCTTCCGCTAAGAGGAAAGGTTCTGAACACCGAGAGCGCTACCCTGAAAAAGATGATGGAGAACAAAGAGATTCAGGATCTGGTGACGGCCATTGGGATTGGAATCGGCCCCAAACTCGACATGTCTGGAATCCGATACGAGCGAATCATTCTGCTGGCGGATGCAGACTCGGACGGACATCACATCACAACGTTGTTGCTTACTTTTTTCTACCGTCACATGCCGCAGCTAATTTCTGATGGCCGTTTATATATTGCCGTGCCTCCACTTTTTCGAATCGACATCGGCAAGAACACCTATTGGGCTGCCGACGAAGAAGATCGCGTTCGAATTCTGGCGGAGCATGGTGATGGCCGTTCGAATCCAGAGATTACACGCTTCAAAGGTCTCGGCGAGATGATGCCCAAAGTCCTTTGGAATACAACACTCAACCCAGAGACACGGCGACTCCTCAAAGTCGAAGTCGATGACCAGTTGGAAACCGACCGCGTTATCAGTGATCTCATGGGGCGCGACGCTTCCGCACGTTTCAGGTTCATCATGGAACGAGCCGAAGACGCCGTCGAAATCGACGTTTAAACCAATTCGGGCACGATACGAATCAGATTGCGATTGGATTCACTCTGCTCTAATTATTTCTGAAAATTCTTTAAGCCGTCAAACCCGGATTTTTTTGTGAATTCGGTGAATCTGAATTCGGTTCACGTTCGGATAAGAGAGCGTGGTCACTGTCATGTTGACGCGTCATTTGTGACCACGCTTTTACTCGCAAACTTTTGCGACCTTACACACACTGAACAATCAGGAATGAACCAATGTTGTCAAACCCATTCACACTTTCGCTAAAAATCGCGTCAGTAATTGCCGTTAGCATGATCTCGTTTTCACCTGCCTTCGGCCAAAATCAATGCCCATCTCAACAAGCGATGGCAAAGAGTACCTGCTCTCAAAATCAAACTTACATGCCAGTCTCATTCCGAATGCAAGAGTCTGACATTGTCGACACAGCTGTCGGAGCTGGCAAATTCAAGACCCTTGTCGCTGCGGTACAAGCTGCCAAGCTCGTTGAAACACTCAAGAGCGAAGGTCCCTTCACCGTTTTTGCTCCAACAGACGAAGCGTTCAAGAAACTTCCCGAGGGAACAGTTGAAACGCTGCTCAAACCAGAGAACTTGAAAAAGCTACAGTCTATTTTGACCTACCACGTCGTTGCTGGTGCAGTCCCAGCCGAAAAAGTCGTCACACTGACATCAGCGAAAACCGTCCAAGGTTCACCCGTTAAGATTCAAGTCAAAGACGGCAAAGTCATGCTGAACGATGCTCAGGTGATCACAACGGACATTAAATGTTCCAACGGAATCATCCACGTCATCGACTCGGTCATTCTTCCACCGGAGAAGAAAACGATCGTTGAGACTGCCGTCGGAGCAGGAAAATTCAACACACTGGTTGCAGCAGTCAAAGCGGCCGGCCTAGCTGAAACGCTTTCTGGCAAAGGACCGTTCACCGTCCTTGCTCCTACAGACGAAGCGTTCGCTAAAATCCCAGCTGACGTTTTGAAAGGACTTTTGAAGCCTGAAAACAAAGACAAGCTTGCCGCGATCCTGACCTACCACGTCATCTCCGGCAACGTAAAAGCAGAAGACGTCGTGAAGCTTGAGTCAGCAAAGACCGTCAACGGCCAAAGCATCACAATCAGCGCCAAAGACGGAAAAGTCATGGTTGACGGTGCAAATGTTGTCAAAACTGATATCGAGTGCACCAACGGAGTGATTCACGTAATTGATTCCGTTATCATGCCTAAGTAATTGCTTTGTCTTAAAGCGATTCCAATTTGACTTTGACTCGTCCAACTGGGCGAGTCAAATCATTTCTGGTTTGAGAACCGACCGAAAGATTGAATTGACACCTGAACCGATCCTACCGAAAGTCGCATTGGGGAATCCCACGGCGGTGGCTGACTGCCTTGACCGATACGGCGGTCTTGTCTGGTCGCTCGCTCGGCGAAGCTGCTCTGACCAACAGGCTGCCGAAGACGCGGTTCAAGATATCTTTTTGAAGCTTTGGAAAGTCGCCGACCGGTTCAATCCAGAGATCGCGAGCGAATCAACTTTTGTTGCCATGATCGCACGACGAAAATTAATCGACTTGAGCCGAAAAAAATCCATGCCTCAATCGGGCGGTGTCGAACTCGACCAATTCGAATCACGGTCGGACGATGTAGTCAACCAATTAGAAGTGAAAGACGAAGCAGCCAAGGCCGCAGAATTACTGAACCAGCTTCCTTCTTCGCAACAACAGGTAATCAAGCTCAGCATTTACGATGGACTTTCGCATTCGAAAATCGCAGAAGCAACCGGGCTTTCCCTCGGAACAGTCAAAACCAATATTCGACGCGGCATGCTCAAGCTTCGAAAATCACTTTTCCCCGAGCACGAACTAAGAGTTTCTGAATCTATTTTGAAAGGAGAAGTTCCGTCATGAATGATATGAACCCATCTCCTGAAACCAATGAAGAACGTTTGCTGGACTTGATGATTCAGCGGGCAACCACGGGAATTACGGATATCGAACAACAGGAGCTTGACCGTTTGGCAAGCGACTCCAACAACCTGAATGAGCCAGAGCGCTTCGAAGCCGTTGCCGCAGCGGTTGATGTGGCTGCGACTGATCCCACGGCCCTCCCCGATGAATTGCGGGACCAAATTCTGATCTCGGCAGGTGATTTTTTTAGTGACCAGAAAGATTCCAAACTTGTTCAACCAGTTCAACGAGAAGAAGGCATCAGCAAAGGAATCTCTCGACGTGAAGCATTCGCGTTCGCAGTGACCGCTGCCTGTATCACATTGATGCTGACGGGGCTTAACCCTTTCGCGGAAAATGTCGGAACGAAGGTTGGCAACGGAACCACGACTGTTGTTCCGGTTGCCAAACGCTTTGATGACTTTGTCAAATCTAACCCGAATGACTTGGTTGATGTCGCCTGGACTCCGGTTCACAACGACAAAGCAAAAGGCAAAGTTGTCTGGAGCGATTCCCAGCAAGAAGGGTTTATGGTTTTCAGTGGGATGAAAGTAAACGATCCACTCAAAGAACAGTATCAATTGTGGATTTTCGATACCGATCCCGGGCAAGCAGCTCCGATCGATGGCGGAGTGTTCGACATTGTCGCCGGTGAAGAAGATGGCGACGGTAATTTCATCGTGCCGATCAAAGCGCACGTGCCAGTCGACCGCGCCGTCCAATTCGCGGTCACGGTTGAGCGTCCGGGTGGCGTTTATGTTTCAAAACGCGAGAACATTCCTGTCCTCGCTCAAATTGCTGGGCTGCAGTAGCAACGAGCAATTGGTTGCAAGGTTTTTGGTCGAAAGTTCGCGTTTCAGTACGCAAAGAGTAGAATGGGTTTGGTGACGCAAATCCATTTGAAAGAAACCATGAGTCTGCCTATCTCACTCAGCAAGTTGACTGCTGTCCTTGCCGCGACGACCATTTGTCTTTTGACTTCTCACAGTGTTCTTGGATTTCAAACGGAAGAAGTTCAAGCACAGGAAGCTGCAGAAGAAAAGACAGATCAAAAGGAAGAAAAGCAAACCGAAAAGAAAAAAGCAAAGGAAGACTCAGACCAAACCGACGCCCCTATTGTCGACACAGCGACACAGGCTCCGGCAAAACAAGTCGAAAGTCAATTTGCGCAACTGCACCTTCGCGACGGTTCCATCATTGGAGGAAACCTCGCAACAACTGCCCTTCATGTCAAAACCGAATTTGGAACGCTGACCGTACCGGTAGAAAAAATCGTGCGTGTATTCCCCGGCCTTAATAGCCAGCCATCATTGAAGAAGAACATTTCCGAACTCGTGAAGAACCTCGGAGATCCCAAACTTGGCACACGCGAAGAAGCCCAGAAACAACTACTGACGATGGGCGCCGAAATCAGAACGTTACTTGCGAAAGTCGATGACGGCGGAAACGTTGAAAGGAAAAAACGCCTCAGTCAACTGAGTAGTGCTTTTGCGAGCGAACTCGAGGAAGAAGAGTCAACGGATTCGCTAATGCGAGCCATCATCGAAGGGGATACCGTCGAAACTCGTGACTTTGCCATCGTCGGGGAAATCCTTGAAAAAGAGTTTTCCGTTACCAGCAAATTTGGAATGCTCACCGTTCAACTGGAAGACATTCGTATGGCTGATCGAGCGATCAAACAAGCCAGACCACCCATCAAAAAATCACTCAACGTCAACGCAAGAGCTTTTTTCCAAACCAAACCTGTCTCGACAAAAATCCGAGTGAACAAAGGCGATCGGATAAGTATCAAGGCGAGCGGAGTAATTAATTGGACGAACTTCAGCAGTTCTTCATCTCCTGACGGGATTACGAACCGGGGCCAATGGATGGGAATCAACAGTGGAACGTTGGTCGCGCGGATCGGATCAGACGATTCCAAAGCTGTCAAAATTGGTAGTGAATCTGAATTCGTTGCCAAATCAAATGGCACGCTTTACCTCGGAATCGCGATGCGAGATAGTTACGCTTCCAACTCCGGATACAATTGGGATGGAGATTACAAAGCGAAAATCACGATAACCCCCAAATAGGTTGGCCTGTTTTGACCCGATCGCTCAAAATACTTGGCGAGGATTCATCGCCGCAACTAGAATCGCCTGTATGTTCTTCTCTTTTAAAAATCTGACGATCATTCTTGCTGCCATATTGGTTTGTGGATCAACGCTCGAGGCACAAACATCGGCCACGTCAGCATCGAGTACAACCGTCACAACCCCTGCCAACCAACCTCAGACAATTCGCGTTGAAGGGATTGTCGTCGATCAAAAAAAGTATTCGATCAAAGTGAAATCAGGTGACAAAGAGTACTCGGTTTCGCTTGCCAACGGAGCCGCCATCGGCTTAAAAATGAATAAGCCTTGGTACGACTGGAAAAACGATCAAGTCGTCGTTGATGCTGTTCCATTTCCTGCCGCGTCAGATGATGTTGCCAAGAAACGAGTGCCGATCAAGTTCCCTGCGAAGGATCTATACCTTATTTCTCGATTTGCAGATCGGGCAACGTTGAATGATGTAATGTCCAAAAATGTTAAGCGGCTGAATTTCTACTTGGTAACGCCTGAAGATCAAGGTCAACACATGCCGACGGAAAAAGAGCCTTATATCTCTGGCAAACTCAACGTTGACAAGAAGGATTTGAAACTCAAAGTAGATGACAGCTCCCTCTTGATCCGACTTGGGTTTCGATATGCAACCATGAACGGTTTTTCAATCAACGAATTGAAACCGCAAACGACTCAGGTCTTCCTTAGCGGGGTTGAAGGCAAAAATCCCGGCGAGATCGTGGCGTCTCGAATTCTATTTCAACCGATCGAACGCAAATCCGAATCGAAGTAAGACGGCAAAAACTTCATTAGTGGCATCAAGCCAAATTCTCTGAATCATCGACACAGCGAACCGCCATGTCGAACGATAAACAACGCCTTAGAAACCGGTAGGCATTGGACATTCGTAGAAAACTTGCTTGTTTGAACTAGGCAAAAGCTTCACAGCGGCATTTTTGGCGCGGTACAATCGGTCCAAAAATCTCACTTGGAGGATCCCGTGAACCGCCTTTTCTTCTCACTCTGTCTTCTGCTTTTCATTGCCTACCCTCTCGCCGCAACGGAAGACAAAACCGACGTGCCACCAAACGTTCTATTCATCGCGATTGATGACATGAATGATTGGACCGGATTTTTAGGTGGACATCCCCAAGCAAAAACTCCCAACATGGA
>CAZQQR010000071.1:0-1355 GCA_964595515.1 uncultured Pirellulaceae bacterium
AATCCACCATTCGAGCAAAGCGAATAATCATCTGGTGATATCAGCTGGAAATTGCCGGTTTCGCTCTATAAGAATCTGACACCGCTCGTAAAATGAAGGCGGCAGCACTTTCGCAGAAAATCACAGGAACTTCCAACCATGCCCAATTCCTTTTCATCGATCCCAGACGCAGTCGAAGCAGTCAAGCGAGGCGAAGTCGTCATCGTTTTGGACGACGAGCATCGAGAAAACGAAGGCGACTATATTGCAGCGGCTGAAACCGCAACGCCTGAGACCATCAACACGATTTTGAGTGGTCGAGGTGATTTCTGCATGCCAATCCTTCCGGAAACAGCCCAACGATTAAAGCTTGTTCCGCTCGTAGACAACATGCAGAACACCTCGAACAATCGGACCGCGTTTTTGACTCCTCTGGATCACATCTCCGCCAAAACGGGAATCACAGCTGAAGAACGCGCTCACTGTGTCCGGACCATCGCTGATCCCAATTCAAAACCCGAGGACTTCCAGCGCCCCGGCCACGTTCACATGCTGCTTGCCAAACCTGGCGGAGTGTTGAGAAGGGCAGGCCACACCGAAGCCGCCGTAGACCTCGCGAGGATGGCGGGACTCGCACCCGCTGGTGTGCTTTGCGAAGTCCTCGATGAAACTGGGAACCGAGCAACACGAGATCGGTTGTTGGAAATCGCTGCCGAGAAAAACCTCTGCATCATTACGATTGAAGACTTGATCGCCCACCGACGGGTCAGTGAAAAACTAGTTTCTCAAGAGGCCACCGCCAAACTGCCCACCAAGTACGGAGAGTTTCGCGTTGTCGCCTACAAAGTCCAGCATGAGTCGCAGGAACCCATCGCCATTGTGATGGGCGAACCTCACAAACAAAAACTCGCGCCGCTCGTTCGAATGCACAGCAGCTGTTTTACTGGCGATCTGATCGAGTCACTTCGGTGCGACTGTGGAGACCAGCTTCATCTTGCCCTTTCGATGATCGCTCGTGAACAACATGGCGTTCTGGTTTATCTTCCGCAGGAAGGTCGTGGGATTGGTCTGACGGAAAAAATCAAAGCTTACGCGCTGCAGGATGAGGGACTAGATACAGTCGAAGCCAACAAAGCACTTGGCCACAAAGCCGACATGCGTGACTACGGCGTCGGCATTCAAATCCTAAAAGACCTTGGGCTGAAACAAATTCGTTTGTTGACCAACAACCCCAAAAAGACAGAGGCTTTCAATCTGCGAGGATTCGATCTCAAAGTAATCGATCAAGTTCCAATCTTGCCGCCCATGAACGAACACAACGAAAAATATCTTGCAACCAAGCGAGATAAAATGGGACATCAATTGCCTGAAGAATA
>CAZQQR010000071.1:1455-5898 GCA_964595515.1 uncultured Pirellulaceae bacterium
GATAATCCCTATCCCATCGTTTACTCGGGCGATCCGGCCATCACTTGAAAAGCGTTACCACTTAAAAGCGTTATTCCCCTCAAGTAAACGGCTAGTTCTATTCCAAACATCCTACGCCCGGAGATCTTTACCAACTTTCGCTGCCCAAAGTTCCGATAACGAACCTGAGGCGCTGTGATCACAGTTGCGTTTTCATGAATTGGCATGAAGCCATACTAAACGTGACATTCGGATCTGCGACTCACCGAAGGAGCGTAGTTTGGCATGGATAGCCGCGGAAACTGACACCGTTTGTTTTGTCAGAAACCGGGATGGTTGGAATCATGTCTGAAGAACGTGTTATTCGTAACGACATTATTGCCGTTGGATTGCTGGCTGCGATTGTATTTCTTGTTGCATCTCTTGCGACTTACAATTCCGCCGACCCAGCGCATGCCGCTTCGTCGACACTTAACCGAATCTACCAACCGGACCAATTGCATTATCCGGCCAGCTCGGAATTCACCAACGCTTGCGGTCGAATCGGTGCCTGGACCTCCGACATGCTCATCAACACGCTTGGGGTTGGAGCCTACTTTCTCGTGATCGGATTGATCGCGATGGAGATTGGTATTTTTCGACGTGAGCCAATCACCGCACCGTGGATCAAAACAGTGGGATGGGCATTAAGTTTAATCGCGCTCACGACTTTGGCGACGACATTGTTGCCATCCAATCTATTCAACCAACTCATCGGCCCGGGTGGTTACCTTGGTGCACTCGGCAACGGCTTACTCGCCAGCCAGCTTGGAACCACCGGCAGCATGATCGTGATGGCGACCATGTTTTTTGCAGGCATGATGATGTGGACGGAATACTTGGTATTCCGTGCCGGTCGATTCGTCTTTGCTCCGGCCTTCATGGCGGCAGCCGGACTCATGCCGTTTGGATTGGTCCACGGGTTCGCCTCATGGTTCAATGGAACCTCTGACTCGAAACTCAGAGACGACATCGAAGCCTTCGATGAAGACGGCGAACACGAAGAAGACGAGCAGCCTCGCACCATCCGATTCCGGCGACGTGACGCCGCTGCCCAAGACGACGTTGAAGAAGCCACATTGGACGAAGCGTTTGATGAAGAGGAAGAAGACGAAGCTGAAGAAATCGTAGCATCCGACGACGAAGATGATTACGAAGACGAAGAATCTGAAGAGGAAGAAGACGAAGAGTTTGAGGAAGTCGAAGACATTCAGACAACGCTTCGAATCGCCAACTCAACCAAACAACCCGATCCAGCCGACGAAGTAACTGCCGAAGCCGCGGACGAAACCACATCCGTCATTCCCAAACCGCACTTCAAAATCAAAGCTCCACCCAAGGAACCAGCGAAACCTTCCGAGCGCGAAATCGTAATTAATCAACTGAACGAAGCCGTGCTAGAGGAAGACATTGCGGACTACGAGCTTCCAGGATTGGGCATGCTCAAACGTGGGGCAGCGATTCCTTTCGAGAAACAAAAACGGGAAGCACTTCAAAAAGCCGCGATCCTTGAAAAAACTTGTAAGCAGTTCAACTACGACGTCAAAGTCGTAGAGATTGAAACTGGCCCTGTTATTTCACAATACGAGATCGACCTCGCGCCTGGTTTGCGATTGCAGAAAATCACCGCGCTTGCGGATGACCTCGCGATCGCTATGCGAGTACCAAGTGTTCGAATTGTCGCTCCGATCCCCGGCAAGAACTCTGTCGGTGTTGAGGTTCCTAACGAGACTCGGCAAATCGTTAGCCTTCGCCAAGTCATGGAGCAGTGCGACAAACAGATCAAAGACATGAAGATTCCGCTCTTCCTTGGTAACGACGCGGTCGGAGCTCCCATGGTTGCCGACCTTGCAAAGCTTCCTCACCTGTTGATCGCTGGTCGAACCGGTACTGGTAAATCGGTTTGTCTCAACGCCATCATCTCGTCAATTTTGATGACGCGAAAGCCGGACGAAGTTCGCATGTTGATGATCGACCCGAAAATGGTTGAGCTGAGTGGTTATGGAAAACTCCCTCACTTAATGCACCCTGTCGTGACTGACATGCGAAAAGCCGAAGCAATTTTGGCTTGGGCGGTCGACAAAATGGAAGAACGTTACGCATTGCTGGCCAGAGCCGGCGTGCGACACGTGACGACTTACAACCAGCTTGGTCGAGAAGAAGTGCTTGAGCGTATTCAGCCGGAGACGGATGAAGAACGTGACAACATTCCGGCAAACCTTCCGTTCATCGTGATCGTCGCGGATGAAATGGCGGACTTGATGATGACTTCCAAAAAAGAAGTCGAGCAGCACATCATTCGTTTGGCACAGAAAAGTCGTGCGGTCGGAATTCACCTGATTCTTGCCACCCAAAAACCAACCGTCGACGTCATCACGGGTTTGATCAAATCGAACTTGCCCGCCAGAATCGCGTTCCAAGTCGCCTCCAAAATGGACAGCCGCGTCGTCTTGGATGCTCAAGGTGCTGAGAAACTCCTCGGCATGGGTGACATGTTATTCCTTTGGCCAGGAACGAGCACGTTGTTGAGAGGCCAAGGAACTTATCTCAGTGATGAAGAAATTGATTCCATCACCGCTCAAGTCTGCACAGGCGAACAGAATTTTGTTCACGAACTGGTGAATATCAAAATCAAATCGGATGAAGACGAGGAAGAAGGCGCAGAAGAACCGAAGAAATTGCAAAAGCGAGACGAGCTGTACGAGGACGCGATTTCAGTCGTAGTCGAAGCTCAACGCGGAAGCTGTTCCCTTCTTCAACGTGCAATGGGAATCGGCTATGGACGCGCCGCACGCTTGATCGACTACATGGCCGAAGACGGCTACGTGGGAGCATACAACGGCTCAAAAGCGCGTGAGGTCATGCTTTCCCAAGCTCAGTGGGACAACATCCAAGCCGGTGATCCCAACCCAGTCAACGACGAAGATTGGCCTGACGATGAGCAGGCGGAAACGATTGCTCCGGCGAAACCCACGCCGGTTAAAAAGCCAAAACTTAAATCGAAACCGAAATCAACGGTCAAATCAAAACGCGGTGAATCGGGGTCAAAGCCAAAACCGGAACTCCCTAAGGTCAATCTGAAACCGAAGTCCAATTCTCAATCGAAATCGAAATCGAAAACGACTTCGACCCAACGAAAAAAATTGCTCCGCCTGGAACCGGGAACAGAAAGTCACTTGTCCGCCAACGTTTCGTTTAAGCCAAAAAAGCGAACAACGATCAAGCCTGCCGAAGAGCCCAAACCTGAAATCGTGGATGAAGTCGTAGAGAGTATCCTTGAGCGAGAAGCGGAAGAGATCGAGGACGATGAGTGGGAAGACGAACTTGAAGACGACGCCGTAGCCTCGGCTGAAGTTGAGGACGACGAGTACGAAGATGATGACGAGTATGAAGACGTCGATGATGAATACGAGGACGTTGACTACGAGGAAGAAGAGGAAGAGGAATACGACGATGAAGAAGAAGGCGACGAGTATGAAGACGAAGATGAGTATGAAGACGATGACTACGAAGACGTTGATTGACGGTTGAAACCGCCGTATGCGATCGCTTTTGATCTTTAAGCAAAAGATCGGTCGTTGCCACCTGAGTGAGATGAAGCCAGGTTTGCCTAAGACTGTCACATCAGGACAAGCGGTTGTATTGCGTCACTGAAACCCGGTCGTTATAAATTCGAAATGGAATCGGGCCAACAAATAACTGCAATGCAACCACTGCTGACCCCAAGACGTTTTTGATGGCAGGTAAACGCAGAAAGAAACGATGGGTTGCCTTCTTCGTGGTCGCCCTCTGTTTTTCAGCTCTGTTGATGGGAAACCGGCGGATCAACAAAAGATCCGTTCAAGCAACTGAGGTTGATGGATTTCCAATCGAGGTTGTGGCTTTCAACGCCCATTTCTTGCCGCCTGTCGCAGAACAACTGGCGGGGCTTCGAAGCAATTCAGCCTACCGCGTTTCAGCGATTGCAGAGAAGCTTCGCAATTACGACATCGTAGGAATCTCGGAAGCCTTCCACGAATCGCATGCAGCAGACCTCATCGACGAATTCAATGCAAACTCAGATAAACAGTTTTCATTCGTTCGCTCGCCGGTTCCCTCACGCCTAGGTCAAATTTCCAGCGGCGGGTTGTTGCTGTTTAGCCGGTTTCCAATTCTCGAATCTGACTCATACACGTTTACGGACGGGTCGCGATTGCTCAAACACGGATTCAAAGGAGCTGATGGACTTTCAGCCAAAGGTGTGTTGCACGCGAGAATTCTGACAGGCGGAAAAAATCAAATCGAGATTGATTGCTATCTCACTCACATGGAAAGTTTTTCACAGCCTATTCGCCGGAAACAGATTAAAGAGGCGGCTGAATTTATCGCCTCAACAAGAACGGATCAAATTCCCTACTTGGTTTTTGGAGACTTCAACGTTGTCGG
>CAZQQR010000071.1:5998-13210 GCA_964595515.1 uncultured Pirellulaceae bacterium
CCAAAAAAACTCGCTTCAAAACGTGCGGCCGAATCTGACAACCAAACATCTTTTCCAGAATACGATTTCTTGGTTGAAAGTCTAAAGATCAACAACGCCCAAATCACGGATGTTGGACTGGTTGAAAAAGACGACGCTAATCGCTCACATTTTAAAGGGACATCAAACGCAACTTCGTCAGACGGAGGAGATCGCATCGATTATGTCTTTTTCGGAGTCCCGCAGAAATCGCACCGCCAGTTCTCGACCGACTCCAAAGTCATGCCTTTTCTGGATGCTAACGTCGCCGAAGGTTCGCTATCTGATCACGCTGGTGTCTGGTGCCGAATTTCAGTCGAAGAATAATAGACCAACGGATTCCCACTCACTTTTTCTGGCAGGAGAACTGCAAAGTAGATTTTTTGAACAAAGAACGGAATTGCAACGTACCGCGTGGTCTTTTGCCTGTGGCTCAATCCTGAGAAACGGCAGAGGCCTGAGGCATAACAACCAATTCAAAGTCACGGAGTGACGGCATTCTCTAGCCCCGGAATTTATTCCGGGGTAAATCGAATTAGTCCAAATCAGGAGTCACGGAGTGACGGCACTTAGTCACCGTGCATCCACGAATCAGCGGCTATTTACGCATTACTGCCGTCACTCCGTGACTCTTTCGGATGGCCAGCTTGTTACCCCGGAATAAATTCCGGGGCTAAAAACTATCGTCACTCCGTGACTAAAACAACGTTTAAAGACTTTGCGGATTTGGTTATCACAGCCGACATACAGCTGGCAGCTGAAGTCATCGAAAAAATGACATTGCAGTTCTCCTGCTTTTTCTGGCCGGTCACAATGCCGACCACGTCTATTCGCGGTACGATACCAGCGCCGGCAGCGATACAACTCAAGCCCAACATTGGATCAGGATATGAAGACTTCGATAATAGCCTTTGCCACTTTGTTGTTGCTCGCTATTGGTGACATTTCGTTTGGTTGCCAGCAGGGCGAAAGCCAAACGAAAGAAGAATTCATCAAATACGTCAAAGGCAAGCTCAGCGACCAACCTGACGCATTCTATGAAAAGTTGTTTGCGGCAGTTGATACCGATTCTGACGGAAGTGTTTCAGCAGACGAGTTTGCCAACCGAATGACGGCACTTCAAAAAGTAAGTTCCGGTGAAGGTGAGAACCGTGCTAAGCAAGAAGTCGACAAAGAATCGGACTACGCGAAAAATTCTCGACGAGCGGCTCCCATAGACGCCTTTCCAGTTTTTGACGATCCGAAAATGCTGGATGCCGCGACGTCCAAATTGAAAGACAGTGAACCCGTCATCGGCGTTGTCTGTGACGGCGAAGCCAGAGCGTACCCAGTCAGCGTGATGGGGCGTCATGAACTTGGAAACGATGTATGCGGCAAGACACATATTACCGTCTCGTGGTGACCGCTTTGCCAAACCGCCATCGTGTATGGCCGCAAGCTAGATGACAAAACACTTTCATTCGGGCACTTGGGAATTCTCTATCGAAATTCATTCATCATGTACGACCGTGGAACCAAGTCACACTGGGTTCACACGACCGGTAAATGTGTACAAGGTGAAATGAAAGGCAAACAGCTGACTTTCATTCCAAGCGTGATCACGTCTTGGGGCAACTGGAAGAAACAGCATCCAACCACTAAGGTCTTGCCCGGCGAGGGAGTTCAGGGATTCATGGGCACGTATACGCTTGATCGCAAACCAGAGAAGTTTGGGATTTCCGTTGGCAAAGGGGACCAGGCCAACTTGTATCGGATCACTGACTTAAAGAAGCTACATGTTGTTCATGATCAGCTTGGCAAACGCGAGATAGTAGTCTTCTTCGATGCCAAAGGAAATTTTGCGACCGCTTGGGACAACACGAAACTGGACCACAAGTTTAAATGGAATGGATCAGCAATTGTTGACGGATCAGGCGTTCAGTGGGACATCATGACGGGTAATCCGGTCAACAAACCAAACCTGAGATCAATGACTCCGGTCCCGGCCACAGCCTGGCTGATCGAGCGCTGGCAAGGCTTCTATCCCGACTCTCCAATCTTCGATCCCGAAAAGAATGATTCAAAACAGTCGAAACGGTGAAAGAAAAAAAGTTTCCAAACAATCATTTTTGTCGTTTCGCAACTGATCTACCGCCCCTCATTTCCACCACCTGCTGCACCCATCAGCGGAACAAGCTTGATCACGTCTTTGAAAGGAAGGCTTCTAAGGTAACTATGCGATGGTTTCTTGAAATAGTACTTGGTGTCTTTGATATGAAAACACTCCCAGCCTTTCTTTCCAAGCTCATTTAACTTGATACCGACTTCCCCGTCATCGCCAGCAAGCTCGACAATGGCATACTCCCATGAGTCCATATTTTTCCAGTCATCGTTTAGCCATTCTTGGGTGCTGGTCGCGGAAGTCATCCCCTGCTCTTTGAGAGAATTGAAAGTCTTCGTGGCCCAGTTCAAAGTGTCTTCGGCTGCTTGACTACTGGATTCCGCTGCGGTCCCAAGCGACTCCTGCACCCATTTCCCTGTGCCTGCTGCTGCCGCTGCTCCTTTTGATTTTGCTTTATTGAACAGGTCACCGGCCTTCTCTAACATGCCTGGTTCTTGCACGACTGGTGGCGTAATTTCGCCCTCTTGGATTGTCTCAGTAGCTCGAGTTTCACCTGATTTGATTTTACTATCGTCCAACGGCAAAAGCGTGCCATGTTCACCTTCTTGAATGCTTGATCGAGTCGAAACATCTTGAAGGCCCGAAATAGATTCCTCGGATTCAGTCTTGATTTTTTGAGACTCGTCAAACTCAAGAGATTCAACGTTCAAATCTATTGATCCCAACCGGGTTTCTGCGGAATCTCCGCTTTCCAAACTTGTCGTTTGAACCACGGATCGATCACAACCAATGCTCAACGCGAACAGGAAAGTTAACATCATCAAGATTCTTCCAACCCTTCCAGCGTGGATTGGATTGTTCATTCGATTCATCTCTATCCCTATTTAAAAACTCAATGCCTTTACTACCTTACCAGTTCAAAATCCAAACATTCAATTCGCCAATTTTGGACTGGGCTCTTCCGCCGGCAAACGAAACTTGACGAACATCCATGCAACGCCTGCGAACAGTGCGATCAGATAGGCGGCCATCATCCAAATGAATTCGGGTTCTATCGTTGCACGTTTTTCAAGACTGACCAGAGAACTCAAATGAAAACAACCGATGAACAACCAACTCGTCAGCCACCCAGTCGCGACCAAGAATTGAGCGTTGAAGTTCATCGTTTGATCTCTTCGCTCCGGTGCGAGCCAATATTCTTTGTTGGGGCAATTGACCATGGAATTCGGAAACTTTGGAAGGACCTTCGCAAGCAAAGGCATGCCAAGAAGAAACAGCAATTGGAGTAATCCAAACAGGACAAAGAAAGCCGTCTTTGCCATCGTGCCATCCGCGTTGCCTTGGTGGTCGAAATGCGAAGCGACGACATCTGGCAGAATTGGATACCAGTAAACAAACTGGCAAATCGCAGCGATCGCCGTCACCGCCAGCATCGCTTTGTTGCAAATAGAAAACATCTCTGGCTCACATCAGGATAAACAATCTTTGGAGTCTACCTAATGCTCCCATTAACGAGAAACCGAATTTGCACCGAGTAGACAATACAGCCTTGATTCGTTGGACGAAAAGCAATATTTGAAAAAATCCGACCAGCAAGAAACTGCACCGAAAATTGAACACGGTAAACCAGCACTTTAGCTTGAAAAATCAACTTAGGATCGCTATGTGTTGATCGCTAAGTGTTGAGCGAGCTTGCCTTGCCAGATCAAATTTTCCAGATCAAGTAAACGCTTTCCAGTGCACTACAATCTGGCCATATTCCTTATCCAAGCCAGCCGACAGACCGGAACTCTTGACGAGCTCTTGACGAGTTCCGCTACCTCCAAGCTCTGGCGATTTGCCGCGTTTCCCTATCCAAAAATGGCATACGCTAAATCAAGAATGCAATGTTGAACAACGCTAAACAGTAACGGCTGAATCGCGTCGCAACATATTCTTAGCGACTGACCACCAACCTGGTTGCGTTAAATCACGGTAGGGAGAATCCTCCGGCAACTCAGCAATCAAGAACTTGTGCGCGTTCGCAAGATTGTGGTAGGGCAGGGAGGGAAACATGTGATGCAATGCGTGGTACTGAATAGCAAACGGAAAAAACAACCAGGTCAGTGGATCTTTCCCAACGTAGTTGCATGAATCCTGGATGTGCTCGGACACCGTCAAATTTTCGCCATCACCTTCAAAATGATGATCCGCGAGCTGCCGCAGTTGGTTCATAATCACGACCGCAGCGCCCAGAGAATAGAGCTGCAACATTCGTGACGGTTCTGTCACACCAAAATAAACCGCCGCCGGAATCCCGAGCGCACGAACAAAACAACCAAGTTCTAACAACGCAAATCGAGTGCGTTGAATTTTCTCGATCGGCCGATGGTATTTCCAGTTAAACGTAAATGCGGACAATCGATGAAGCGTAAAATTTCGAATCTTTGGGCTTATAAAAGTCAAAGGAGCCAACAAAAATCGCGTGAACACAATCAACGGAAACGCGGCAACAAACATAAAGTAGAAAACCAGATTCATCACGCTTCCTCGAGGGCAAACGTTGACGACGTACTCCGGATCCTGCTCGGTTCCATAGACTCGCTGGCTATGGTGATCCCGATGATGCCCTGTAAAAAAAGTCGAGGGTGTCAACGTCGGAATTCCTACAAGAATATTCCACGCGACTTTGAATGAAGTCAACTCGTGACCGCCCAGGTGGGCGACCTCGTGAACCAATGAACCGACACGATACAGCCAAAAAATTGCCACGAGAAAACTGGCGATTTGAATAAGTGAAAACGCAGGCGAACTCACATAAATCGCGGCCGAAGAATAAGCGATGGTAGCGCCAACGATCATATCACGCCAATACACCCAAGGTTTGACTTGATGAAAATCTGAATTCGATGTCTTAAGAGTGGAACGAACATTTCGCACCCAATCTTCTTGGGGAACGACAGGATGGGTAGTTTGTTTAGGCGGGGAGGAAAGTACAGACACAGCATCCCTTGTTTGGAGGTCGGCGAGGAGCTGACGTTATAACAGAAAAGAATGAGACGCCGCGTTAATTCCAACAAAGCTTTTCAAAGTCTTTGGATGAGGGTTAGGCGTGAAGGGTTGTAAGGGTAAGCGAAGAACTTCAACAACATAACAACGACAATGCGCCAAACATCCCCAATAGAACTGGAACGTTTAAGAACGAAGTGACTGAAGAATTTCGTCTGAGCTCTTTTTGGCGTCGCCGAACAGCATGTCAGTGTTTTCGTTATAGAACAATGGGTTATCGACGCCAGAATACCCGGACCCCATTGAACGCTTGAACACGACCACCTGTTTGGCATTCCAAGCTTCCAACACCGGCATCCCAAAAATGGGACTGGACGGATCATCCAACGCGCCCGGGTTAACAATATCATTCGCTCCCACAACCAAAACGACATCTGTCTCAGGAAAATCTTCGTTGATCTCGTCCATTTCCAGCACAAGATCATAGGGCAAACGAGCTTCGGCCAGTAACACGTTCATGTGGCCCGGCAATCGCCCAGCAACCGGATGAATCGCAAACCGGATTCGCGTTCCGTTCTCTTGCAATCGCTCTGTAATCTCACGGATGGGATGCTGAGCTTGGGCCACCGCCATTCCGTAACCGGGAACGACGATCACTTCTTTGGCTTCTTTCAACATCGAAGCGACTTCCGATGCCGTCGTCGAAGTGTGAATCAGCGTTCCAGCGTCTGGTCGCGGTTTCGCGGGCCCACTGTCACCCGTTCCAAAACCACCAAGAATCACGCTGATAAAAGAACGGTTCATTGCGTGACACATGATGTAACTCAGAATCGCGCCGCTACTGCCAACCAGAGCACCGGTAATGATCAACAAATCGTTCTCAAGCAAAAATCCTGTCGCAGCCGCAGCCCAGCCGCTGTAACTATTCAACATTGAAACCACGACCGGCATATCAGCACCGCCGATAGCCATCACAAGGTGTGCGCCGAAGACAAACGAAATCAACAGCATTAAGATCAGCGGCCAAATCGAAGTGAAAGAACCGTTGGCGATAAACCACCAGCCCAGCAACAAACAAACGATCAACATCGCCAGGTTGATAAAGTGCCGACCGGGAATCATCAAAGGCTTGCTCTTGATCCGACCATCCAACTTGCCCCAAGCAATCACGCTGCCGGTAAACGTAAGCCCACCGATAAACACGCCGAGAAAGATTTCGATTTTATGAATCAAGTCCGGCCCGATTGAAAAAAGAACCGCTTCGCCTGCATCGTTAATGGCTTCGGGGTCCGTTTTCCAATCGCCAATAAAAAAGCTGAGCCCTACCAGCACAGCGGCAAGCCCAACAAAACTGTGAAGGATGGCGACCAATTGTGGCATCGCCGTCATCTCGACTTTGGTTGCAAGCCAAGCTCCCCCCAGTCCGCCAGCCACGAGCGCTAGAACGAGTAAAACTTGCCCGCCTTGAATTCCAGCAAAAAACGTAGCAATGATTGCAATGGTCATCCCAATGATTCCCAACACATTTCCACGTCGTGCAGTTTCGTGCTTGCTCAATCCGCCAAGGCTCAAAATAAAACACACCGCTGCGACCAACCAAGCAAGATTGCTGGCCGTATTGGAGGTCACTGCTGACGCAAATAACAAGCAGTCAGTCGCAAGATTCAGGTTATCCATCAACTTTGTTTCCTGAACATGCTAAGCATTCGTTGCGTCACTAGAAAACCGCCAACCACATTGATCGTTGCGATAAGAACTGCCAAAGCGGCCAACAACGTCGGCATCGACAACCAACCCCCGCCGATTCCCATCTGCAGCATGCCGCCAATCAAAATAATCCCGCTGATCGCGTTCGTGACACTCATCAGCGGAGTGTGCAATGCTGGCGTCACATTCCAAACGAGTTGCCAACCGACAAAACAAGCCAAAATGAACACGGTAAAGTGCTGGACGAATTCAGCTGGAGCATATCGTCCAACCAACCAAAGGAATAGCAACATCAACGCGCTGCCAACGATGGTCCAAATCATTTTCGACGTCGCATCTGACACCGGAGCAGCAGAAGCCGCCGCAACGGGTTCTGGTTTTGCCACAACCTTTGCAGG
>CAZQQR010000071.1:13310-20124 GCA_964595515.1 uncultured Pirellulaceae bacterium
CCGGAGCAGCAGAAGCCGCCGCAACGGGTTCTGGTTTTGCCACAACCTTTGCAGGTGGTGGGCTTGGGTTTTCAATTTTTGGTGGCGGCCACATCGTTTCGCCCGCCCTGGTCACCAGACAGCCTCGCACAACCTGGTCTTCGACATCAATATTTAACTGACCATCCTTTTCAGGTGTCATGTCAGTCAGCAAATTAACAACGTTGTTCGCGTAAAGACTTGATGACTGGGTTGGTAAGCGGCTTGGCAAATCCGTGTACCCGATCACCGTGACATCATGCGTGACAATCTTTTCTCCGGGCTGCGTCATCTCACAGTTGCCGCCGTTCTGTGCAGCCAGGTCAACGACCACGCTACCGGGCTTCATACTTTTGACCATCTCACGTGTAATCAACACAGGAGCTGGTTTCCCGGGAATCAACGCCGTCGTTACGATGATGTCGACTTCTTTTGCTTGTTGAGCAAACAGTTCCATCTCGGCCGCGATGAACTCTTCGCTCATTGTTTTGGCATAACCGCCTTCGCCTTCGCCCGACTCTTCGAATTCAAGTTCGAGAAAGTCCGCGCCCATACTTTTGACTTGGTCTTTGACCGCCAATCGCGTATCGAACGCACGAACGATTGCCCCAAGACTTTTGGCTGTTCCAATGGCAGCCAACCCTGCAACGCCCGCCCCAATCACAAGCACTTTCGCAGGGGGGACTTTGCCCGCCGCTGTTATCTGCCCGGTAAAGAAACTCCCGAAATCACCAGCGGCTTCGATGATCGCCCGATAGCCGGCGATATTTGCCATGGAGCTCAACGCGTCCAGTTTCTGTGCTCTTGAAATTCGAGGTACGCAGTCCATCGCCAGCGTTGTAATGTTCCTGGCTCGCAAACGCTCGATTTGCTCTTCGTTTTTCGCTGGCCAGACAAAACTGACCAGCGTCGTACCGCTACTGATTTCTTCAATTTCACTGAGCGTTGGTTCGTTGACTTTGATGAGGACATCAGCACGATCAAGAACAGACTGGGTGTTCCTTTCGACCTCAGCGCCGGCGTCCTCGTAACCGCTATTGGGAAAGTTCGCGTCGGAACCACAATTGGATTCAACGACGACTTGATAGCCAAGCTTTATCAGTTTTTTGACAGAGTCTGGGGTAGCGGCAACACGACGTTCGCCCGGCAAAGATTCCTTCAAAACCCCAATGATCATTTTCATTCAGCTCAGCATGCCAGACAGAAATCACAACTCTGCAAATCCTAATTGCCTGCCAACCCTACGGCAAGCAGGGGCTTTAGCGCACAACGATTTCAGGCCAGCGTAAGATCATCAAACCCGCTGGAATTATGGCCCCGCAACAGAACACGTGCCAAACAGCACGACCGCTGAGCATGATGGACGTTTGCTGAAGCAAATCCCAAAATGAAGCGAATCCCAAAATGAAGCAAATCCCAAAACGCTCTAGCCACTTCGCTCAGCACTAAAACGTGACTGGCGAGTCGGCAAAAATATGGGGCGTGCCAACTTTTGGAAAGACAGGAGACTTCTTACTGCCCGACCGAATTGACATATGCGGCTGTGGAACAGATTGCTCAGCCAAATGACTTTCGACCAAATGCGGCAACCATAGTGCTTGTTCAACTAGCTCAAGAATCACGTCGGTATCGAAGGGTTTCCTGACGTGAAACGATGTCCCAAAAGCATGATTGCGCCGAATCACGCCTGGAGCCTGGTTTGCAGATGTAAACATCACCGGCAAATCACACTTTGACGGTGAAGCCTTGATACTACTGGCTAAGTGCAAACCGCTTTCTTCGCCGACGCCCTTTGCACCGATTCGCAGATCAGTGATCAATAGGTCAAGCTCTTCATTGGCACCGATCTGATAGGCGGTTGATGAATCGCGAGCCGTGAGAACGCGATGATCCTGGCTAAGCAGCAGGGAAGCGATTGAATAGAGTGTCTCGACATCAAAGTCGACGACCAAGATGGAAGCTTGTTCGAGATGACGCATAGCTGTGCCCTGAAGTAAGGGGTCGATTTGCCAATCCATCGGAAAACATTCAGCACTCCACTTGCTATTACGGTTCGTCGACAATTCAAGCCCGCAAAGATTACCAATTGGTTAACCAAGGTCGCGATTCATTCAATCGTGACAACCAGACTAAATTTCGTTGAAGTGAATTCCGTCACGAGAGTCAGACTTCGGGTCGATCATGCCACATTGCCGGATGATGATTAATGCAAGGCCGAACTGCCCCAACAATCCTCAAGCAAATTCCTCAGAATCAGTCTTACTCATCGAGATGGATAATCGTCGCGAGTGTCTTTTGAAGCATGACGCAATGCTCTTATTGAACTGGCAGGGACAACGCCATGCGATTTTTTTTCGTGGCCGACATAACGCCCTTCCATTCAAACCCACTTTCTAAAGAAAGTTCAAATTGGGTGTGGATATTCATCTCCACGGCTCGATCACACTCATGACACCATACCGTACTTAAATTAGAGGGTGTCATTTTGTGACGACGTTCAAACGGACGTCATCAAGACAAGAAACGTAAGTTGAAACCTAAGGACAGGTTTCAGCTTTTTAATGACAAGAAGCATTCGGGTACTAACTTCACCAGTTGATCGAAACGTTGCCATGGATGGTTACGGTCTTGGTAGGTTGCTTAGAAAAAATCAGGAGTCAATTAGGATGTTAGTTAGAACTTTGAAAATGATTGTGGTTTCGGCTGCACTTGCTTTCTCAAGCCAAGCGATGGCACAAGATTGCAATTCATGCGGATCCACCTACGACATGAACTACGGTTCGTATGGCGTGGGATCAATGGGCTATGTCCCAGGAGCCGAATCATGCGGTCGATCCATCTCTCAATCACAGGCCGCTGGCTTGTGGGCTGGATACTGCAGCGAGAACTGCTCTTATCAGGGCGGATCATCTTGCGGTGGCGGGTGTGGACAAAGCATGAGTTACGCAGCTCCGGCTTACTCGGTTGCGACACCATCATGCGGCGTCGTAGCTGACTCCGGTTGCGGCTTGGGTGGAAAATTCGGCAGCCGACTCGGCGGTGGACTAGGTAGCAAGTTCGGTGGCTGCGGTGGCGGATGCTCAATCCGAAAAGGAATCGGAAACGGTTGCGGATTGTTCTCTCGCCTCAAAGGCAAATTCAGTGGCGGAGCTGGCGGTGGTTTCCGCTCAATGTTCGGTGGTGGATTCGGCAACGGTGGCGGATGTGGATGCGACAACGGTTGCTTCGGATACCCAACCAACTGTGGTTGCGGTGGAAGCGGTGGCGGATTCGGTTCAATGTTCGGCGGAGCAGGTGGCCACGGTGGTGGAGGATTCCTCGCCAGACTTCGTGCGAAGTTCAGTGGTGGTGGATGCGGCGGCGGTTGCTTCTCAAAAAGAAGCCGTGGAGCTTTCGCAACCAGCCAAGCTTGCGTTGGAACAACCAACAATTACTTCGGTGAAATGGTTGGAGCAGACTACGGAAACGTTGGAATGCAAAGCACAGTATCTGGAATGACCAACGACTGCTGTGGAGCATCGAACCTCAACATGGTCGATCCGTCATACGCTCAGCCAATGGAAGCTGGCATGATGCAAACCTACCCACAGCAAGGTGCTGTCCAAACAGGTGGCGAGCTTGACCAAGACTCAATCTACGATCCTTCAGACGCAAAAGAAGTCACTGGCGAAGCCGTCACTGATTCTGATGCATCATCTGATTCTGCACTAGAAAAAGCGAAAGAAGCTGTCAAAGCTCTTGAAGACGCTGTGAACAACTAAGCCAAAAATGGCTCCGATTGTTTCAAAACCAAAAAGCCCCTGTTCTTCAGGGGCTTTTTTTCGTGCCAGGAATCAGTTGAACAAACCCAGGGTTTCCGCTAACATCGGGGACACAAATTGCGAACAGATTAAACAGACTATTTAGTACTCAGGAATTGAAATGGGAAGCGAACGAGAAAGAGAACTTCGGCGACGTCGAAAACGAAAAAAGAAGATGGAACACATCAAGAAACGTCTTAAGAAAGCTTCCAGCTCGGAAAAAGAAGTCCTTGCTGCCAAGATTCGCCGAATGACTCCCGGTGCTCCTCAGTTGATTGAATCTTTGGGCCTCAAGTAGCCGCCAAACATTTTGACTGAATACATAGCCGTACATCTGTACGGCTTTTTTTGTAGCCAAAGGCACGGCTAGTGTTGGACAAAGCACGCCACATATTGGACCGCCATCTGTCCACCTTCTGATCGCTTTCACATAGTGAATAACACGAGCCTATTGACTGCCCGATGGTTCCGCTCAAAACGTGTTTTCGAACGCGTTTTCTAACGCCTCTTCTGCCAAACGTCGATCATCGTGTTATGTGGCGACAGCGCGCTTCGGTTTTGCATATATACACGATAGTCGCGTAAAAATTCGACGCTGAACGTCCAAGCCTTTACTATTTATATTGCGTTGAATCGCTTACCGCAAATTCGCATCAACCGCTCGTTCGCATCGACCGCACATTCGCAAACATTGACTGCCTGAACCTTCCGCCGGGAGTTCCTTATGCTCACTCAATCCGAAAACAACTCTTCAGATTCAAATCCGAAATCTAAAGACGACGCGATGGCGTTGATCCTGCAACAGGCAGGCAAGTCGGCTGACGAGGTCGCTGCGCTTGCAACATTGGACGACGCCGACCGTTCGGCGGAAGGCCAGTTCTCAGGCCAAGCTCCGACGATCGCCTCGCTGTTTGGCAAGGGAATTGCCAGAGAGTTTTTCGCGGGTTCTTTTTCGCCAACAGCTGCGGTTGCAGGCGTCATGAGTGAGTCTCTTGATTTCTTGATGAAGCTAAAAAAAGAGAACAAGCTTTTTGATAACGAAAAGATGCTCTTTCGAGACGAAGTCATTCAGGGCCTGGCTGACCGAGGATTTTTTGGGCTTGCGATTCCTCAGCAGTATGGCGGTAGTGGGGCAAAGCTTGGCGACCTCGGCCCGCTTCTCCGCGCTCTGACGTTTATTCATCCTGATTTGGCTGTCATGTTTGAGGTTCACAACTTCCTCGGCCCCGTCACTCCAATTCTTGATTTTGGTACCGAGGAACAAAAAGAGTACTTCTTGCCAAAGATGGCCAAAGGTGAATTGCTTGGCTCATTCGCTTTGACCGAACCTGGCGTGGGCGCTGACCCAAGCAAACTCTCGATGACGGCCCGGCTCGATGGAGACCGATACCTGATCAATGGAGTCAAATGGCCGATCACCAATGTCATCTATGGAGGTGTCTGCATTTTGGTGGTCAAACTGGAAGGCCACGACCTCAAACCGGGGCGTGACTCTGGAATGATCGTCTTCGAGGTTCCTTCCGCTGACTCTGATCATTTTCGAATGAAACGCAACGACCTCACCGCGTTCGATTATCTTTGGAACGCGCGATTTCGATTAACGGATTGTCCCGTGGATACAAATTGCCTGCTTGGAAAACCGGGACGTGGATTGGCTCAAGCGTTTAGTTCCCTTGCAAAAGGCCGAGGCGGAATCGGCGTTAACAGCGCCGCGAAGACTTTTAAACTTTTGGCCCACGTGATCCTTGATCCTGAGACAAATCCCAGCGGTTCAGGGCCAAACCCCACCACCGAAAACTCAACCGATAGTCCAACCGAGAATTCAAATTTGCCTGACGAGCCCAATGGCGGCGGATGGACTTCTTTCCGAAGCACGTTTGGTAAACCGATTGGATGTGCACCCAGAATTCAAACATGGATTGGGCGGGCGACAGTTCATGGGCTCGCGGCGCGTGTCTTGGGTGACCTGTGTTTTCGCTTGGCCGCGAACGGAGTCCGAGATGAAACCCAGGGCATGATCGCCAAAGTTTACGCGACCAAGACGTTGCTTGAGACCGCCATCAATTGTTACCAGATCCAGGGTGGACGCTCAGTACACACCGATGAGGTTCGCAAGTATTCAAGAGGATTCAACCAGGGCAACATCCCCGAGCATCCAATCGAAAACTACATTGGCGAGAACATGCATGAATTCACGATCGCCACCGTGTACGAAGGGCCTAATCCTGTCCTGGCCGATGTAGGTGCTCCCAACGCGATGACACGAGAAATTCGAGGGAAATATCTTGAGCCAATCGGAATCGCAGAAGTCGAAGGCAAATCTGGACTGGGGGCGAAGGCAAAGTTCGGATGGTTCGTTGCCAAAACGACACTCGGATCTTTTATGCCATCTCACGGTGACTTAAGCGGCGTCGAAAACATGTTCATGCTCAAACGAAAATATGTTGAGCGAGCGATGAAGCGAAACCGGGTTCTAGGTCGACGAATTTTGATGATCATCGCCAAGTACCAAAAGTCGTTTATGGACCAATCATTTTTGCTGGGCGATGAGGGCGGCGTGTTCGACCAGCTTTGTCACAGTTTGGCATCTCTCTGTTTCGCGTTGTCGATGGACAAACCACAAAACGAGTACCTGAAAGTTGCAGCCGCTCTGGACCAAGAGGCGGCGCTTCGACTAAGTGGTCGAGAGTCTTCTCCTGAGCTTCAAAGAGCCTGGGCTGAAATCGGTTCACTGATGATGAACAAAAATTCGCAGCTTCACCGGGATCTAATTGCCGACATCGATGTGGCCGACATCCCGCTGGACCCTCGGTTCATCGATCGCTTCATCTAAACTGAAACCTAGGATTGGACAGTCAATCTGGGATTGGACGGCCAATAAACGAGATGCGCAAGACGTCAGGTCTTCGGCGATGCATTTCTGCACTGCATGTCGTTTTGTTGACGTCACGTTGCAGGGATTCAATTTTCTTTCACAAAGATACTTCCGACTAAGG
>CAZQQR010000072.1:0-7905 GCA_964595515.1 uncultured Pirellulaceae bacterium
AAAAAGCTTACGCTCAATCGCAATTAGAGGAACGGCAGACTCGAAAGTCAAGTAAATCAATTTTGGCGACAACACTCAATGGCGAGCCCCGATTGGCTGCGCCGTCTGACCTTTTGCTCCTACCAAAGCCAAGCGATGGAACCCCTCGACCAGATGCAAGAAATCTTCATTAGTGGGGGGATTAGTGGGGGGACTTCATGTTGCAGTCAGCGCACGAAAAAACCGAGATCGTTTCCGACCTCGGTTTTTGTTTACTCAAAAAGCACACCCGGGAGGATTCGAACCTCCAACCCTCGGTTCCGAAGACCGATGCTCTATCCAATTGAGCCACGGGTGCGTGGGACACAAATGTGTCGTTGCCATAGATCTTAGCAAACGAAGAGCTTTTCTTGCAACTCAACTTTCGGGGTTCCTGAAGCTTCTTTTGTGCAAATTCTCAAAAGATAAGTCGTAGCGGCATAAAGCCCTCCAAGCCGCGATGAAAGACTTTCCCCAAAGTGGTAGACACTTGTCAGTATCTTCGACCATCGAAGCAAGCCAAGGCTTTCGTTCTGCCCACATGTTCGATAGATCGACCCAAATTTCCCTTTGAAGCGTAATGAACCCAACCCCGATCTGAGACTCGCCTTGGAAACCATGAAAATTTCCTGGCTACCAACAGCCGTATCATCCCTCATGATGTGAATGATATCAGGCAAACCAAAAACCCAGCGGTAGGCTCGTTTTCACTAACGGTGCAGGGCCGTGATTCTCCGCTCGCTTTTGAGATTGGCAGACAAACTCGACCAAACGGATCCCGTGATCGCGAGTTTTGCCTGGGGTGGGCCGCGTCGTTGACATTGGCCAAACCCACCTTGATCGTCCCCGGGTACTAGAAGTTGAGAGGGTATAGATTTTTGTAGGCAAGGCAATGTATGAAGGTTTCGCTCTTGGGACTTCTTGGGACTCAAGACCCCCACTGTATGTGGAGATGTTGGCATAGCCCAACAGCTCCTTTACCGCGCACAGGTCGTCGCTGGATTCCAGCTAGGGGATCCGCTCCAGCAACCATCCCAAGCCATCCCACCCACTCAAAAGGGAAATCTTCCGCAAAAACTACTTGGATTTGCTGAGAAGTCGCCGATCGGAAGCTGTGATTGTTGATACAATTCAATTTGGGATCGAGGCAATAGATTGACGGGCAACGACGCCAACGTCACAAGGCAACTTGGATGACAACAATAACATTAAGAGTATTGGACGGTGCCGACCGAGGTAAAGTCTTCGAGAAGATCAATGTTCCAGTCACTATCGGGCGGGAAGAAGGAAACACGATCCAGCTTAATGATGAGCGGATCAGCCGCTTCCATCTGAAGATCCAACAAGACCACGACGACCTCGTGCTGACCGATCTCGAAAGTACCAACGGCTCGAAAGTCAATAACGAAGAAGTTCAACTTCGCATTCTTCGTCACGGCGACTTAATCACCATCGGACGAAGCACTCTGATCTACGGCGATCGAGTTCAAATCAGTGAACGACTAAGCCGTATTCGACCTTCCGGAAAAGCTGACTCTGCCGAGACGGGCTCCCACGCTTCCGGCGAACGTATCGCCGTCCAAGACATGCAGGAGGATTCCAATTATCAACTTGCGTTGCTCAACGACGATCCACCTAAAATTCCAGATCGGCTATCGCCCGGTCAAGCCGCACAGCTGGCGGAACTAATTGAATTCCTCCACATGCACATTCGTGGCGTTGTTTCTGATTCAGATATTGACCCCAGAAAGAAACAGGTCACCATGTCGACGGAACAGTGGCAACGAATAATCGATGCTCAATCTCATTTGGCAGAGTATCTGCGAAGAATCGGAAACCCCGAGTAGCGATCGCTCAAACGTTTGGTGGATCATTTGGTCTTTTTCAAATGGCGTCCAACTCGATTCGGATCTTCGCTCGATCGACCAGTTGATAATCGGCAACAGCCGAAACCAATGCACGATCGGCGTTCATCGCTTCCTTTCCCACACGTTTAATTGCCGGTTGCGGTTACTACGCGGTCCGCTATCAACAACGGATGCCTTGCGTCCCTGCTCAAAAAATCCAACGGCGATCAATTCGACGTTCTTCATTCTGGCAGCTGGAATCTCTACCGAATCCAAGACTGTCTCGTTGCTAGTTGCGTGTTTGAAAAGTTGCGAATTCGCACTCCCGCGTCCGATCACCTTTTCATCCGCATCCAGCAGTTTCACAAAACGATCCGACCTTCGACCCTCATAAAGTTTCCAAACGAGGCTCAAGCTTAAACTCCCGTTTTCGCCCAAGCTTGCACGGCACCCAAGCAGTGTCGCATCCTCTGAGAAATTCACTGATTTTAGTGCACTGTCTGATGCAGCAATAACAGCAGCAATCCGAATCTCATCGCGAGGATCAATACGGTAGTTCGAAGCGTACCACCCACTTAGTAAAGTGAAAGACAGCAAGATCAAAAAAGCTGGTGACTTGAGCCAGACCAAGAGCGAAGTCCAAACCGACTGCCATATCACCTCCCAGTTTCTTGTTTCGCTCAACTGAACGATAGAACTGCGAAACGGAACTTCGACCAAGTGATAAAGTGCTGAAGCGAAGAAAAGCGAAATTGAGAACGCGCACGTGGTGGCAGCCAACATCGACCACCAGCCTTCGACCCAAGTTTGCCGAAGCATCACAATCATCACCGACATGTGGATCATGTAAAACGCGTAGCTAATGTCTCCCAAATAAACCATCGGGCGGCTTGCCAGCGCTCTGCTAACCAAACCTTTGGAGCTCGCGAATACCAGTATCACAAAAGCAAAAATCAAAAATGGACTGCTAAACCGAATCCAATACATAACAATTGGCGGGAACGGATTTATGCCATTTCCTTCCATCGGGTTTTGATACCAACCCAAACTGTTGAGACCCGCAAAGAATCCGACCAGCAGCCCGAGTACCAACAATTCCACCAACGTGTTCTTGACGGAACCAGTTGGTTTCTGAACCCCGCTATCTTCGCGAGCCAAAAACAAGAACCCGCATCCGACCCCTGTTGTAAACTCAAATAGCCGCATCAACGGGTTGGTATGCATGATTCCATTGAGCGCGACCCAAGAATTGCTTTCCAACTCCAAACAACTTAAACCAATAATCGCTGTCACTGTTGCCACGGCAATCAATCCGTAGATCCACAAAAACCTTCTGGTTCCACCGAGAATCAAGACTGGGAAAACCAAGTAAAAGAACGACTCTACCGCCAAGCTCCAAGACGGTCCATTTAACGAATAGATCCAGTCATAGTTGGGGATCCAGCTTTGAATAAGCAACAAGTTCGCGAGAAGTTTTCCAACGGGATTTCCTCGTCGAACAAAAACGTCAGGCCCCATCACGCAGAAAAGAAAAATCAATAGCGTTGCTAAATGAATCGGCCAGATTCTGGCAAACCTGCGAATGTAGAACTTCCAGTATGAAAATTGATTGGTCTTGGGATCAGTGTCTGCATCACCAGAGCGAAATCGATTCGCGTAGACGTAGGTCAAAATAAAACCAGACAAGAGGTAGAAAAATCCTACACCAGCTGCGCCCAGTGGAAGATTTCCTGCATCGACCAAAGGCCAGCGATCCAAAGAATGCGCGGCAAACACAGAAAGGGCTGCGACAAATCGCAGCCCAGTGAGCGGTTTTAAATGTTGTACTTGGTAAATACCTGTCATTCACCGATTGTAACGTCGAACATCAAATTCTGAAATTCTGATATTTCGATCAACACAAACTACAGGTTTCCTCGCTTAGCCTGCTCTAGTTCGAGTGATTGGAAAAGTGCTTTGAAATTTCCTTTACCAAACGACTCACTTCCGCGCCTGCAAATGATTTCGAAGAACAGGGTAGGGCGGTCCTGTAGTGGCTTGGTAAAAATCTGAAGCAGATATCCCTTGTCGTCACGATCAACCAAAACTCGCAGGTCCTCGATGACTTCTGTATTTTCCTTGATGTCGCCAACTCGATCCCACACAAGATCGTAGTAACTATCCGGGATCTCCAAGAAATCGACGCCGCGCTGACGAAGTTTGCTGACGGTCCCCAACTCGTCCGTCGTTAACAACGCTAAATGCTGAATACCCGCCGTCTGATTGTGCCAGTCAAGGTATTCCTCAATCTGGCTCTTGTTGCGACCTTCGGCGGGTTCATTGATCGGAATCTTGATCAACTCACGCCCGGAATCCATCACCTTAGACATCAGCGCTGAATATTCAGTTGAGATGTCTTTGTCATCGAAATGCTTGAAAAGCTTGAACCCCAACACGTCTTCGTACCACTGAACCCAATGATCCATCTTTCCCATTTGCACGTTGCCGACGCAATGGTCCACATAGAACAGCCCCGTCGGATTCTCGCGGTTGTATTTGTTGATCGCAAGATCGCCCATCAATTTGAACTCAGGCAAGAACAAGTTGCCGCGCTCTTTTACTTTTTCAAGTGCGTATCCACCTGACCTGGAAACGAACGTGTGTATCACCCTTCCGAACGACTTAATGCCGGAACGAACAACCGTTCCATTTTCATCTGATACTTCGACCGGCTCGTAAGCAGACTCCGCTCCATTCTTCAACGCTTGCTCATACGCCAAACCTGAATCCTCAACAGTGAAGGCGATATCCTTGATCCCATCACCATAAAGACCGACTTCTTTTTGAGCTGGATGGTCTTCTGTCAGGCCAGTTGTTAACAAAAACCGGATGTTCCCTTGGGTCAGCAAATAGCTTGCCGAATCTCGCACACCTGTGGTCAGGTCTGAGACTTGCTCAATCTCAAATCCAAACGCTTGGGCGTAAAAATAAGCAGACTGCTTTGCGTTGCCAACATAGAAATTGACATAGTCTACGTCGACCAGCCGAAGCGGATCATTTTTCATTGACGAATCGGATGAAGGTTTGGCTATGCTCATTTATTTGTTAATCCGTAAGAGTCATTCTGTATCGTGGTAGCCAAATTCTACCAAAAACGAAATTTTGAATAAGAGAAATAGCGACGAATATGTCGGGCGAAGCTGTTCACCAACTGGACAGCCAAAAAGTAGAAGCAAACACCAAATCTGGGTTCTCCCTCACTGCAACTGCAACCACAAAATGGACTAAACCTGAATTGAAACAATATCGGCATCAAACAAACCTCCGTGAGTTACCTCCTGAACCAGCATATGAGCAGAACGGCATAACAACATACTGCACATACCACTACAACGAATCGACCGAAATTCACTGTCGCAGTTCCATAATCCGGTGTTATCCAGATAATCCGACCTCCTCTTACAGCTCCAAGAACCCGATTAACTCGACGGGAATCCCTCAGAATCACTATGCCAGATGAAATCGACGTCAAATTCTGCCCCTATTAAGACCTATCGTTTGGCACCGACACTGTGATTGTTGGCCAATCAAGGACAAATGAATGATATTCTCAAAATCAAATCTTAAAGCGATAGCTCTAGCGAACCGCCGGAATCGGAAAGGTATCGCCGCCGTCGAAGCCGCTGTTTGCCTCCCAGTTCTTGCCTTGATCGTTTTCGGATCCATCGAAGTTTCAACGGGACTTTTTCACGAGTACAACGCTCAATCAACGGCATACGAACTTTCAAAAGTCGCTTTGGCCGCTCAGACGAACTGTGAAGACGTTCAATTTCTGGCTGACGAAATCATCCCGCAATTCGGATTCTCTGACTACGACATCACCATCAACGTCATTTCAAGATCGGTCAATGTTTCGTCTGTTGAGCCAGCGTCAATTACTACATTTTCGATTCAGCCAGGCGTTACGCCAACAGCCGGACTTGAAGACGTGCCTCGGGGCACACTACTGGAATTGACCATCAATATTTCGCGACCGCCAACGACGACAACTTTTTTTCGGACGGCGATGGGTGAACAGATTTCTGCACAATGCATCTTCTGCAAGGAATATTAGTCATGAAACGTATTAGAAATCACGAGCGATGCGGTGGAGCCGCAGTCGAAGTTGCATTGACCGCACCACTCATTTTTCTATTGGTCTTCGGGCTGATGGAGTGGGCGAGAACTGAAAACATTCGCCAAGTCGCTTCCACTGCCGCGTTTAACTCCGCCCGCCTGGGAACGATCCCAGGAACAACGACCACGGAGATGGAAACACGAGCCCAAGACGTGCTCGCGATCTATTTGATCTCCGATGCGACCATCGATGCAACCATTACTGATACTGAGTCGTCGATCGACATTTCGGTACCGATGGACAAAAACAGTTGGTTCGTAAAACGATTTTTTGGAAATTCTACGATCAACCGAAGCTTTAAGCTCTCGCAATAATCTCAGGAAAACTCGCATGACTAGTAATCTACTTTCTGGAAAATCAAATCGGCAGGGTGCCACGATTTTCATGATGCTGATCCTCTTGGTTGTCGTCTTTGTATTTGTTGCGTTTGCAATCGATCTTGGTCGTGTTCAGTTAGCTCAACTTAAACTCCAAACTGCATCCGATTTCGCTACCAGAGCAGGTGCGGAAGCGATGTCGCGAGGAGTTGGTGATGATCCGATGAATGCCGCCGATGTTGATTCAGCGGTTCGCGATGAAGTTGAAATGCTGATGATCAAGAACAGTGTCTTTGGCGCGGCAATCAACTTTGACAAGAACGTCCAAATTGAATTTGGAGAGGCCACGCGTTCTGGTGCAAAATTCAGTTTCAATGCATCTGGAACGGGCAACGTAGATAGCTTTACCAATGCTCTGCGAGTCAATCCCGACCTCAATCAGTTCCCAATGTTTTTTGGGAGCTTCACCGGTCGAAACGCGTTGGATTTAGGCACAGCAACAACCGCCAAAGTTGGCGACCGCGACATTGTCATTGTTGTTGACCGCTCGTCATCGATGTTCGATCACGACGCTGGAACCATGACCACATCTGAATACAATTCGAACTTGCGGGCTCTCGAAGACCTTATCTACGGCAGTAGCGATAGCTACTTTCCTGGTAACGCCAACGCGAGTGCTTTGCGACATAGTGAATTCGATGTCGCTGGAGGCGTCATTACGCTCTCTCGAATCCAAGCCTTGAAACTTGCGATCTTGAAGTTCCGAGATGAAATCGACAAAACCCGGGCCAGAGAAAAACTGGGGCTCGTTGCCTACGCTGTTGATGCCAGTCATCCTTCAGATGTGACCGTCGATCCACCTTCTGGCACTTCACCAATTAGCATCGGCGACGGGCTATCAACTGCCGTCCGAGATGCAATCGTCGACAATGAACAAACCGAATCGACTTTAGAAGTCTTGCCACATGAAGAAGTCGCATCAGCTCTGGAATCAGATTCGACCAACTACCGAAATTTTGACTTTCAGTATCTGCGAACCAGATGCATGGGTAACACGAATATCGCTGACGGAATTTTAGCCGGTGCAGACATTCTTTACGGCCCAGGGCGAAGAAACTTTGCGACCCCGATTTTGATCGTAATGACCGACGGACGTCACAATCAAGCCAGCACTCCCGAAACCGCCGCCAACACCGTCATGGCCAACCATCCTGACACTTTGATTTACACCGTCACATTTGGGGATGGAGCTGAACAAGCACCCATGCAAACAGTGGCCGACGTTGGAAATGGCGAACATATCCACGCCAGCGATGCTGATGAATTGGTTGATGCATTTCGCAATCTGGCAACCAACGCCGGCGTCACGATGATTGAATGATCGACTAGAAAGTCAGTAATCCCGTTTATGGCTGGGCTCAGCCTCCTCTTGGATCCGATGATCGGAATCCGCGCCGTCGAGAACCCGAAGGCGTCTATTTTGACGCCTTAAAATTGGCCTGAAGACTTCTTTTTTAGAAGATTCCCAGTTGATCTCTCGCGTCATCGGTCATCATGTCCTGGGTCC
>CAZQQR010000072.1:8005-20111 GCA_964595515.1 uncultured Pirellulaceae bacterium
TTTTAGAAGATTCCCAGTTGATCTCTCGCGTCATCGGTCATCATGTCCTGGGTCCAGGGCGGATCCATGACAACTTTGACCTCAACGCTTTCAACGTTTTCAATTTCGCCAGCATACTTTTTGGTTTCAGAAACCAACTGAGGGCCAGCCGGACACATTGGGCTGGTCATCGTCATCTCGATATTCACGTCGTACTTTTCGTCTTCACCTTCTTTGGTCACGACATCGACGACGTAGATCAATCCTAGATCAACAATGTTGACAAAGAGTTCTGGGTCGATGACCTGTTTCAAAGCTTCTCGAACGTGGTCTTCGTGAAGTGGCATTTTCGTAATCCTTAATCTACCGCAAAATTTGTTCGTAATACGTGTTGTTGATTTCGCCAACCTGAGGCGATTCGTTGTTAATCGCTATTCGTCGTTAATCTTAACCAGAATATCGTCGCCGTCGACCTTTACTTCGTGGGACAACGTATTCTGAGTCGCGGGCATGCAAAGCGCTTTTCCAGACTTGATATCGAATTTGGCCCCGTGGCGTGGACACTCGATTTCGCATCCCTCGTGATCGCCATCACTTAGCGTACCACCATCATGGGTGCAGACGTCGTCGATGCAAAAATAGTCACTTCCGATTTGAAACAGAATGACTAAACGTTCATCGGCTTCGACCAGCAATTTGCCTCCATCGGCGATCTCACTCTTGGTCGCGACTTTCAAAAATTCGCCCATATTCTTAACTGTACTTTCCGAAAAGCAATTTTAGATAACGTAGCCGGGATGATTGATGTCATCTTTGGCCAATTGATGTTTTACATTCAAAGCAATGCCGCCGGCAATGTGTCGAGCCGTGTCGACACCGATTCGGCGTGCGACTTCTGCCGCTTTTCCGCTCCGGCGACCACTACGACACAAGAAAATCACATCACGCGGATTTTCATGATGCTGTTTTAGCAGCCCCGGGAGGTAACCACTCAATCGTGTCAAAGGAACATTTGTCGGTGGTTTCACGAATCCAATTTGCAACCAGTTTTGTGCAAACGAAAACTCATGTGGCTCACGCACGTCAATGATCAGCGAATCCCGATGGGTCGCAAAAAACGATTTTAAATCGTCATTGCTCAGTTCAACCGAAGCGACGTCGCATGTTTGAGTCTTGATCAATCCGCAAACCAATTCCGAATTTGTCGCGTCCGTAATTTTCGAATCCACGTCGGGCTTTGTACGTTTGAAATCTTCGAACGACATTGGGTTTTCAAGACAAAGAATTGAACGCAAGTAATCGTTGTCAGCCAACTCGCATTCGATCGTCGTTGAAAACTCGTTATTGTAATCGTGCGTCGGACAAATCAGCGTTTTAGATGTTATCAGTTTTGGCAGCCGGTGAAGCGAGTTAAACATCTCATCAATCGTGCTACATGGAAAATCCGTCCGGCCAATTCCGCCCATCAAAATCATATCGCCCGTGAATGCAAACTCCACATTCTCAGCCGTCAACTGATTCGATTCGTCGAGAGTCCCGACCAGGAATGCACGTCCAATTGTGGTATGACCGGGAAGCTCAGTCTGAACGATGACTTGCTCATCTGAGATCCGCATGAATTTGGCTTCCGCTCCATCAGCCAAAGTGCAAATTCCATCTGACTGTTCCGGCCACCCAAGAAGATCCGAAGTTTCCGCAGAAGGCTCCGCCTGATCGCCGATGACTTTGAGCAACATCTGCCGACACGAATCGTGGTCGACGTGGGCATGTGTATCCAGAATCGCAACTACTTTGCTTTTCTGACATCGAATAAGCGTCTCAGTTCGCTGGGCCAGTTCTTCGAATGGATCAATTACTACACAACGTTTGGTTTTTGAGTCCATCAACAACCAAGTACACATCGATCCATTTTTCAACTGAATCAATCCGTCAAGCTCCTGACCAGAAATCGCGTCAGCATCACTGGAAAGCACCAAACACGAATCACAAAGTGCCTGCCCAGCTTGTTCAATTCGCTCACATGCCATTTGAATTTCTTCTTTGGATGTCAGCGGCCCAAAAGACATTCGAATGGCCCCATCGGATCGCCACTGCTCCAATCCCATCGCATCCAAAACATACGAACCAACAACGGCGGACCCGCATGCCGAGCCAGAGCTAACGCGAATGCCAGCTGCATCAAACAGGTCCAACAGTTCCTTGCTCGGAAATCCTTTGACAGAAAAATTGATAGTCGTTGGCACTGAGTGATCAACTGGAGAATTGAGCACGATGGTTGGGAAAGCTTGTTTCAATGCTGAGACGATTTGTTCGTGATACTGCTGTAGGACTGCTGGCTCCGCAAATGTCCGAGTCTCCGATTGAACAAGCTTTTTCATCACCGCCGCGATGGCCGCGACACCCGGCAGGTTCTCCGTTCCTCCTCGTGCTCCTTGTTCTTGACCACCCCCAGCCATCAATGGAACTAGTTTCGCATCTTCACAGACATACAAGAGCCCGATTCCTTTTGGTGCGTAAACTTTGTGACCACTGACCGCTGCATAGGTAATCGAAGTACTGGAAAGGTTCAGAGGAAGCTTCCCAACGGCTTGTACACAGTCAACCAACCAGGCCACATCTGGATTCACGGACCGGATAGCTGATTCAACGGCTGCAAGATCTGTCACGACTCCGGTTTCGTTGTTGACCGCCATGGTGCAAATCAAATCGGATTCAGCCGCATGTTGTTTAATAAATTCGAGGTCAAGCTGCCCATGTTCATCAACCGGAATCTCAAGCACTTCATCATCAACACCGAGAAGCTGATTCCAATGCCGGATCGCCTGAGGGACAGCCTTGTGTTCGGTGGCTCCGTACAACAGTTTTCGATTCTCTCCAGGAAGTTCCCCCCGCTTTCGTTTTTCCCGAACGTCACACAACGTTGAAAAAACGCCCATCTGAATGGCTTCCGTCGCACCGCTTGTAAACACAATTTGGCCGGACTCTGCCCCGAGGACTTGCTGGACCAATTCACGGGCCGATTCGAGAATGAATCGGGCACGGAGACCTGAAATATGCGAGCTGCTGGGATTCCCATACAGATCTTCCATTGCATCATGAGCCTCTTTTGCCGCCTCTGGTAAAACCGGAGTCGTCGCGTTGGCATCAAGGTATATTTCAGAAGACTTGCGAATAATCATCGCACCACTCCGTCTTTGGATTCAGAACCACAGGTTGAAAAAGAACAATGGGCTCAGCCATTCGATTGAAATCACGAATAATCTGAACGGCCTGATTATATGCCGACCACAACAGAGTTGGCAGACCTTTTCGTTGAATCGGTACTTTCTAACGTTCTCAAATTAAAGCCCTGCGAGAATCTCGCTGGGTGCCGAGACTTTCGCTGCAGGTTCTTGTGCCGACTTACCTTTAATATCCAGCAGGTGAACAGCGAAGGTATCAAGCAACGTTTACTGGTCGGCGAAAACTTCTCCCAGAATCATCTCAAGGTACGATCGCCAGCATCGCCAATTGTGAGCACCCTCGGTGATGACAGTATTGTGATTCACGCCGTTCTCTGTCAGCCACTTATCCATCGCGACGGTATCGTCGTACAGAAAATCGTCTTTGCCGCAACCAAGCCATATCCAAGGCTTGATGGTTTTCAAACTATCAAGATTTTGGCTCGCAGCCTCACCAACCTTTTGTTTTTCGAATGAAGAACTGAAACCAGCGATCCAACGAAACTTATCAAGATTGCTGATTCCAAACTTCAATGACTGTCCACCTCCCATCGACAACCCAGCAATGGCTCGGTCGGCGGCCGATGACTTACAACGATAGTTTGATTCGATAAACGGAATCACGCCTTCGATCAGCTCCTTTTCGGTGGCGGCTAGGTTGTTCATGATTTCATATTTTTGAAAGTTCGGACTTTCAGGGAACACATCGTGTCCAAAAGGCATCACCATAATCGCAGGGACCGATCGTTTTTGGTCAAGCATATTGTCAGCGATATGCTGGGCTTTGCCGATTCGTGACCAAGCGGACTCGTCATCACCAAACCCGTGTAACAAATAGAGAACCGGGTACTTTTGATCGCTGTCTTGGTATCCGGGTGGCGTGTAAACGAACACGCGCCGAGTTTGCTTGAGCCTTGGAGAGCGATACCAGTTCATTGTTACAGAACCGTGTGGAACATCGTGGACCTGATGCATTTGAATTTTACTGTCCACGGGTCGCGAGGGAACTTCGACCAAGTTATCCATCCACAACCAAGCTTTTGTATTTCGGTTGACCGGATCAAGAACGACCGCACCATCAACATCAAAACGATAGGGATAAGTGTTCGGCGCAAGCGGGCCAACCGTGATCGACCAAAGGCCATCATCATCTTTTTTCAGCAAGCCCGAGATCTCAGGCACATTCGACCGGAGCTTTACAGAATTTGCCTTTGGCGCGAACAGACGAAAAGTGATTTTGCCGTCGGCATGAACCTCCGGAGACTTTCCATACTTCTGAGCATCGAGATCATCAGCCATCGAAAACATCACCAATAGAGTGAACCAAACTGAACAGGATCTCATCATCGAAATATCCACTGGCTGATTGGTGATTTGACTACAAACGTAGGTTCCACGCTGAATGTGAACGCGCAGAAATCGTCGACCAGAAATACTAATGCCAGCCGACGTCCGTTGGCGGACAGTGCCCTTGGTTTACCGCTTGGTCAGGTCAACTTATCTGACCAACGAATCAATCACTGGTAAACTCTATTCGTATTCGCGTACTCGACGTGCAATCGCATCGCCTAGTGCATCGCGAACGCTTTCGATGGTCACGCGGTCGAAGACCTGCTGGAAGAATCCGATCACAATCGCGCGGATTGCTTCTTTACGAGTAAAGCCCCGGGCCATTGCGTAGAAGATTAACTCCTCGTCAACTCGTCCACTTGTTGAACCGTGAGTACATCGAACATCATCAGCCAGAATTTCCAAACCTGGAATCGAGTCAGCACGGGCTTTACTAGAAAGCAACAAGTTGTCGTTTCGCTGGAATCCATCGGTCTTCTGCGCCCCTTCATCGACAGCAATCATCCCTCGCCAAACGGTTCTCGAAGTATCCTGCAGCGCGGCTTTGTAGAGAAAATCGCTGACACAGTGAGCGGCCACGTGACGCTGAAGTGTGTGGTACGAAAGATGCTGTTTGTTCTCAGTGAACATGACACCATTGACCTGCGAGTTGGCGCCTTCGCCAGTCAAATCAACGTGCTGGTTGACCTTGGCCAATTTCGAACCAAGCGCTCCAACAGTCCACTGGAGATTGGAATCTTTGCCCACAGTTGCTTTTTGGTGAGCAAAGTGCCAGACCTTTTGACTCCAGTCCTGCAAGTTAACGTAACGCAGATTCGCTCGATCACCGACATAGATTTCAATGGCACCACAGTGCAGGCCGCTTGAATCGTCAGAATCACTAGCCGATTCTGCCAAGACTGTGGCTTCGGCACCTTCTTCGATAATGATCAATGTATGACCAAGATCACAACCACCATCGCCCATGATGGCAGACGTATGAATCGGCTGTTCCAAAACCACGTTTCGAGGAACGTACAAGAATGTTCCGCTGGTCCAAGTCGCTGCGTGAAGAGCGCTGAAGCGGTCAATATTAGGACAAACGAGTTTGTTGAGGTGCTTTTCGATCAAGTCACTATGCTCGGACGCAAGCTCGGCTAAATTGCCAAAAATGACGCCTTTGTCAATCCACTTTTGATCCAGTGACTTGGTCACCTCAGCACGACCGCCTTTGAAGGTCATACTTCCGGCGACTTCAACGCCCTCTAACAGCACGTTGCCTGATTCTGCCGCAACGGGCTGGCCACCGAATGTAAATTTGTCGAGTTTGAACATTCGGATATCAGTCCGCATCCACTCCTCGTCTTTGTTACTCGGCCAAGGTAGCGCGTTGAATTTATTCCAAGCGGACTTGCGTTGATCGCTCAACCAAGCTGGCTCGCTAAGAGATGAAAGCAGGGACTGAAACCCTTCGTCAGTGAATGTCATTTTTTCTGATGTAGCTGTTGTCATTTGTTTGTTGTGTTATCAGGGAGGCGCTCTGGCCTCTGGTTCGTAATAGGCTAGGCTCGCGGAGCCGCTGAGACGCGGTGTCACTGAGCACTAGTCTCAATCAATTTTTATGAGTCTTAGTGACCCTAGAGGTCTTCTTTCCGGCAATGTCGATATCCAAATTGTTAACAATTCGAGTTATGCCTTCTTTGAACAAATTTGCCCCAAAATTCATTAAGTACCCGAGCTTGCGATCGGACAATTTCAAGTAGGTCAAAAGCTGTTTCTTGTGAACTGGAAGAAGATTCTCGACTGACTTTAACTCGACGATCACTTTGTTCTCAACAACTAAGTCTGCGCGAAACGCCTCTTCGAAAACGAATCCTTTATATTTAATCTCGACCGGTTGTTCTCGCACAACGTGCAAACCTTGACTTTCAAGCTCTTTTGCCAACGCAATTTGGTAAACCGACTCAAGTAATCCTGGCCCTAGACCACTGTGAACCTGGAATCCAGAATTAACAACGAACGTACCAATCTCATTTTCGTGCATCTTTGCTAATTCCTTTCTCCGCGACTCGGCGGCTCCGCGAGACAACCTCTACATTTCTTAACCGACAGACCCTTCCATTTGGAGCTGGATCAAACGGTTCATCTCAACGGCGTACTCCATCGGCAGCTCTTTGACGAGCGGCTCGATAAATCCGTTGACGATCATCGTGCTGGCTTCGGCCTCGGAAAGACCTCGGCTCATCAAGTAGAACAGTTGCTCTTCGCCGATTCGAGACACAGAAGCCTCGTGACCGATCGTCACATCTTGTTCCGCAATTTCGATGTACGGGTAAGTGTCACTGCGGCTTTCAGGATCCAAAATCAAAGCATCACAAACGACGCTACATTTTGAATTGACCGCACCCTTTTCAACCCGAGCCAAACCTCGATAGCTTGAGCGGCCACCGTTTTTGGAAATTGATTTGGAGATGATCGTTCCCGTTGTGTTGGGAGCGCAGTGAACCAGTTTGGCACCCGCGTCCTGATGCTGACCGGCACTCGAGAATGCGATGGAAAGAATTTCACCGCGAGCACCGGGCTCCATCATGTAAACGGCTGGGTACTTCATTGTCAGTTTTGAACCAAGGTTTCCATCGACCCACTCCATCACCGCATCTTCGTAAGCAAATGCTCGCTTGGTTACGAGGTTGTAAATATTGTTGGCCCAGTTTTGAATGGTCGTGTAACGGCAGCGTGCGTTCTTCTTGACAACGACTTCGACAACCGCCGAGTGAAGCGACTCGCTCGTGTACATCGGGGCTGTACAGCCTTCGACATAATGAACCTGAGCACCTTCGTCGACAATGATGAGCGTCCGCTCGAACTGCCCCATATTCTCTTCGTTGATTCGGAAGTAAGCCTGCAGCGGAGCTGTGATTTTCACGCCCGGAGGAACGTAGATGAACGAACCGCCTGACCAAACCGCGCTGTTAAGTGCCGCAAATTTGTTGTCAGCAGAAGGAATGATCTTTCCAAAGTGTTCTCGCAGCAATTCCGGGTACTCACGAACCGCGGTATCGGTATCGGTAAAGATAACGCCCTGATCAGCAAGTTCTTTTTGGATTGAACCGTAGATGACTTCTGATTCGAATTGAGCTTTGACGCCCGCAAGGTACTTTCGCTCTGCTTCAGGAATCCCCAGCTTTTCAAAAGTATCCTTAATCTCCTCAGGCACATCGTCCCATGACTTACCTTGGTCCGTGGTCGGTTTGAGATAGTAATAGATATCCTGGAAATCCAACTCGATATCGCCGCCCCATTCAGGCATTGGTTTTGAATTGAAAATCTTGAGTGCTTCTAGTCGAAACTCAAGCATCCAATCAGGCTCGTTCTTGATCTCTGAAATCTGTCGCACAATCTCTTCGTCGATCCCTTTGCGTGCTTTGAACACAGCCTTGGTCTCGGTTTTGAAGTTGTACTTGTTGATCTCAGTCGATTTGAGTTCTTGTGATTCTGAAATGTCTGTCGACATAATTCACCTTTTAAGTTTGTTTCTCGCGGATACATCGAGTCGGCGAGCACTGCCTTGGGGGCACTGCGCTACCGCCGACAATTTAGATCGCAAGTTTATAAGTCTCAGTAAGTCTCAGTTTTTGAATACAGTCGCGGCCCGAAGTCCGCGCCCTCGCGTCTCCGCGAGACAACTTTGAAAAAATTATGTCGCTGCAACTTCCTCTGCATCATTAACGGCAGCGGCATCTGGATACTCGGCACGAATTCGCTCGTAGCCTTTTTCGTGCAATTCTTCTGCCAACTCTTTGCCGCCAGTTTCAACGATCTTGCCGCCCAAAATCACATGAGTGTATTCCGGTGGGTTGTGAGCCAACAATTTGTCGTGGTGAGTAATGACCAGCAAACCCATTTTGCCGTGGCCAATCTCATTGATACTTTGGCTGGCAAGCCGAACCGCATCCGCATCCAAACCTGAATCTGTTTCATCGAGAATCGCAAAACTCGGTTGAAGCATTGCAAGCTGCAAAATCTCTGCACGCTTCATCTCGCCGCCAGAGAAACCATCGTTGACGTAACGACGGGCGAACTCTGGGTCCATCTGAAGCTGAGACATTTTCTCTTTGACTTCCTTGCGGAACTCACGCATTGGAATCAGGTCTTCGCCTTCTTTTCGATCCGGGTTGCGAACGTTGGTGGTTGCGTGTCGCAGAAAATCTGCCATTTTCACGCCCGGAATAGCCATCGGACGTTGAAACGCCATGAAGATTCCAGCTCGAGCTCGCTCGTCAGCTTCCATCTCAAGGATGCTTTCGCCGTTAAGCTGTATATCACCTTGAGTGACTTCGTAATTCGGGTGTCCCATGATGACGAGACCAAGCGTACTTTTGCCGCTTCCGTTAGGCCCCATCAGAGCGTGCGTTTCGCCTTTGGTGATTTTCAAATTCACGCCGCGAAGAATAGGCTTGCCTTCAATCTCGACGTGAAGGTTGGTGATTTCAAGTACGTCTGACATTTTGTTTCTTAAGTTGTTGGAGTTTTGAAAATTGAATTTCAGGACGAATCTTACGACTCAATGCTGGCCTTCGTGGCCGACTCGAAAGAACAGCATCCGTCGCCGTCTTTTTTGCACTGGCAAAGCTCAACCGGCCCGCCAATAACTTTTGCGAAAAGCTGTTTTTCGATTTCGCAAAACTGATGGTCTTTGTCTTCGAGGTCCGGGTAAGGACACTCGAGCACTTTGAGCACTGGCAGTGCCCCTGCAGTTTCAACCGCAATCGGGATCTTCCGATCATCAAAAAACTTCTGAACGGAACTCAAACGCTCTTCCACGGTCTCGCCTTTGACTTCAGCGTCAAAGGAATCAACTAACCGCTTCACCGCACCCGCCATGACTTGCTGACGAACGGCAACGTCTTCGATCGCTTGGACCTCCTGCCAAAGTGCTTTGGCAAGATCCGGGAAATTGTTTCCAGCAGTTCGATGACCGTCTTCTGTTAACAAATACTGATGGCATGGTCGCCCACGTCCTTCGTCCCCACACTTCGTTCGCGTAATCAAACTTGCCGACATCAACCGAACCAACCGCTGCCGAACAGCATTGGCGGAAACGCCAAGCTCCTCGATCAACTCACTCACAGTCATCGGTTTAAGCCGTAGACCCTCGATGAGTTGCTGGTCGCCTTCGGTAAGTTGAACAGGCATATTTGGTGTCAGTTAAAGGAAGTATTCCCAAGCGATCGGCGGATGATAACATTTTATCCATTTAACACAACCGAATATGTCAAAATTGTGAAAACGCCGACAAACGGCGACAAATGATTGACGATGGGGGTCCCGTCAGATACAAAAACCGGTTTCCCAAAGGATCTCTAACAGCGGATTCTTGCTCTTTAGTTCAAACCGGCGGATTTATGAAAGCTTTATCAAAGCAACGATTCTCGTTCTTCTTAATTTTGGCAACCGGTTTGCTGCTGGGAATGGCTTGTTTGGGACAATCCGACGCGGTGGCTCAGGATGGTGAATCCGAAACTCCAGTCGTAGAAGTCGCCGATGGAGCGCCTGCCGTAAAAGGCCTAGATGCCCTGATTGATGAATATTTTGGGCCGGTTGCCGATTGGTGGGACGCTTTTATTTTTACATCAATTCCAATTGGTGAATTCAACGTTCCGATCGTATTGATAATCCTTATCTTGGGCGCGACATTTTTCACCGTCGTTTTTGGATTCATTAATGTCCGCCTGCTTCCGTTCGCCATTCGTGTCGTAAGTGGAAAATACGATTCGATCGAAAAAACTGGGGAGACTCAGCCAAAAAACGTCGCTGTCAACGAGGTCGATGGCGATTTAGTCGATACGATTCGCGACGAAGGCGAGGGTGAAGTCTCCCATTTTCAAGCGCTTGCCACAGCAGTTTCAGGAACGGTTGGCCTGGGCAACATTGGAGGTGTCGCAGTCGCGATTGCAACCGGTGGGCCGGGAGCGACGTTTTGGATGATCGTTTGCGGCCTGTTGGGCATGTCAACAAAATTCGTTGAGTGCACGCTGGGCGTTAAATATAGAGACATTGACGAAACAGGAACCGTATACGGCGGTCCAATGTATTATTTAAAACGTGGTTTTGCTGACATCGGGCTGGGGCCAGTAGGAAAAGTCTTTGGTGTCTTGTTTGCGATACTTTGCATTGGAGGTTCGTTTGGTGGCGGCAACGCATTCCAATCCAACCAAGCGGCGCAGCAAGTCATGACGCTGTTTAGCTTACCCCAAGATGGTAATTCTGGAACAATTATCGGCATCGTGATGGCGGTCTTAGTTGCCATCGTAATCATCGGCGGGATCAAAAGAATCGCGGCGGTCACTGAAAAAATTGTTCCGTTCATGGCAATCATTTACGTCGCCGCAGCACTCATCATCATTCTGGTCAACATCACAAGCGTGCCGGCTGCGATTGGCGAAATCATCTCAGGAGCGTTTACTCCAGCCGCTGGACTCGGGGGATTGCTCGGCGTGATCATTCAAGGATTTCAACGCGGAGCGTTTTCGAACGAAGCCGGTGCAGGTTCAGCAGCGATCGCTCACTCTGCGGTCAAAACCAAGTACCCTGCTTCCGAAGGCGTGGTAGCTTTACTCGAACCGTTTATCGACACCGTTGTCATCTGCACCATGACGGCTCTTGTAATCGTTCTTTACAACACAAGTGGCTTGTTTCCGTATGGTGATGTCGTTGCCAAAGAAGTCTTGATCAACGGAGAAAGAGTTGGTGGAGTTGATTTGACATCCGCAGCTTTCGACAGTGTCTTGCCCGGGTTTCGTTACATTTTGACGATTGCGATTATTCTGTTTGCGTTTTCGACAATGGTCTCATGGTCTTACTACGGTCTGCAGTCCTGGAAGTATCTCTTTGGTCGCAGCAAAGCTGCGGATATTACTTACAAGCTTTTGTTCTGCTTTGTCATTATCGTAGGTGCCGCGATCTCGCTCGACTCGGTCATTAAGTTCTCAGATGCAATGATCTTTGCGATGGTATTCCCGAACATGATTGGGCTGTTGTTCCTGTTCCCAAAAGTTAAAGAAGAATTGAAGAAGTATCTTGGAGCCACCAAGGACGTGAAATAGAGTTCTGAATTTGAAAATAGCTAAGTGAAAATTTCGACGGCAGTGCTAACCCACTGCCGTTTTTTTAACTTCAAAAATTCATTAGCCTCTGATTCGTAACCACAATTGGAAAACTATGAAAATCGAAGCCAAATCAGTTGCCGACTATCTCAAACAGCTTCCCGATGATCGCCAGAAAGCAATGAAGAAGCTTCGCAGCGTGATTAAAAAAAATTTGCCCAAAGGGTTCAAAGAACAATTGAGTTACGGGATGCCGGGATGGATCGTCCCGCATTCCAAATACCCTGACGGTTATCACTGTGATCCAAAACTGCCTTTGCCATTCATGAGCATCGCCTCACAAAAGAACTTTGTCGCGGTCTATCACATGGGCGTCTACGCCGTCCCCGCGCTGATGACGTGGTTTACCGATGAATACCCCAACCACTGCAAACGAAAACTGGATATGGGCAAGAGCTGTATTCGATTCAA
>CAZQQR010000073.1:0-12303 GCA_964595515.1 uncultured Pirellulaceae bacterium
CCACTGCAAACCTTAGTTCCAGTGGAACGACAGTCTCTAGCCTGACACTTTAGGTCCAAAAATACTCCCACTGCAAACCTTAGTTCCGGAGGAACGGCAGTCTCTAGCCTGGCACTTTAGTGCCAGGAAAAGCAATCTCAGTTCAATTAGTCCCGGAGGGACGACAGTCCTAGCCAACCCGATCACAAAAGTTTCATTGCGGACTCAAATTACAAGTTCGATTGCGGAACCGAAAACTCTTCGGTTAACATACCGCAACTGGGCAACATCAATGTAGTTAGATCCAGATATCTGACGTGCAGTCTCCACCTGGAAATCGAATTTCGTGCGATCGTGCAGCGCCGCCGGGTTCCGCGCCAAAATCGACCATAAAGTCTTTGTCCAAACTCATCCCGCCATTCTCGGTGTCGATGTTCAGTTTTAACAAATAACTGCCCTTATCTTTCATTTCCGGATAAAACTGATTATCCCAAGGGCTGTATAGAGAGTTGGTAACGTAGAGCCGTTTTCCATCCAGACTTAACTGTAACATTTGCGGTCCGCCCTGCAGTTTTTTACCTTTCAGCTGAGCCTCTTTTCCAATTACGCCGCCCAACCAAACCTGACCTGTCATTTTTGGATTCTCTGGATCCGTAATGTCGTACTGCCGCAGGTCACCGTGAAGCCAGTTTGAAAAATAAAGAAACCGATCATCCATTGAAAGAACGAGATCGGTGATCAAACCAGGAACGGGGAAAGGCCAGCCTTCAGTCTCAACAGAATCAACCGCGATTACCTGGTTGGCTTTCCATTTTTCACCCTCCTTAAAATAGTGCCACATGGTGCTACTGAGCGCCGCTCCGACAAATCCATGAGTACTATCAGGATCGTGATGGAAACGAACTTCGAGTGGAATCAAACCTGACTCGCCCAAATCAACCGTTTGATCAATTCGCTTTTCTTTCCAATTCCAAAAATGGATTTGCTGGCCATACTTTCCAGCCTTCACGTCTTCGAGTTTAAAGCCCTGTGAAACGGTGTTGGGCGCGCCCCATTCACTGGAAATCATCACGTTGTGTCGAGGTTGATACCAAAAGTCATAGCTGTATTTCATTCCGGCTAGACTCGTTTCCCAACGACCTTTGACTTCGAATTTGTCGTCCAGCAAGAGAAAACCGCCTGGCCCTTCACCGCTTGCGTCGCCCAAGCAACTGACCATGATTTCGCCGGAACCGAGGCAGTGGATTGTGTGCGGCGCCGACAGATTTACCTTGCGGGCAATCTCTTCACCCTCGATGACTTTGTGAAGTTTTGGAGCGCGTTCGTTTTCGGTATCAACAATGTGAATACGACCTGAGGAAATCCCCGGAAGCACAATGTACCGTCGATGCTTGCCGTCTTCGCCATGACAGCTACTGCACGCGTTCCAACCAAAATGATGAAGCTCATCTCCAATGTTTGGCATTGGTAATCGCGAAATTACTTGCGAATACGTTTTGGATTTAGGATCAAGGTCGATCGTGGCCAAATAGTCTGGCTTGTCGATGTCGGTCCCGGCGTAAATCGCTGGAACATAAGCAACCGTTTCAGGCGGGGCTTTCATCGCATCCGCTGGCGTGGCATACGTGCGATCACAACATGCGAGTTTCTCATCGTCGCCGCCAAACAAAGCTCCACTGGAAAAACTTGTTGCCGCTGCCGCAGAGGCAGCTGCGGAAGTCTTCAAGAATTCTCGACGTTCCATGGTTCACTCCTGAATTTGGTTTGGTGATGTCTACCCGCCAATCTTACAGGAGTTCGACTCCAAAATGAAATTTGGCCGAACATGCCTGCTATTGTACGATTCGGCAACTATTTCCAGTGAGGAATATGGACTAATATGAATGAATGGAAGCTTCCTTTGACCCGTACCGAAACTGGTTCGGAATCGACAACGACGCTCAACCTCTCAATCATTATCGATTGCTTGGGCTAAAAAACTTCGAAAGCTCGACCGATCGGATCGAAGCCGCCGTGGCGAAGCGCGCTGAGTTTTTGCAGGCCCTTTCGATGGGTCAACATGTTTCCGATGCACAGCGGATCATGAACGAAGTTGCTCGGGCCCGGTTGTGCCTGATCAAACCCGACCGGAAGGCCGCCTATGACCAGGCTTTAAAGGATCAGCTCGCATCAAACACCAAAAAACCTGTGCCAATGGCGATCCCAATCGCTGCCGAAGTCGACGACGCTTCGGCACTCAAGGATTTGCAAGTTGCACTTGATTCTCGAAAGCGTCCCTCGCGATCGGGGGCAAATAAAAAAATTGGCGATGGAGAAATTGCCCAACAAAAAAAATCAGGTGGACTGTTAGGGCTAATTCTTGCTGCTACAGCTTTGTTGGTAATTATTGGCGGAGGAATCATTTTTCTAATCAACAACAATTCAACACCTGAAATCGCTGAACAAACGCAGACCGAAAACTTGCCAACCGAAATCTCCAAGACATCACCTGCACCCGCATCAGTAAAGGCGCCCAAAGAAGAAATCAATTCCAAGAAAGCAGAAACTAAACCTAAGCCTAAGCTGACACCTGCAAGGAGGAATCGGATTCGAAATCGGAATGCTAACAAAGAAAAATCCGATCCCGTCTCCAAGAAAAAAGTCCCTACTTTGATCGCCAATCCATTGAATGGATACAACGCATTCGTAGACTACTCCGGCAACAACAGCGCGAATGTCTGTTTCGAACCGAGTGGGCAAACGAAATGGGTTAATCTTCACTATACCGTTGGCGAATCAGGACAAGCCAATGTCAAAATGAAAGAAGATCAAGACGGGAAATGGAATTGGGAGATTCCCAAGCTCGCTCAAGGAGCCATCGTCGATTACTGGTTCACCTTTTACTCAGCTGATGGGGCAGTCGATACAGCCCACCAACTCTACGTTCATGCCAAGAGTTTTCCGGCGGGTGAGATAGTCTGGTCGAAAGCTCTTGCCTCAAGTGGCGTGCAAGAAGTTTCAACCAAGGGTGTCCTAGTCGAAGCCATCAATGCCAACACAAGCAACGACGGTGAAACAACTGTCGTAAATGGAGTGAATTTTGTCTCCAAAACCTTCGCTAAGAAAGACAGCGGCCAGAGCGATTTCTCGACCGTCTCAAACGGAGGAGATCTCGGTTACGACAAAATTCTCAGCAGTCTAAGCTACGGCACAGATTTAAATGAAATTCTTATCGGTGATGGAAAGCTTCGGGCCAATAGAACTTACGAAATTCAACTCTGGTACATTGATCAGCGAAAAAGCTACGATTCGCGTGTCATGGAATTTGGCGATTCGGCAGGTAACTTCGTTCAACTAAACGATGCCTTCGCAATCGGCCGTTTTGTGGCAAACGAGACTGGATCGCAAGTCTTGAGATGCAATGAACCCGGTGGGAATATGCCGCATCTGACAGCCTATCAAATTCGCGACGTCTCTCCCGGAGACGTGGTCGATTACGGCGATCCCAAACCTCTGCCCAAACCAACAGTCTTGGCAAAAGGTAAATCCCCGAAGGTCACGCCAAAAGTTACTTTGCCCCAATTCCCACTCGCCAATTTCCCGACTCAACTCGCACTTCCGGGATTTGAAACGACCTCACCAACAAAACTCGCTGACCTATTCATTTCTGAAAATTCGCCGTTTGATTTGAAGCTGGAGTTTGAAAAATCAGGAGCACCGACTGGCACCCAGTTTGGTCTCTCCGCTGAGGCAAACGCGAATCGCTCGTGGATTGTGTCAACCACCACCAACAACCAACCATCTGTGGAAATTGCTCGGTTCTACCTCGATGGTTTTGACTTTAACTTTCAATGGCTCGCAGCCGCAGCTTCGGCAGAAAATGCTGGGCATTTCTCTAACGGAACGCTGTTAGTCAACGCAGGAGAAACTCGGAAAGTTGGCTTACGAATTCCATTTGATCTCCGTGACAAAGGCAAAACATTTGCTTTTTTGGAGAACAAATTTTCGGTCGATTGTAAATTCGAATTTTCCAACGCGCCAAATTCTAAATCAATCTCGCTAGAGCTTTTAAAGTTTAACGCTTGGCCACTGTCGAAATCATGCTTTATTGAAAATGCCGTAATTACAAAATCAAGACCTGCAGTCATGCGTTTCACGGAGAAGAAAGAGGATTCTTTTGTCCGGCTGGAAGTCGAGGGTTCGGCTTCGGCTACTCAATCGAAAATCACCATTAGTGCGAAACTAAAAATGCTCGACGAAAAAGAGAAATGGGTTTCGATTCGAAAGTCAAATGAACTATCCACTGTTCACGGAAGAGCATTGCGAAAACTAGATCAGAAAAAAGCTCAGCTGAAAGCGACCGCCGACCGAAAAAGCAAAGGCGATCTTTCGAGAGATATTGAGAGGTTAACCAAACGGCTAGAAAGCGTTAACGCTCAACTGAAAGCTGTTGAACAAGTCGTCGGGAAAACGATCGTGGTTAAAGTCACCCGGGATGCCTCTGACAAAAAATTCATCCTCGCAAAATCAGGTGGCATTCCAGCGAACCTCAAAGGTTTCAATAAAGTGATTCCTGAACTAGATGAATATAAACTGGTCCTGGAGGCTGACTTCAAAAAAATTGGAAAGCAGATCAAATATGATCTCGACCTTCGTTCTCAAGTTCAGAAATTTGACCGAGTTGCCTACTTACTCGAATTGAAACACACTAATCGAAATCGTCATGAATATGCTTATGTCAGTGCCAAAACATTTACCGATGACATTCGATTGATCGGAATTCCAACGGGGAGAAATGTGTTTGCCCAGCGAATCGAATCGATGAATGTCTATTCAACACACAAAAACTTCAGGTCAAAAACCAATCTTCCAGGTGGCTACATCGAGTTTTGGCCATTCAGGTCTTTGAGTGAAAATGTCAAAAAGATTCCGGGGGCATCCAATAAATTCGATTTCGGCGATAGACCTGGAAAAGTCGGTGACGACGGCTCTATGCAGATTCACAGCATCAAAGATAAGCAGACGATTTTTGGAATCAGTGACTGGAAATCTGGAGGCGAAGCGGGAATTGGAATTGGCAACAATGACAGCAAAGATCCTAAAGCCCAACCAGACTGGACCAGCGCTAAAAACGCGAAACTCTACACAACGCGGCGGTTGAAAATATTTGTCCGCCCGATTTCAGAATCACAAAATTAGGTTGCAGGAAAGTAGCGCTTCGTCATCTTCGCCAGTGCGACTGAAGATGAGAGTTTCAGGCTTTAAAAGGGATAGGTAGGCGCGACTTATTTTCGCAATTCAGTCGTCATCCGGCTGAACGCTTCCTTCATTTTCTGGTTTTTGAACGGTCGCAAATCTGGAACGGACAATCCAGTGATCGAATCAAACGCCCGGCGGCTGACTGCCATCAGTGCTGCTACATCTTTGCTCAATGCAACTGTTTTGTAAGTGTTCGCCGCCGTCAAAATATTCTTTTTCGTTTCAAGGTTTGCCATCATCATCTGATGCTTTTGATGAGTCAGTCCTTCTTTGTAAAACATCGCGGCATCATAAGTCAGCTGATTGTTGTCGATGTTGTTTTGCAGGACAGTTCGATCACCGCCCAATTCAATCGCACGTTTCGCTTCTTTGATGTTGGTTTGTGCCTTGAGAGCAAATTCGTCAAGCTTTGGATAGTATTCGTTGTCCACATTCTCAACGAACTTTTCCTGCAATCGGGAAACACTTTTAAGAAGCATCAAGTAGACGCCGTAGTATTTTTTGGCGGTCTCTAAATCTTCACCCGTCTCGTTCGTCAATCGCTCCAGTTCAGCCGCGAACTGTTTTGCATTGTCAAAGATGATCGAAACGCGAACAAACTCATCCCCGGTAATAGACTCGAGCAAGTTATCAACGCTTTCTGGATCAAGCTTCATTCCGATTCGGTTTAAGTCTTTCACCAGTTGGTCTTTTTCATTCTGAATCGATTCTTCTGCCAATCGAATGTCTTCTTTGCCGCTCTCAATTTTTTGATCGTAGCCAGATTTGGAAACGATCAATGGGTTGTAGCTTTTGTCTGGCGCTGAAACACGCTTGCGTTGGTAAACGGAAAGATTGGTTCGAGTTTCAGTGATTTTATCGCGAAGCTCACCGATACGAATTCGGCGATTGCTGATGCTTGAAATCCCAAGCGCCTCTCCCGCAGCGTCCAGATAACCCTCGACTTTGCGTTCCTGCGATTCTTTGGTTCGACTGAGAAAATCGTAAAACGCCAGATCCTTTTCACCGGGTCTCTGCTGGGCGTCATCAAACAATTCAAGGGCATCATCCAACGCGCCGTGTGCTTTTTCAAAGAACGCCCCGACCTCTTTGTTTTCTTGCTTTTGGACTTCTTCGGTTTGCGCACAACCTGCCACCGGAAACCAAGCGAAACCGAGCAATAGAACCCCAAGCAACAGAACCATAAGGATTGATTTGATTTTCATTCTCATCATGCCAACAAATGTTTGAAACGTGTGTCGTCCAACCATCCTATTATTTCGTTGAAATCGACGCAGGACCACTCTCTTAGATTCGGATTTTGGACGTTTAAATTTGCAAAAAAAAACGGCCGCGGGCAAAATGCCCGCGGCCGGTCCAATCGCCCTCATCTCGCGGCAAAACCGAGGTTTTGCGTTGAGGACATGCAGGATGTATCGCTGTTCACTCTGGAAACCAACAACTTTTGACTGGTTCTCGCCGATTGAACATGACACGTTGAGCGGACATTTGCCCGCACTTGATTTCAGGTTATGGGATGAATGCGGCACCAGTCGTGATTAGTGCCTGTCGCCGAATTCCATCAAGGCTGAATGGGATCGGATCCTTTAACCATGGAGCACAATTGCCTGGCCGGTAAAACCCGAGGGCATACTGACATTCATTAGGCGGGTTATGAGTCATCTGGCTTGGTAGCGTGAACAAGCTCTTAAAGAAGTGTCCCACCGATTGAATTGGTTGCATGAATGGCCCGTGGGTGTGTCCATATCGTTCGAGCTGAACATTCTCAAAATACAGTGGCTTATGACAAAGCGAAGTTGCTTTCCAAGTGTAAGTTTGTGGAATCCAATTTCTTCCAACGACACCCGTTCCGCCAACTGTGCAAACATCTGGTAGTCGCCAGTATTCTGAAATGGCAGCCAAATCAGCGTCGCTTAGTTTCATATAAGGGAATTTCACTCTGCCGTTCATTCCATCGATGATCACGTAGCCGCGTCGAAGATCAGCCATTGTTCCAGTGGCGATAATCTGACCGCTTCGATCCGTCCAACTTCTTGAGATGGCAGTGAACCGGTCACGGATCGAGCTTGCTTCGGGGCTGATGTCGAGAGCGATATCGCGAATCGAGCTTCCCAAGAGCTGTGATCTAAATTCTTCACAAGATCGTTGTTGAGGACTGGAGTTCGAGCGATCGGATTCTTCATCATCCATCACAGAATCAACATCCCTCATTTTTTCTTCGATCTCCTTGTCGAGGTCGTCGACCATTTGATCAATCTCTTTGTCACCATCGTCCTGTTGTGATTCGCGAAGCTGATTCTGTTTTTCTTCAATTTCTCTGAGTTGTCGTTCCAACTCATCATCGACTTGTTTTAGAGTCTCCGGCTCGGACATCGAAAATGGATCAGCCTGGTTTGGTTCAGGAGACGGAAGCGTTTGGCTTGGCTGAAACCCTTCTTGACTGTCTTCTTCTTGCTTGTTGCGAAGAATCGAAATCTGTCGAAACTGCTCCTGTCGAGCAACTCTAGGTCCATTCAAAGCAGGTGATACGTGGACCGGTGGTGCCGCGAATGAAACTTCAAAATCATCTGGGCCCCTTACCGCAGCCGCCGTCCGTACAGGATTAGTTGGTTCGCTATCTAGCCGGTTGACTGGCTCTGAAAACTGCACGGGAGCAACCGGATAGTTTGTTTGCTGGTTAGCAAACTGTTGCATCGACTGGTTTCGTTGTGGTCGAGTTTTTGCGGGGCGATCTTTGGTCGTTAGCCGGTCTGCGATCGAGGAAAGTTCATCAATCCTTGGCCGAGTTGTCCGTGAGTTTGCCACCTGCTGCCCATAAGCGGATTTTGCTTGAGCGGGCAAACCTGGAATTTGTTTTGGTTGCGACACTGCGACTGACCTGCCAGACGCCTGCGTCTGTGCTGTCTTTTTGTACTGTGGTTTAGAGAGCATGCTCGCAATTCGATCTTGCAAACCTACATGTCCATTGGCGGTGTGTTGAATTGGTGGAATTGGATTTACGTTTTGCTGCATTGGAGCTGGCCGTGCCGCGACGCGAACCGATGGTGCTGATCGCTGAACGCTTGGTTCTGGAGTGCTGCGAACCATCTCTTGTCGATATTGCTGAACCCTTGGATGGTTGTTCAGCTGTTCAACATTTCGTTGGGCTGGCATTTGCGGCGGCATCCGCTGAGCCACAGCTACAGGCGGGGGTGCCATCCCCAGCTGTCGATGATTCAGTGGCAATGGTGTCCCGTTGGCTTTAGGGCGAGAGACAACTTGCTGGATTTGAACAGGCTGAGAATCGTCGCCAAAGGACATGGCCACTGGGTTGCTTGGTTTTTGAATCGGTTTTGCATGAACCGGCGGAGCAAACCGACTTGGCTGATAACTGCTTGGCTGATTTGCCGCCACCGTTTGAACATTTGACTTTTCATGATTGGATTGGTGAAAATCAGCAAACTGAGACCTTGCATCTGGCTGGCCAAAATTTGGATACTCAGAGTTAAGCTGAACTCGGGCCATCACACGCTTGGCAGTTGGTGGAACCTGCTGGCCATAAGGATTGGCTAACATCTGGTTCGACTGAATGGCGGAACCGTTTGTAGCGGAGCCGTTTGCACCCGAACCATTCCGCTTTTCACTCATTTTCTTGTACGCGACGTACTCATCATAAGCCAACTCTGCCAGGTAGGCCTGCTGAGCAATGTAAGCCTTCTCTGCAAACCCATCGGGGGCTCGTTGTTCGGATTGCACGCGCTGCATCTGTAACCGGAGCGCTTCGGCGTGCTCGAATTTGGCTTGAACAGCAGACATGTCGATCTGCGAGGCGGCTTGTCGAGCGTTTTGCGGAGCACGAAACGTCTGACCGTTTGCGATACCACTGTCGCTATTGAATGGCGTGAGAGAGGCGATTCCAACTCCCAGCATGAGAGTCGCCCGAGCCAATATCGGGCTCAGCCCTGACTCGCATCGACCCGGCAACCGGATCCGAGAGTGGTTAGATTTTGTCGTCCGCTTCCGACGAATAGTTCGGAGCTTCTTGAGTGATTGCAATATCATGGGGGTGGCTTTCTCTAACGCTAGCCGCTGATACTTGGATAAATTTTGAATCCGTTCGCAATTGATCGATTGTCTGCGTGCCGCAGTAACCCATACCTGCACGCAGTCCACCAACCAATTGGTAAACGAAATCGCTTAACGCCCCCTTAAACGGAACGCGACCTTCAACACCTTCGGGAACAAGTTTTCCTGGCCCTGAATCGGATTGTCGATAACGTTCACTAGAACCCTTGGCCATAGCGCCAATCGAGCCCATACCACGGTACACCTTAAAGGTGCGCCCTTGGTACAAAATCGTGCGCCCCGGACTTTCGGCCAGCCCGGCAAATAATCCTCCGATCATCACGCAACTTGCTCCCGCAGCAATCGCCTTGGTCACGTCGCCTGAATATCGAATTCCTCCATCAGCAATAACAGGTATGTTGTGTTGGTCCGCCAATCGGGACGCTTCGTAAATCGCTGTGATCTGCGGAACTCCAATTCCACTAACCACTCGCGTTGTACAAATCGACCCCGGACCGATTCCAATTTTTACGGCATCAGCGCCCGCTTCGATCAACGCCTGACAGCCTTCGGCCGTCGCAACATTGCCAGCAACAACGTCAATGTCCCATCGTTCTTTGATCGCCCGAACCGTCTCAATGACATTTTTCGAATGACCATGGGCACTATCAACGATCAACACATCGACGTCTTTTTCAATCAGACGTTCGGCTCGTTCAAGATCGTGTACGCCAATTGCCGCACCAACTCTCAAACGCCCCTGCTTGTCTTTGCAAGCGTTGGGGAACCGACGCATCATGTCGATGTCACGGATCGTTATTAGTCCCTTTAGTTTCTTATCTTCGTCAATCAGTAAAAGCTTCTCCACCTTTTTTGCCGTTAAAACTTTCTCAGCTTCCTCAAGCGTTACATTTCCCGTAGCCGTCACCAACGGATCGCTGGTCATGACTTCAGAAACCGCGATTTCTACCGTCTCAAGGAAGCGCAGATCGCGCCGCGTCAGGATCCCCGCTAGCGTTCCATCCGCATGCACGATGGGCACGCCAGAAACGTTATTTTGAGCCATTATTTCTTTGGCGTGGCCGACGGTGGCATCTGGCGGAAGCGTAACAGGATCAAAAATGATGCCGTTAGCCGATCGTTTTACTTTGTAGACTTCTTCTGCCTGGAGCTCCGCGGACATGTTCTTGTGAATCACGCCCAAACCACCGACTTTAGCGAGCGCAATCGCCATCGCGTGCTCGGTCACGGTGTCCATCGGAGAGCTGAGGAAGGGAATATTGAGGGCGATTCGGTTGGTCAATCGCGTCGAAACCTGGACTTCGGCAGGCACGACTTCAGAATAGCGCGGCTCAATCAGAACATCATCAAATGTGATGGCGGTATGGCGAATTTTGTCCTGCATTGTGTGCCTCAACTTTCCAGCGCTGGGGATGATGAAGCACCCAATTATGCGATTTTGAATGCGCTTTGGCAATCAGGGTCAGTTGGCCCCAACTGGGGATAACGCAAGGACAAACAGACCACCGACCTTCATTGGGCTCAAGGATCGCCGCAGGGCTGTGATTTTTTGGTAACCCTAATCTTGTCCCGCCAATGATCACCACGACAGCAAACGCAATTGCGTCTCGTGAGCGGCTGTGAACCGCCTCTGACCGACAGCAAATCGCCTCGTGCTGGGCATGTTGGCCAGCACAACTTTGGCCAGCACAACTGCTTCGTTAAGCGCGTAAAAAAACGACCACCAAGTGGCCGTTCTATCGTATCGGAACGTTAGTTCATTTCCGAACTATCATCATTTTCGAATGATCGGCGGGTCAGCCTTCGTTTTGATGACCGCTGGCTTGGTCGCGACATCGGTTTTAATAGGCGATAAACCGACGGATTTAGATTTTGAGTCGACCACTCGCTCCGACATTCGGCCAACGTATTGAAGAAAACTGTCGGGCCCTTCGAAACCCTGTGCTTTTTCGTCCCATTCGATCTGCTTGAGGACGGGACGGCCCTTCTCAATATCAAACACAACATAGCCGTTGGTAAGCTTTTGCATAATCGTCGATTTAATCTTTTCACTGGTCACAGGCGTCAGAACTTCGGTGCGAAACTTGATGTAAGCCTTACCCGATTTGACTTTGTCCAGCGAATAGAGAATTCTCGCCTTTAGTTTACGGTTGATCCCGTCTTCGTCCGTCGCCTCCAAAACCGTTGGCTTACTCCATTTGTATCCGACAGGCACAGCCATCTCGGGCAAGGGAGTTGTGACTTTTCCAACGCCAAAGTTGTCTTCCCGCAGACTGGACTTTCGATCAAGCACGGTTCCGTTGGGTTTGATGGAGAATACAGCCAGCGTTTTACCGACAAAGTTCGCCGAGACTTTGTACTCATCTGGGATTTCTTTATCCTTGCGGCTGTTGTAGGCAACCGGCTCGCCGTCACCGACTTTTTGCCACATATCAATCGAATCGAGGACGAGAGCAAACGTAATCTGCCCCAAACTATCGACGTTGGCGACCCGCCAAGTTTTCGCAGAAGCACTTCTGGAGGACGACTCTTCGAGTTCACCGGCCATTTGGAACTTGGTCGAAACCACTTGTTCCACCACCATTTTTAACTCTTCGCCCTTTTTGAGTTTGTATTGAAGCAGGTATCGTTGACCTTTGTTGATCTTGCTTGCTGCTTTTGCGATACGATCAGCGGCTGAAGTTTGCTTGTCTTTTGTTTGGATTTGAGCCAAACCAAGCTCACACGATCCCAAGGGAATCAGAAAAGCAAAAAGCACCGTTGTGACGAAATACGAGGACTTGAAAGAAGTCTTAAGAAACATGTGCGTCTCCATGCGTTTGTTTCAATAACGAGTCGTTTGGCGGCCAAGATTCCATTCTTTTGAATGGCCGAACCACTGATGTTAACGAATTTCGCTATTTGGTATCAACGCCGATTCGATGCCCGATTGCAGGCAAAATCGTCGTATGACGGCAAAACAACCAAGATCGACTACCTCGTCGACTACTCTTTCGCCTTGTTTGCAAACTGACCGCCCCA
>CAZQQR010000073.1:12403-13461 GCA_964595515.1 uncultured Pirellulaceae bacterium
AGATCGACTACCTCGTCGACTACTCTTTCGCCTTGTTTGCAAACTGACCGCCCCAACCAAGCTTTTCTCGAAGGGTTCTGTAATAGCTATTCCCGGTGACTTGCACCATTTGGAACACAGAGTCCGCACGCTGAATTCGAACCCGGTGATTGGCCTGAATTCCTGACAACACTTGTCCATCGAGAACAATGCACGTCGATTCGTTGGGCTTGCTGACAACGATCTCGTAAATTCGGTCGGCAGTATCAACAACCGGACGAACGGTCAACGTGTGAGGACTGATTGGCGAAATGACGAACGCTTGAAGATTCTTTCGAAGAATGGGACCGCCGGCGGAAAGGTTGTGGGCCGTCGAACCAATAGGCGTGCTCACGATCAAGCCATCGCAAAGATAAGAAGTGGCCATTTCATCATCGACAAACAAATCGATCTGCTGAATATCAAACGGAGGTCCGCCAAGAATGGCGACTTCATTCAATCCGACTTCATCGGCAATGGTCTTTCCATCCTGGGTGACTTCACAACGGATCATCAGATGATCAACCAACTGATATTGGTTTTCGCCAATACATTTGAGCGCATCCTCAACCGCGTTCGGATTGATGTCAGCCAGGAAACCTAGCTTTCCAAGGTTCACGCCTAGTACAGGAATCTGATTCGCGCCCATCTGTTTGGCGGCGCGTAAAATCGAACCATCCCCACCAAGCACGATCGCAAAATTGGCTTTTGAATTCTTTAGATCAGCCTGATAATTGAAGTCTTGGTCAACGACATCCGCGTACTTTTCAATAATTGGGCGAAGCCGGTCTGCTTCTTTCAGAATTTTGGGACGCCGGTCGCCGGAGCCAAGCAAGATAACTTTTGGGCGATCAGCCATATTTCAAATTTCGTTGTACGTGACATCACTCTCCCTTTGGGAGAGTCGCCGTCTCAGCGGCGGAGAGGGAGTGCGCCGATTACCTGCCGTCGCATTTACGTGTTTTCTCTCGCTCTTTCTCGGCCCTCCCCGGGCCTGAGAGCCCGACCCTCCCGCAAGCAGGAGGGTGTTCCAGAAATCG
>CAZQQR010000073.1:13561-19818 GCA_964595515.1 uncultured Pirellulaceae bacterium
GCCAAAACTGCCTTTGCCAAAACTGCCTTTGCCAAACTGCCGTTTGGAATTCCCTCAAGCATCACTGGCCATCAACGTTGCAGCCGAACATCACCTAAACTCTCGTTCCCAATTTAATCTGCTTTGCCGCCTCGCGACAAGTCTCCGCAATCCCGGCAGCATCGAGCTTTAACACAGCCAACACTTCGCTGCGGTCTTGGTGCTCCACAAACTCATCTGGGATACCAATCCGGTTGATCTTGGTTGTGTCCAGCTTCATTTCGTTAGCCGCCTCTAGCATGGCGCTACCGAATCCACCCATCAACATTGCTTCCTCGACCGTCACAACGAATGGCATGTTTGTTAGCACGTCCTCAACCATCGCTCGGTCGATCGGCTTAACAAACCTGGCATTGATCACGCCAACATCGAGGCCTTCGTCACCAAGGGCATCCGCGGCGTCCATCGCCGCTCTCAGGGTAACTCCACAAGCCACAATCACGCCGTCATTACCTTCGCGAATCGTTTCTGATTTCCCAAGTTCAATCGGTTGAAGCTCACGGCTAATCTCTTCAGCATTCGTTTTCGGGTAACGAATCGAACAAGAAGTGTCATGCTTAAGAGAAAAATCAAGCATCGCCCCGATGTCGTTGGCATCGCCGGGAGCCATCACGACCATGTTCGGAAAGATCCGCATGTATCCAAAATCAAACGTGCCATGGTGCGTCGGGCCATCGTTGGCCGTCAAACCACCGCGATCAAGCATAAACGTCACGGGTAGATTCTGAAGACAAACCTCTTGAAAGATTTGATCGTAGCTTCGCTGCAAAAATGTACTGTAGATATCAACGATCGGACGCAACCCGACTTTGCATTGCCCCGCCGCAAAAGCAACGGCGTGCGACTCGCAAATCCCAACATCGAAGAACCGATCAGGGAACTCTTCGCGGACTGGCTCAAGCTTATTGCCTTGGCACATCGCGGCCGTGATCACAGTGACTTTGTCGTTGTGTCTCATCTGATCCGCGATCGCATCGCGAGCATGATTCGTGTACGACTTGCTACTGCTAGTCGACTGAGGAACCGCCTTGCCTTCTTTTTCGTCAAACGGAGCAGGGGTATGAAAGTAAACCGGATCTTCGGCAGCGGGTTTGAACCCGTGCCCCTTCTTCGTGATCACGTGCAGCAAAACAGGACCGTCGATTTCACGGACCATTTTCAGATACTTTTTGACAACTCCGATGTCATGCCCGTCAATCGGACCGAAATATTTAAATCCAAACTCTTCGAACATCATGCCGCCATGCAGGCCAGCCTTGACGCCTTCTTTTATTTGGAACAACAACCGTTCCGTTGGATCGCCTAGGACTGGAACTTTGTTAAGCATGTTGACGACTTCGTTTTTAACACCCGTGTAAAAACGATTCGAGCGAAGCCGATCGAGGTAACTCGCGATTCCGCCTACGCGTGGGCAAATTGACATTTCGTTGTCATTGAGAATCACCAGCATCTTGCTTTTCAACTCTGACGCGTTGTTGATCGCCTCCATCACAATGCCTGACGGAAACGCGCCATCACCGATTACAGCAACACTGTAATTGTCTTTGTTGCCAAGAATATCATCACCGCTTCGCAGCCCAACCGCCGTCGAAACAGAACACCCAGCATGCCCAGTCATGAACAGGTCGTAATCGCTTTCGGCTGGGTTGGGATACCCCATCAATCCACCCTTGGTGCGAATCGTGTGAAATTCGTCGTAGCGACCGGTGATCAGCTTTTGCGGATAAATCTGATGCCCCGTGTCCCAAATCAAACGGTCTTTGAGAAAGTCGTAGGTGCTGTGAAGCGCCAACGTCAACTCAACAACACCAAGATTCGAAGCAAAATGCGCGGCACGCAAACTAAGCAGCCCGCAGAGTGTTTCACGAATCTCGTCCGCAATCTGATCCAACTGCTCCAAAGACATATCGTGAAGCTGAAGCGGCGATTGAATGGTGGGTAATAGTTTGGGCATTGAAGAATCCTAGGTCGCTGGAAAACGCAAGTCGTCGGTCGAGGTCGGTTCAAAGTGGTCGCCAATTGGGAGTACTTTTTATCGGGATCCGACGATCTTCGTTTGATCATTGAATTTATTGCCAAAATCAATGAAGCAAAATCCAATTTTTAAATAATCTGTTATTGAGTACGGTTAATGACGAATTTGGCAAGCTGTACAAGCGGATCGGCTTTTTCACCAAAAATCGACAGCGAGTCAATTGCTGCTTGAGCCATCTCTTCAGCACGCTGCTGACTTGCAGCCTCACCAATCACGGAAGGGTAAGTCTGTTTGCCAAGCTCAGCGTCCTTGCCAGTTCGCTTCCCCATTTTGGCTTGCGAGCCGTTCAAATCCAACAGATCATCGACGATTTGGAACGCTAATCCGAGATGATTTCCGAAATTAATCAGGCTTTCGCACCTCAGATCCGTCGCACCCGCTGTTAATGCTCCCAGTTCCAGAGACACACTCAACAGGGCTCCAGTCTTGCGGCGGTGAATTCGCTCCAAAGTTTCAACATCAGATGCTGAAAACTGAAGGTTTAAATCATCCGCCTGCCCACCAACTAATCGTGACGGCCCAGCTGCTTTTGCTAACACTGAAACACAGCGAGCGGCAATTCCGGCTGGTTGGATCTGATTGGCGATCAACTCAAAAGCCATCGGGATCATCGCATCACCAGCAAGAATCGCGGTCGCTTCACCGAACTTGACATGGCAAGTAGGACGCCCGCGACGTAGCTCATCGTCGTCCATCGCTGGCAAATCATCGTGAATCAAAGAGTAGTTGTGAATTAACTCAACTGCACATGCTGCAGGCATCGCGGCCTTGACAGTTCCACCGCAAACTCGAGCCGCTGTCAAAACCAGCAACGGCCGAATTCTCTTCCCGGGAGCGAGCAAACAATAACGAATCGCTTCCCTCAAATGATCCGGACAATCAGAATCCAATTGCGAGTACTGATCCAGTGCCGAATCAATCTCGTCACGAAAACCTTCGATCTCAGGGGGAAAGGTTGCGGTGTCCGAAGTCGTCATTACAAATCCAAGTCAGCTTTGATGGCACGACAGGCAAAGTGATTCGCGATTACTGCTACCACATTTAAAGAACCGAATTCGTGCTAAAAACGTAACCATCAGTCTAAATGAAACCACGGTTTTGTCTATGTCGGCAACCAACCAAGAACCCTTCTATGAGTGAAGCACCGATCCATTTTCACTGAGCGACAACACCCGGAAAGTTGTCGGAATCAGACTGTTGTCAGAATCATCAACTACCTGAATTAAAACAGCGTGTCAGATTCGTCGTCTTCGTCCCATTCCTCGCCCGGTTCATCGACGTCATCGGTATCTTCTTCGGAATCACTCTCGGCTTCAAAAGTTGCAGCATCATTAAACGGCCGAGTGACGAGATTTCCTTCCTCATCCAGATCGACAAGCATTTCAATCTGTCGCTGGGCTGAATTGAGGGCGGCATAACACTGCTTCAAATTCGCCACGCCTTGCTCGTATTTTTCAAGCGAGTCACTCAGCGTCAAATTACCGTTCTCCAGTTCGTCCACCGCCGATCGCAGTTTGGCAAGCGATTCCTCAAACGGAACATCGTCTTTGGCGACACGGGCTTTCTTTTTGTCAGCCGATTTGGTTGACGATTTAGAACCCGACTTGGTTGACGCTGCTTTGGATTTCTTTTTCTGAGCCAACGGAAAACTCTGTTTTAAAACGAACTTACTCGAAAAACAAACTTACACGACTGAAAGAAACGAAACGGTAAAATCCGCTTCGCTCCTTCATCCAAGATTTTATCACTCAGACAAACAACTTCGTAGTGGTCAACCCTTTTGGCTTTGCTTCACCACGCTTTCGACCACTCCATTGTGCACACGAGTCAAAATCTCATCGCCCTCTTGAACGTCATTCGAATCCATCACCAGTTTCCCTGACTTGTCCGTGGTCAAACTATAACCTCGGGCCAAAACTGAAAGCGGACTGATGGAATGAAGCCGCGCTGAGAGTTCTTTGAGCGAATGATCAAGTTCCGAAACAGAAGATTTCGCGGCACCATTCAATCGACTTTCGAGATGATCCACCGCCATTGCGGACTGACGGATTTTTTCAAGCGGCTGGGTGATCACGGTTCGAGATGCCAAACTACTGACTTGGTCGTAACCAGCTTGAACGGAACCGACCAAACTGCGAGTCAATCGTTGGCGAACATTTTCCAGCCAAGCCGAAACCTCTGCGTAATCGGGTGTCAATTTTTCGGCCGCCTCCGAAGGAGTCAAAGCCCGCACGTCAGCAACCAAATCCGAAAGCATCACATCCGTTTCATGCCCAACACCAGAAACAACAGGAATTGAAGATGCATAAATCGAACGAACGACGACCTCTTCATTGAAACTCCACAGATCTTCGACGCTTCCACCCCCTCGCGTCACCACAATCACATCGGGTTTGTCAACGAAATGATTTGCGAGACTGACCCCGGTTGCGATCTCGCGTGCTGAGCCCGACCCTTGTACTTTGACGGGCACGATCGTGACACGAATGTTGGGCCATCGACGAGTGAGGACTTGGAGAAAGTCTCGAATCGCAGCACCCGTCGGACTAGTGACCACGGCAACGTGCTTGGGGAATCGAGGCAAGGGCCGTTTGTGCTCGGGGGCGAACAGACCTTCGGCGCGAAGCTTCGACTCCAATTGCTGCCGCGCAAGCTCCAACGAACCAATGCCTTTAGGCCGCAACGTTCGAACGATCAACTGATACGTCCCGCGCTGTGGGTAGACATCAATGTTACCGCTGCATTCAACCTCCAGCCCGTTGGAAATCTCAAACGGTAGCCGCTGCATGCTGCTTTGCCAAATAATCGCCTTCAACTGAGCGTGCTCGTCTTTCAATGTCAAATAAACATGACCAGACGAAGGTTGAGTCATTCCAGAAATTTCACCGCTTACCCAAACCGAACCGAAATCCCGATTCAAGTTGTATTGAATCTTGCGAGTTAACGCAGAAACGGTTGAAACATTTTTTTGGCGGCCATTTGACATTCCAATATCAGACTCAAGTTTGCCCAATCCTGAAACCCGGCGCAAACGTCGAAAAAAATGAATCGCAAGAAAAAACGAGTGAGTGAAAAATTTCTTGCAACGGATTGAAAATTTCGGCGTAACTCAAATTAGATCGTTGGAAATTAATTTGATTTAGAAATTTTGAGGACGCTATGTTATTGCGCCGTGGTAGCCGTGGATCAAGCGTAACTTCTCTGCAAAGCTCGTTGAATGCTGCCCTTAGCCCGTCTCCCAGACTTACGGCGGACGGAATTTTTGGAGCAAAAACCGAAGCCGCCGTGAGACAGTTTCAACAGCAGGCTCGAATCGGCGTCGACGGAATTGCGGGACCAGTGACACAAGCAAGATTGGCGCGCCAAAGCTCTCCAGCGGCAACTCCCGCCGGCCAAGGCAATCTTCGGCTCGGCAGTCGCGGCGACCAGGTTCGACAATTGCAACGAGACTTAAACAGCCGATCCCCTCACGGACCGCGACTCTCCACCGACGGCGTATTCGGTAGCAGAACACAGCAGGCCGTCATGAATTTCCAGCGGCACAATCGGCTGACGGTTGATGGAATCGCTGGCCCTCAAACCAGGGCTGCGCTGAGCGCGGCTCCTCAAATTCCAGCTGGAACAACACCCACCCCGGCCATTACCCCAACCCCAGTGGGTGGAGGCGGAGGCGGGACCCCAGGCTCAATCGCTCGGCCGACTTATGACAACATTGAAAGCGTTTACGGCGACCCTCAAGATTACAGTTACGTGACCAGAATCTCACCACCTTTTCCCTTGTACTACGGCGGAGCCGCAGTCAGCAGCGTTAGCGTCCACCGACTAGTTTCACAGTCGCTTTCAAACGCTCTGAGTGGTGTCCTCTCGCATTACGGCTTGGCTGAAATTGAACGGCTACGAATCAATCACAACTACGGCGGTTCGCTCAACAAAAGAAGAATGCGAAACGGAACCAGCTGGTCGACTCACTCATGGGGAGTCGCCATCGATCTCAACCATAGCGAAAACCAATTGAGCTGGCGCGCCGATCGCGCGTTGTTTGCCCAGCCGGAATACCGACCGCTCTTGGATATTTTTGAGCAACATGGTTGGTACAACCTCGGACGTCACGCAGGTTATGACTACATGCATTTCCAAGCCGTCAGAATCTAATGCCCCCGTCTCAAATGGATTGCGCGAAAAC
>CAZQQR010000074.1:0-19258 GCA_964595515.1 uncultured Pirellulaceae bacterium
TAGGCTGGTAATTCTAGTGCAGCGTTACAGCTTAAAAGTGAGCTTAAAAGTGGGACTGGTAAATCTAGCCGTTTTGGCGATAGCCACGGTTTGCGCTGCTTCAACCGTGACTATCGCTAAAACGCTAAAACGGCTAGGCCTGATCTTTAGGTGTAACGCAGCTCTAGCCGGCTATCGCCAGCCTAGCAGCAAAGTATTGCTTCGACCAACTAGGAGCTAACTAAGACTAACTAAGATTCAGACAAACTGGGTTTTAAGTAAGTAACTGTTTCGGGCACGGTGATTCCCCCCGAAACGATAGCCTGCAATGTTTCTTCGAGATCCCAATTGAGTTCCGTAACGTCTTCTTGCAAAACAAGCAGCATGTATCCAGATGTTGGAACAGGAGTGGTCGGCACGTAGACACTCAAGATCGTTTTTCCTGTGGACACGTCTTTACACTCGCTCGTAACAAAGGCCGGGGCACGGAATCCAGGGTGGGGGAATTCGACCAGGACGACTCGCTTGAATTTTCCGCGCGGATCAGTCGAGGAAGAAATCGCGTTAAAGACTTTACTGACCGCTGAGTAGACCGTGTTCACTCCCGGCACGTTCAATAGTATCCACTCCACTGATCGATGAAGTCTTGACCGGACGACCATTCCAGCCATGAACAGCACTCCCAAGACCAAACCAAACGCGGCGCAGGACAGTAAAAAATCCAGCAGCATCGAGGGTGCTTCTTTATCCAAGCCCCAGGCGATCTTCAAGAAGTAGGCGATCGGTTTTAATGCGAGTGAATAAAGTGTGTCGTAAAGCCACTTGATTACGAAATAGGTGATGAAAAGCGGCAGGACGACGAACAAGCCTTGAATGATTCGATTTCGAATGACGCGAATCGAACCAATTTTTTGTGGTGGAGTTGTAGGCGGTACGGAAGGAAGTTCTGGATCAGCGGGCGACAAAGTGTCCGTCATAATTTTGGCTCGTGATAGCTCAGACAAATGAAAATGAGCACGGTTGAATTTCGCTCATGTCGCGCACCATTAGAGCGAAAAACCAAGAATCACGGGATAGAGATTGGGCTACTTTAGTTGCCCTTGACAGTGAAGTAACGCTGCTGCATTCGAGTGAATGGGGGGATCCGCGGCTGATCTATCGGTCCATCGAAACCGACGAGATGCATTTTAGGATTGTTGGCGTGAATGGCATGACCAACGTTGGCACACTCAAAGACAGCAAAATAGTTACCCGGTTGTAGTGTGGTTTGGGCGAACATTCTGCCGCTTGAAACTTCTATTTGTCGTCCGTTGCGGTCCGTAACGACCGGTCGTCGAAGGCGAGCAGTTTGGATAGGAGGCCTGCCTGTAGCTTGCTCGTGATGTTCGTCTTGATAGATCTCGACGGTGGTGTTGACGAAGTCTAAGGGTTTTTCATGAGTAGAAATGGCGCTGAAAGTAACTTGGTTGCCTTTCACCTGTACTTTGGTCGATAAGTTTACGGATCCATTTCTAGCGGCGACAAGAATTTGAAAAGGTATCTCTTTACGCTCTTTAATATTGGCCGCGACATTTCGACGGACTCGAACAATCCATCGACCCGCGATATCGGTTCCTTGTACTTCAAAAAATTTGACATTTTCAGTCAGGCTGGACTTCACAACTTTTTCAGAATCGACGCCCAGTTTCTCTTGATTTGGTCTGATCAAAATTAATTCTGCATCGTCTCTATCTGCCAGACTCAAAACGAAATAGGCGGCTTGAGCGCCTTCTTCGATAGAAACAACGTGGTCGACGCCTTCAGCTTGAGGGTGCAATAGCAGCGCATCCACGGGATCACTGAATTCTTCGGGATGATCAAATACATCGCGAATCGACTGAGTAGGAAAACGGCCAGTTTTGCTGGAGACTATGCCAAGCCCAGGGGTCTCTGAAAAATAGATTTTTGCAAGTGCATTTTGAAGATGAAAACTCTGATAGTTCTCACTCGCAAATGGCAGATAGTTGATATGTGTGAGTCGAGGGCTTTGCGTTTCAAGTTCATTCAACGCTGTCGCAAGATCTCCACTTCCATAAGTCAAGACAGTTAAGTCAATAAAGTTGTCCTCAAGCTGCTCCGAAAAACTGTGTAAGAACTCGGAAGCACTGTCAGCACTAACATCATGATCTCCCGGGGCGATCATGATGATTCGACGGTTTCCCGCCATCTTTGCATTTTGGAACTGATCGAGTCCGAGAAATGTCGAAGACTCGGCTCCACTCTTTTCTTCAATCCCTTTGATGTTGTCCACGAGCCGAAGCAAGTTCGAATCAGTTGAGACTACTTCCAAGGCACGAATGACTTGCAGGTTTTTAAGTAAAGCAAACTCATCCCCCGTTCCTGCAATTAGATTGACAAAAGCCAATGTCGCTGGTTTGAGTGAATTTAGGATGTTCTCTTGGTCGTCAGAATCAAAGTCGAATAACGCAATCAAGAATTGATTTGTTTTCAACGATCCTTCCCAACTGATCGGCTGGATGCTGGAAGAGTTTGAACTGGAGTACTGCGGTTGCTGCATCTTGCTAAATCCATCACAAATCACTTCCCAGCACGATTTCCCCGGATACTGCGATTGTTGTGTTGTCTGGACGTTTGTCGCGTTGTCCACTCCTCGCATGTGTTCATGAGGGGCGGCATCGATAGTTCTAGGGAAACAGAATTGATTGACGTTCGACTGCAAGGGCGAGATTGAAACAATATTACCGTCAGGGTCCTCTTCGATACCAACCCCGTGCTTGGAGGCTGAAAACTCCATTAGCGACGCGCCGGTAGTAGCGTCTCGAGTGCAAGAAGGTATGGAACATCCGGCGCCGCAAAGAAGGTATTCATCGCCAAGTCCCAGCGCAAAATGTCCGATTTCATGCGCGATTTCCATCGGGAATTTCATTGCGACTGTCGTTAAAGTCATTGCACCAACAAGCTCTTGACTATCGAGTTCACGGTGATAATTCGCCTGTGTGGAGGAGTTGTTTATGGATTTGATCAAGACAGCGTCGGCGTTGCCAAGTCCTGGTCCATTGGCAATAAAACGGATCTTTCCAATCTGTGCTTGGCCGTGCGTTGCCTCGAAAAGATACCGCGACGCAATTGTGAAAGCCTCTCTCCAAAGGTTCTCATCATCTGTCGCGTCATAAAACGCACTTGTACGGACTGTCATGTCGACGAAATAGCGATTTGCCGACTGATCAAAGTAAATTCTGCCACTGCCCATGTTTAGAGTACGCGATTATTGGTTGTAGGTTTTGTGAAGTCTACCAAGTTGTTTTTCCCAGGTTAAACGATCGTGTTTCTTGTTAACCAATCGTGAATTTTGAATTTTCTGAACTTCTTGGAATACCGAAATTCTGGTTTGACTTAGATCTTCAGCGGAGTCTTGTAGTTCAATTTCGGTTGCCGAATGTCCTAGAAAATCAAACAATTTGACCAAGTTGTTGGTTGACAATTTTGTTTCCTCGAAATTCCAAAGTCGCGCATTCCCATCAGATGATGCCGAAATCAGTTTGTTGCCTTCAGGACTAAACTCCACGTAGGCAACATAGGCTTCGTGTTGCAATGGTGGACCCACAACGCTCCCATCTGCGAGGCTCCAAATCAGACAACCTCCTTTGTGGAATCCCTTGCCTTTTGGCCAGCCTCCGCCAGAAACTACGAATTGTGAATTGACTTCGACGTCCGAATAAAACACCGCTGGTAGAAATGGGTGTTTTAGTTCGTGCAAAAGTTCCATTCCATTTTCAAGCGTTTGAAAAACACTTGTTGTTCCAAAGCTCTGACTGGCAACCACTAGGTCCGGGCTGGAATACTTGACTTCCCAAGGGTCTCCCTCAAGTTCGAATTCTTTGAGTATAGAGCCGTCGAGGTTCCAGACCTTAATGGAGCCGTTGCTTCCACCTGAAACGATTTGTTTTCCATCAAGACTAAGATCTAAACTCAAGGAGCGTTTCCCATGATTGAAAGGCCCTGATTGAGCAATCCCCGATTTTGAATCCCAGCCTCGAACTGTACCGTCCATGCTTGCTGAAAAGACTCTTAAATTATCAGGGCCAAAAACAAGTTTGCGAACTCGGTCTTCATGTTTCATCGTAGCAATTGGGCTGGGCTGCTTGGTTCGATCCGTTGAAATTTTCCAAACAGAGACAGTTCCATCGTCACATCCACTCGCTAAGTGTTTTCCGTCACTTGCGAAAACTACTTCTAAGACAGGAGATTCATGGGGTAACGAATTTCCAATTCTGGCACCTGTTGCAGCATCCCACACACTGACGGTCTTGTCGAAACTTGCAGTCGCAAACAACTGATCATCCGACGTCAAATCGCACTCAACGATTCCTGCGGCGTGTTCTATTGTGCTGCCAATTTGTTGTCCAGATTCGGTATCCCAAATGTAAGCTTTGCCATCTAGGCCAATGGTGTAGCAGCGTTTGCCATTGTTCGAGAACATTGCTTTTTTGACTTGGTCGTCATGATTGAATTCGAGATAACTTGGGACCGAGCTGGAACAATCCCAGATTTGAACTTCCCCTTTGGATTCGATCGCAATGATGTACCCGTCGGGGGCAAATTTCATTGTTGGGAACGCAAGTCGAGTTGGAATACGAGACACTAACTCGACGCCTGCTTCTGTTGAGTACGTCCGAATCGAACCGTCTTGATCGCTGGCAGCGAAAGTCCGAGAGGTCGCGTCACTTACGATGGTTCCGATATCGAATTTAAGCTGAAATTCGGCAACTCGGGTTGGGGCGGAAGCAATGTTCCAAGTTTGAATTCGACCCGAGTCGGAAATAGAGACAATCTGGTTTTCCTGATCATCTATCATCCCACTGGCTATTCCCTCTGAATTAACACTCTCGCCGATCTGTTTTCCAGTTTCTAGATTCCAAAGTGACATCTCAGATGGAGATGTTGTCAATAAATGCTCCCGCTTAACGTCGGTAGTGAGAGGGTAAGCGAGTGCCTTTTGCCAAATTGACTCACCCGATGCAATTTCGACAAGTTCAAGTTTGCTTGCGATTTCACCAGATTCTGAATCGGAATCGACGGTTTGGATTAGTAGTCGAGCTGAGCCAGTTGCAAAGCGAATAGCATCTAATTCTTGTTCAAACTTCAACTCCTTTTGAAGTTCTCCATCTTTGCCATTCCAGATATTAATTCTTTTGTCTTCACCTGCAGTGGCAAGCAAACTGCCTGCACTGTCGACCGCCATGGCGTTGACCACATTGGGGTGATTGATCTCTTTGATCAGTCGATTGTTTGCTATGTCCCAAATTTGAATACTTGATTTTGCTGATCGAAACGCCAAGTTCTCGTCGTTCGAAAGGAACTCAACGTGGAACACTGGAAATTTACCGGGATTGTCATGCTGAAATAGAAGCTCGCCGGTGGTCGAGTCGAACACTTTTGCGCTACCCTCACTCGTTCCAACTGCAACTCGAAGCCCGTCTGAACTGAATTTTAGATCTCGCGTTCTCGATTCAACTGGAAGCAAAGCTTGAAGTGTCGGTAAGCGATCAAGAATCATTTCAAGTCGCAATCGTCCCGTTGGAGTGTCTGCAACTTCCAATGACTTTGAGAACCAATATCCCGACTCAACCAATTCATTGCTATCTAGAGTTTCATAGCCTTTCTGAAGATAGAGATTGTTGAGCCGTTGTTCGCTTTCTCGTTGGCTATGAACTGCTTCGATCGCATTTTGATCTGCTACACCACGCAACAAAGCCTCGTTCTTTGCCGTTAACCAAGCGTAAACAGACCCCAGGATAAGCAGCCCAGCAATGATTGAACAAAGAGATGAAGTTAATGGATGGCGTTTGCATAGCTTCCAAAACCGAGTCAATGAACTTACCGGACGAGAGTAAATCGGTTCTCCACGTAGCCATCGCTCCAACTCAAGCTGCATTTCTCCAGCAGACTGGAAACGCTCGCTCTGTTTTTTTCCCATTGCCTTAAGCGTAATCGTTTCCAAGTCCTTGGGAATATTGTCATTTAATCGTCGGGGACTTTTGGGTTCATCATGGATTACTTGATGAAGTAACATTCGTTTTGTGCCAGAAAAAGGCAATTCGCGCGCGAGCAATTTATAAAGCACGACTCCTAACGAATACACATCACTCGTGGCGTTAACTTTTTGGTGAATGCCAGCTGCTTGCTCGGGGGACATGTACGCAGGCGTTCCCAGAACCATCCCATCGACTGTCATCGTAATTTCGGTATCTTCTCGACGTGCGAGTCCGAAATCGCAAACGAATGCGTTCCGATATTGATCAATTAGAATATTGCTCGGCTTGAGATCTCTGTGAATGATCCCGTTTTGGTGGGCATGCTCAACAGCGCTGCAAATCTGGGCTACAAATTCGACGATTTCATTGAAGGTCAACAGACCGCCGCTGGCGAGGTCACCTAGCGTCATTCCCTCAATGTATTCACTTACAATGAACGGCGTTTCTAAGTTTTTTGAGACTTCGTGAACTCGAACAATGTTGGCATGATTGAGTTTGGCAGCACTCTGCGCTTCTCGAAAAAAACGTTGTTCTTCATTGTCGGTTATGAAATATCCCTGCCGAGGAACTTTGAGTGCAACTTCGCGACGTAATTGCGGGTCAAACGCGAGGTACACACTTCCAAACGCACCTTGACCAAGAACGCGCTTGACAATAAACCTGCCGATTTCCCTTGGGATTTTGACGTCAGAATCTATCCGGGTGGTTTCACCAGCAATCGAAACTGCACTTCCACAACTATCGCAGGTAACTTCCTTTTTCTCGACACTGACAAGCTGAACCAAGTTGCCGCAATGCGGGCAGCTGATTCGACGGGCTGTTTCATGAAACAGGAAATCACGCGATGTGCGAACAAAATTCTCAGACGTATGACCATCGATATTGGCCGAATCAATTTCAAAGCTGTCATCGAGTGAATCTGGCAATTCTGGAACTTCTGAAGCTTTCCGACTATCTTGGAATCCGCTGGACGGATTGGTGGCTCGAAAAACCGCCTCAAGAAGTTTGAGGCGGCTCCCAAGCTTGGCGGCCAGAGAAGGATGCTCTTCTGCAATCGCCTTTGAATCAGGGCGCTTGCCGGCTTTCAGCTGTCGTAAGAAGATGTCGCAAATTTCTTCCACTTGTTGGCGTTGCTCGTCCGAAAGTTCATCTGGAGCCGGTTGATCTGAATTCACAAGAAACCACCCAATTCGGTAAAAAATCTAGAGCCACGCAGTCTGGTTAACCAGGACCACCTCCACCACAGGTCACTTCTCCGGTCGCCTCATTGCAAGTTGGAATCAGGTTCATCGGACAGGACTTTATCGTGTAGCTACCTGAATCCAATGGGCATTCAATCCTCCATTGACGCATTGGTGGATCCAGCGCTTCGGCTTCTTTAGCTCCTGCAATCGCTTTGCTCAAGAGCGTGACTGGAAACTTGATCTCTACTTTCGAATCCTTATCCGCAAGGGCAGCCGAAAGGGTCTGATCAACACGCCCAACCGCATGGAAAACCGAGTAGCTAAACGAGAATGCTGGATTGTCACTGCCACCCTCGGGAATCTTGACGACGTCGACGACCGCGCCAGCACCCTCGGGTAACCAAATAACGACGGCAGCGTTCTTGCTGGCCATGTAAGCCGCAACTATCGGAATCGCGTCATCGATGATTTCAAAAAATCCGGTATACCCGTGGTCAAGAAGAATTACAAAACGTGATCTCTCTTTTGGCTCAAACGTAACATAGTATGCCATCAACTTTTCCTCGTTCTAACTGGGCTCGCCCAATTGCTTTTGCAGTGTGGCAAGCGATTTATCAAACTTGTATCGCACTTGGTCGTAACTCAACGACAAGCGCTCCGAAATCTCTTTTAAAGAAAGTCCTTCCACAACTCGCAAGCTCAGTACCTGCCGGCCTTGGTCATCCAAGCATTGCTTCATTGCAGCCTGAAGTCGCATTGCCTCTTCGTCATGAACGAAAATTGAACTGGCAGTTTTCGGAGGGTTCTGCAGGACAATTTTCGGTTGACTGGTATCATCCAGCCCTCTAATTGGAGCATCGGGGAAACGTTTTTTTGCTTTTCTTCGTCGATTTAAATTGTTCAAAAAATTCTTGGTCGTGACTCGAATCCATTGCTCAAATGCCGCTCCAGGTTTTTCCGAATCGACACTCTTGAACTGATCAATCTGTGTCAAAACGTGAAACAATACCTCCTGATTCAAATCAGAATGGCTCCAATCAGGGTGTTGCCAAAGACCAAACTTCGAACACTCTCGTTGTATTAAACTCGAATACTGACCGACGATCTGTGCGACAGCCTCGGCGTCCCCTGCTTGTGCCTCTCGAATCGTTTCTCCAAGGGATGATGTCATGGACTTTCTTTCGGTACCGGTAAGACGCAGGGGAGCGGTGGAATTGGGAAATTAATTCTAAGAAAACTAATCACCTTGCACATAAAGAATCGGGCAAAGATTCGAGGATTTCTGCAGTAACCAGATTCAACTGACAGAAGTTTTGCGGAGGAAGTTTTATTTGGTCTTCAGGCGCGCGTGGATGCGATTCAATGCAGAATCAAGCCTAGCGCTCAACGATTCGTTATTTCGTTCCCCAGCAGGTGGGCGTTTTTGGGCCAGAAACTTCAGCGTCTCGATTGATTTCTCGGTTCCAATTCTGCCAATCAAATCCAAACAAACTAACGACAGTTCTGTTTTGTCCAGATTTGACTCCAGTTTGGCAAGCAATGCGGGTTCACCCACGACACCAATCTCCATCAATGCACTCTTGATGTCGTTTTGAATCGTAAGATCGCCAAGTTGTTCGCAAAGTAGTTTGGCTGCTTCAGGGCTTCCAGTCTGCCCAAGTCGTTTTAACCAACTACGTTTGGAAAACGGATTGGCGGTCTTGTACTCCCTAATAACCCAAGGAGTCGCGGCGGACCGATCCCATCGCAACATCGCCAAAATCGCTGGTTTTCTGAGAACATTGTCCCGATTGGCAATGACGTTTTCTAAACGTTTCACCACAGCTTTTTGGTGAGTCTCTTCGACCGTAGCCGAATTCAAGCCGTCCAGGATTGCCAACAACTCCCGGTTATCGAGCCCGTCTAACTCTTGATCCACCAACCTAGCTGGCCAATTCAATTCTTGTTGAGTGGCTGGTTTTCCGGCTGTCTCAAGCTGACCGTCTCGTTCCTCCAGATTGACTCGTTGGTAAGAAAACTTGATAGGCAACTGGATGCGTTCATCACCAATTTTCAAATCCAGTTTGCCCTTCAACTGCTTCTCAACAAAAACTCCAAGCTTAGTATCGAAAGTTAAAGTGCTTTTGTTCTCAATTCGAAGCCGAGAAAATTCATTTTCGTCATCCTCAGTTTTCAGCCGAACATCGCAATCGATTGTGACCAGATTTTTGTCTCGAGATTTTACTTTGTACTTTGCGATTCGAGTTGCCACGGCAATTCGCGTTTCAGGCTCCTCTGTTTCAACTGATTGTCGTCCAAAACCCCCGAACCTCGGGCCAAAGCCTGGACCAAAACCACCAAACCCAAATGGGGCCCTTCTCGACGTTTGTTTTGGCGCCGAGGACGGCAGTGGAATCAAGATCCGTTGGGCGAGTGTCCAGCTTTCTTGGGGACGGTTGGGAAGCATTTCAAACGGCAAACCGCAAACTGGCCCCAGCATCATTGGGAAATTCACTGGCTCTTTTGAGTCCAACAAGACTCCATCCAGACCGACGATCGCACGGCTTTGCACGATTTCGTAGCCGCGTTCGCCAGAATGATTCAGAGAGCCACTAATTGAAAACTGGTAGTTTGAATTTGCGACGCCTTCTCCAATCGTCGCTTTGACAAACAACACAGCGGGAGCCACTTTCTTTGCGAGCTCCACACCGCTCAAAACCTTCGTCTGAACGTCTTCTTTGTAATTGACTTGATGACGTTCAAGCATGTCACAGGCGTGTTTGATTGGGACGGCGAATCCAACTTTGGAGATTTGGGCACCGTTCAATTTTGCGTTCACTACGCCGATCACCGTACCAGTTTCATCAACCAAAGGGCCGCCACTGTTTCCCGGGTTAACGGCGGCATCGATTTGATAACTTTGCGTTTCAAATTCTTCGACAAAACCTGCGATGCTCCCGCGAGTAACTTTGACGCTGTTGCCTAAAACATCGCTCAATGGAAAACCAATCGCACGAATATCTTGGGCTAACTCAACTTTGGCGGTCTTGGAAAGCGTCACACTGGGAATATCCGTCGCGTCGATCTTCAATAGTGCCAAATCCAGATCAGCATCCGACTCGATTACTTTGGCTTGATAGGTCTTTTTTCCCAGAAAAACTTCGATCACTTCCGCTCCGCGAACACAGTGTGCACACGTAAGCAAATAACCATCGTTGGTAACCGCAAAGGCCGTTGACGTCGCTTCGCCGCCTTCAAACGACTCCAAGTTTTTTCCCGACAGGTCTTTTTGTACGTCGACTTTTTCCAACGAGTAAGTCGCAAATCCATTCACTTTTTCTTTGTTCTCGTCTCCAAACTCCGCACTGAATTTGAAGCCATGCTCTTGTCCCTGTGTCCAGCCGTAACGTAATTTGACCGGATTTTGAGCGCTGGTTGATTGGCAAAAATAGCTCAGCGTGACGCAAGCCAAAATGAGATAGGCGGACAGATGCAAACGGCAGGAGCGTGTTGACGTGTTGTTTAGATTCACTATCGCTTCACATCAAAAAAGTTAGATTTTGTCAACGCGATCCAATTTCAAAAGTGACTATTTGCCAAACGTAGTCTCTCCCAAAACCTTCCCATCGGGGAGTTGAGCAAAGTATTTTGGAAATCTCGTCTGTGAGAAAAAGGCTGGACTTGGTTTACACATTCGGTTGGCCGCTTGCTGGGCAGACTCTCCCTTTTTCATGTGAATCACCATTCCTTGCAACGAAAACAGTCGACCGCTGCTCCAAACGGGTTTGCCATTTTTCAAAAGCTGCAACGATGCATAGGTCGGAGTGTAAGTGATTTTTTCAGACCCTCTTCTGCCAAATGGGCCGCCCATGAAATCGGAGACTTCTGTGGATTCCGATTTTCGTTTTTCAACCGTGGCTTTCAGCACCAAATCGGCACTCTGGTCCAGAGTCATATTGTTCGCTTCAAGTCGACTGGTAACTTCGTCCCTGATCTTTTTCTGCTCGGCTGGTGGGAATGGAAGCTTAAAATCAAGCTTGATGCGACTGCCCGGTTTTAACACAAGCAGTTCGTCCGGATCGTATTTTGACAAACCGCCAAGATTTCCTGGAGGCAATTGAACCGGCGCAAAACGCGTCTTGTTCGCAACCCAAAACCGACCATCGCCCGAAGCTACAAGCTTTCCAGTGACATTGTATTTCCAAATCTCAGACCGAAGCCAAACATCGATCAAACTACGGTCGTTGACAAGCAAATGCTGATTACCAACCCAAGTCAAACTACTGGCGGTTCGTTGATTAGACGACAGCTCTCGAACGAGTTTGTTCGCAGTCAAGTCCCAGACCCAAATGGCACCTGTTCCCGAGCAATAGCCGGCCAAAAACTGACCCGTTTTTGAAAACGCTAATAGTGTTGAGTTCTTTTCTGGTGGTTGGAGTTCTCCCATCACAGTCCCATCGTCCACATTGAGGATGTAAACGGAATCCCCGGAGCGAACCGCCACTTGTTTCTTGCCGGGGCTCAACGCAGTCGCACATTCACTATCGATGCTGGCTGAATAAATCGCGGCAGCGGATTCAACGTTCCAAACAACCAAGCGATTGCCAACTGTCATCAAACGCGCGTCGTCTAGGAACAAGCCCGATTTTGGAGCAAAGCCATCTCTGTCAAAAAAGCTGGCGGACTCCCAAGACAATGTTTGTTTTGGCTCATCTCCGGCCTGCCAGAAATCAACAGATCCCTTGTCGCGTCCTTTACCTTTGCGAACGGTTACCAGTTTCTCGCCATCGGGCGACACGGCCAACAAAGTCGCTTGTTTGATCGCGACGGTCGACTTGTTTTTTACGCGGCCGGTTTTAAGGTCGATGGTGACAATTTCTGATGTGTTTCGAAACGCGTTCCCGACCGCGGTTCCAAACAACTCGTTTCCGATCGTTAGTTGAGTTCCGGAAAACTGGTTGTGAAAGTCATAGCGATCGGAGGTGCCAGGGATCGAAACTACTTTATTCATTTTGGTCGCTGGCAGAGTCGAAGGATTGGGTTTAACGTTCCAATCGCTGGCAATCAGAGCGATCTCATTAGAAGCGTATTCAGGGCTCAATGTTGTAACGTTGGATGCCTTGGCTCCGCTTTTGGAAGATGCCCGTCCACTACTTTTGCGTCCTGAACTCGCTGATTTTGAGCCGCTTTTTTTCTCGCCGCCTGCGAACGGGTTTTCATCGCTCTCGGCAAGCTCCAGCTGTTTTAAATACTCCTGATCGGTAGAGCTTAGTTTGTTGGCCGGAAGCGTAATGATTCGCCCGTCTTCTTTTTCAAGTTCGACTTTGCCGTTTTTATTGCTCAAGAATTTGGCTTTAATTTTGAACTTGCCCGTGGCATCGACCCATTGTCGAATTTCCGCGGCGGGCATTTCGGAACCAGATTCTGAATCGGCACTTTCAAGAAGCTTCAGCCGACTGGGTGGGAAAAACTGTTCTTTGGTTTTGCCGCGATATTCGAACTCAACATACGGCCAACCCGTTCCCGTAAAACGAGTCACTGTTCCCTCGTAATCGCTGCCCAGAAAATTCAGTTCGACGAGATCGCCGACTTCAAATTCCGTGTCCTGCAATGCAGCGACCGGGCCGGCAGCCACCAATTCTTGATGGTGGATGAAACCAGATGCGATTAAGACGAAACTGAAACTGGAAACAAGCAACGTTTTTTTGAAGGCAAACATGATAAACACAATTTGGAAATGGTTGATCGGATTGCCATATCTTAAAGCAGAATTGCTGCTTCAACAAATAAAATGAGAAGGCGACGTCGCTAAAAGTACAGACATCGAAATTCGTTAGCTAGAAGCCCTGCCGGTGTGATGCGGGCGGCGCCGGTGATGGTGCATCGGGCGCCCGTCGATGCTCTGTCCCGCGAAAGCCTGCACGAAAGCTGCTCGCTTAAACCTGCTTTCGCTATTTAGTCTGCTAAAGAAACGATCGCGGTAGAACGCAGCGCGGAAGAACGATCGTCTCTATCCAAAGAAACTAATTGTCGTCATCGTTTCCATCGGACGACTTTTCTTCAGATGATTCCGTGTTGTCTGTAGCCGAGTCGTCTTTTTTCGGAGTCTCTGAAGATTTCTCGTCTTTTTGTGACTCAGGTTTCTCCTGCTCCGAGCTGTTCCCGCCAAACGGATCATCCTCGACATCTGGGGCTGCGGTTGCTGCTGTGGCGGCTTCCTCGCTGGTTGGCAGCTCAAGATCGGGCCGCAAGTTTTCAATCACATCTTCTGGAATCATGTAGATCCAATCCGCAAACTGCTGGTTTAGCTCGGCTGCGCGGATTCGTGAATTTTGAAGTTTCCCGTTACGCGTTTCGACTTTTCTCAAATAGGTTTTCTCTTCTTGTTTGGCTTTTTCTGCATCCTTTGAGTACTCAGGCTCGATCGGCATCGGCAATGCCGTTTCATTGACTCCCGCACACAGCATCACATACCGACTTACCTGGAAATTCGAGTCGGCGCGTTCCTTGGAAATATCGCCGATGTACATCGTGACGGAAACTCCATCCATCGTCTCGATTCGGACTTCACCAGCGGCTCCATCAAACTGAAAGCTCTCGTTTTCGTAGCCAGTACTAACGAATCCAAGGCCAGCCAGTTTTGCAAACACGTTCGTGTTTTGATCGGCTTTTGGGGCTTCTAAAGCTCTCGCCATTTCAGCACTTTTCCGCTGAACATTGGTGAACGGAAGTTTTAACATTTGTCCAGCAAATTTTTGTAGCAGGTCACTGGCGTTTTGCGTAAATGGAATCTTTTTCCATTCACCATTGCTTCCACCAACGGACAACGTTCGCAAGTTCAATTGCTGTCGCCCAACGCTCATCGTGGCACGGTACGCCATCTGAGTTTTCTTCTTAAGATTTTTTGGGTCGAGTCGATAGTTTTCAACAGCGATTTCGTTGACGGGGACTTCGCCGGTCAGGTCAAACAAGTTCGGATCGACCCAGGCACCAAAGTCAGTCTCCACCGCACGCGGATCAAACTCGCAAACGTATACGGTCGGCTGTCCAGGAATTCGGACATAGTGTTTCGTTTTGTCGTCTTTGACTCGCCGACCGACAATCAAGTTCGCGATCACGCGGCCTTGCCGGTCCTCAAGGATAATCTTTTTGCCCAAACCGGATGGGTTTGAGGTTTTGGAGAAATCGATTGGATCAATCACACCGTATTCAAGATGGTCCTGCTGGTTGTCCGTTTGTTCCTCCAGTACTGTTCGTTCGTTCAGGCAATTTGCCGAAGCGGTGTACTGAGCAACATTGTTGGCGATGAATTCTTTTCGGGATGGAATGACCCATTTTTGACCTCGACGACGAACAATGATTCGTTCGACTTCTCCTTTGTCGTCGTTGTACTGCATGATTCGCATCGAGCGAACAGCGCTTGTTTCGTATTCTTCAAACAGTGGTTTGCCGACGGCAGCGCTTTCAACGACCGGTTCAGGCCACGGAAAAAAGAAAGCCGCGATGCCGGATGTCACCAAGGCGATTAAGCCCATCAAGAATGTCTTGGCCAGTGGTTTATTCATTGGTCGCCTGGAAGGTTTCACTTGAACTCGTCATTTTGATCAAGCTCAAGTTAACGTTCGATTAGTTTAAGTCGGATTGAGGTTCGGCTATTACTTTTTACTTGAGTCGACGTGCTTTGGAGATTCCTTCTCGCTCGCGAAGTCGTCGCCGCGTGAACACGATCAAGCCAACCAGGAGCGGTGGAATCGGAGGAATGACTACCGCCGCTAGTTTGAATTTCCGTTGAACTTTTTGGATTTCAAGTTCGGCTTCGAGGTCAATCGTTCGTTTCGCTTCACGTCGCTCGTTCTCAAATTGGGTTCGCTTGTTTTGGAACTTTTCGCTTTGCTCACGAATTTCCTGTTCCAGCAACCCCTGTTGGGCCGCAAGTTTGACCGCATCATACGGTTTGCCTTCGTCGCGTTTTCGAGTCTCTTTACGAATGTCGTCTTGAAGAGGTTTGGTTTTCTCCATGATTTCGTTTTGAGCCTGCGAAAGCTTTGTTTCGTACTCGATCGTTAGTCGTTGATCTTCATCGTAAACCTTTTGCATCGATTTTTCGTAAATCTCAGTCACCTTTTCCAGGGTGACGTGATCGACTTTGCGGTTACGAAGTGCCAAAAACGTGTTTTCGTTGGCGAGTGAATCAATGATGTTGAGAACAAAACTCAAGTTCTGAAATCGGTACTCAATTCCTTCTTCAATCGGAAAGTCTCTGATTTGAATGAAAAAGTCAGCGATCGTATCGACGTCTGCAACGTAAATCACGTTGGTTCGTCTTTTTGATTTTTTGATGACCGTAGTTTCTGGAATGGGATCGTCTTTTTGATCGCCGGTAATATGAGCGGCAATCGTGAATTGCTGGCTTGCTGAACCACGTTTGCTGTCCATGATGCCTTCGCTCCGGCTATCCAGTGGCCCTTGGAACATTCGGGGAATGAATTGAGCGAGGTCGAATAGCAAAATTTTTCCCGCGTTGCCTGTGTTGACTAGCGGTTCAAAATTTAAACTTGGTTTGGGAATGGGTTTGATGTAACCAGCGAACTGAAAATAGAGTTCGTCAATCGCTTTTCGATCGGAGCCTTCTCGGAATCCAGTCGCCGGGTGTACCCCAGAGAATCTTGGGTCTCGGTTAGGGTCGCGGTCGTGGATAATCAATCGCTCTTTTTGCATCAGCATGTTGTTACGCGGATACGGGTTTTCAGAAGCGAGTTGCCAGACAATGTACGGCCAGCGATCATCCGGTTTGATGTCTTGGCGGGCACCGGCAGGAATTTGAATCTGTCGTTTTCCGTAGTCAACGTCCATTTCGAGCGCTGTCCACAAGTCTCCGATTTCTGCTTTTTCTGGTCCGTTTCGCGCAAATGATCGAGGCAGAAACGTACTTCGTATGTGCTCAAAGTTCTGCTGGTTTGGAAGTGGGTCTTCAAAAATGACCGTTGGCTGACCGCTTTGGATTGCATCGATCAAGTGTTTCAATTCGTCCGGTGTGGAGTGGGACGGCTGAATGGCCAAAAGGGCGTCGTACCGTCGCCGCTCCGGTTTGTCGTTGTCGTCTTTCATCCACAGATCAAGCTCCTTAGATAGATCAACGGGCTCGATGTCATACTGCTTTTGAAGCTCCGTCAAAAGTCGCAAACGAGGGATTCGATAAGACTGTCCATCGCGCTGTGTAATGCTGGCCCCCCAAGCTAGTGAATCGGTTTGTACAATCCCGATGGTCTTGCGTTCGTTTTTGGAAACCGTATTGATTGATCGCATCAGCTCGTACTCGACCGGCGTCCCATACGGCAAAAATGGTTGAACAATTCGTTCCAGTCCACTTGAGAATGCGACGCCCAAAACAACGTCTTCTTCTCGCAGCGCACCACGAGATTGACTGCGGACTTTGATGGGTCGAATTCCGTATTTCTTTTCTGCCAGGATCGCTTCTTCGGAAAACGGCTCGATTCCTTGATGCAAGTTAACGTCCAATCGCTTGCCACCCAGAACATCAAATTCGCGCAAGAGGTTTACAAGATCGTATTTGATCTTCACATATTCACTGGGAACGTTGTTGCTGACGTAGGCCTCGATTTTGATCGGCGGACCTTCTTCTTTGGAAAGCTTGTTGAGGATCTCGACCGTGTCGGGAGCAAGCGTGCTGATCTTTGAATCTGAAATATCCATCCGGGCGCGGTTGAGCGGGCTGTACTGCACAATCAAGACCGATGCGACGGCGATGATTGCGACGAAGGCGGCTCTTAAACCAAAATGCCAGAACATCGATGTCCCGTCACGGCCGCCCAGCCAGTGACGCCGGCCAATCAAAATCATGCTTAAGTAAATGCCGATCACGACCAGCCCGAGGAAGTAGATAATCGACGAGATGTTGATCAGGCCACGACCAAACGGTTCAAACCGCTGAAGCAGTGACCACTCAAACAAACGTTGGATCCAGGTCGAATTCGAAAAGATCACATCCGCGTTTGAGAAAAACGCAAGCGGCGCGTTCAAGGCGGCCCCGATGATAAATCCGACGGTCAAGTTGCTGGTTAAGAACGAAGCGACCATTCCCAGTGAGATCATCGCGATTCCCATGAACCAGTAACCAAGGTAAGTCGAGAACAGCAACAAGTTGTCCAATTGCCCGCCGGTCATGGCCAGCAAAACGGCATAGTTGGAAAGTTGTGAAAACAATAGCGACACTGTGAACACGAGAACGGCGGCAAAGTATTTTCCGATCACAATGTCGAAATCTTTTGCCGGTAATGTCAGCAATAATTCGTCCGTTCCTTGGCGACGTTCTTCGGCCCAAATGCTCATGGTGATCGCGGGAATAAAGATCAGCATGATGTATGGAAGGAATTTGTTCAGCTGATCAAAGTTCGCGAGGTTCGTTGTAAAGAACTCGTGTGGCCAAAACGCGGCGAACGAAGTCAACAAGACGAACAAGCAAAGAAATACATAGCCAGTCGGATTACTAAAGTAACCAATGAAGTTTCGCTTCATAACGGCAAAGGCTGCCTGTCGCCAAATTCCTAGCGGCAACATCAACAGAAACAGGATCACGAGGAACATCATGTCGATGACCAGCATGAACGCAAATTCGATTAACTGCATTTCCATAATTGGATTTCTCTAACTTGCTTTTCGCAACTATCTAATTGATTGGTTTGGTTTGAGCAAAATTGGTTTAGGCAAATACTCGCGTTGTCTCGAAAGTGACACGAATCTTTTTGACGTCCGTGTTTACTCTTGTTCGGCATCGGGATGATCTGGATCGGTGGGTTCTGATCCGACCGATTCTGATTGGGCCTCGGGATTTGGTGCGCCGTCTTCGTCGTCGTGATTCTTTTTCAGCAACACGCCGGTTTCGGGGTCGTGGCCGGTAAGGTCAGCAAAGATATGATCGAGACCTTTTCCGTCGGGATCGATGTCTTCGAGTTTTCCGTCGTAAACTTTGCGGCCTTCATTGATCATGATGACGCGGTCAGCCATCGCTTCGACTTCTTGAAGAATGTGAGTGGAAAGCAAGATCGTTTTTTCTTGTCCCAAGCGTTTCATGGTTTGACGGACGCCCCGAATTTGATTCGGATCCAAGCCCGAAGTCGGCTCATCGAGAATTAGAACTTCTGGTTCATGAATCAAAGCCTGTGCCATGCCGACACGCTGGCGGTAACCTTTGGAAAGTTTATTGATCGGTTTGTAAATCACGCTTCCCAGTGCACAAAGCTCAACCGCGTTTGCGATCCGGTCACGCTTTGTCGCTTTGCCCATGCCACGGGCTTCGGCAAAAAAATCGAGCAGACTGTATGGTGTCATTTCCGGGTACAGCGGCCCGGTTTCCGGGAGGTAGCCAAGTTTTTTGGAGCCTTCCAATCGGTCGTGACTCATGTCGTGGCCGGCGATCTTGGCGACGCCTTCTGATGGCGACAGGTACCCTGTCAGGATTTTCATGGTCGTGCTTTTGCCTGCTCCGTTGGGGCCCAGGAAAGCAACGACTTCGCCCTTGTAGACGTTGAAAGAGATGTCGCGGGTGGCGGCGAAAATTCCATAGAATTTCGATAGCCGGTCGGCCTGAATCATCGGTGTTTGATTCGATTGTTCAGCAGCTTCAGCGGATGACATAAGTTTGGTTCCGGGGATGGTTCCGAGATTGGCCAAAGGGCAGGGCACTTTGATCGCTTATTTTGCTTGGAAAACGTAAAATTGTCGAGGATCCTTACGGCACGTTCCAAGAATCTTGGCCACGAAGGGTGACGGTCAGGCCGGAAGTTCGGTGCGGGGCACCCAACAAACAGCTTATTTGGTACGTCCCGGTTTCATCCAAGGTTCGTGGACCGAGAGGAATTATTTGGAATCCGAAGTTGGTTGTTTCGAAGCGGGATCGCCGGATGTTCGAGTTTCGACGCGCCGTTTTGGGCGATGCCAGTCTGGTTGAAGCCAGTTTGGAATATAGAGTTGCCCTTTCAGGGCGTTGTGTTTTTGCAAATTGGTATCTCAGGGCGTTGCCCTGAGCTGTCATAGGACTGCCCTTTCAGGGCGGGCAGAATT
>CAZQQR010000075.1:0-19256 GCA_964595515.1 uncultured Pirellulaceae bacterium
TAAAATTTCATTTTGCACCCACTGCTTCTTTTCGCCACACGGGACGTGCGTTCGCGGTGATCTCCTGATCGGCTTCACTCATTCGAGCTTTGAGTTTGGCCACCATTTCGGGGTTCTGTTCCATCAAATTATTCTGCTCACCGATGTCTTCCGCCAAGTTAAAAAGAAACGTCTTGGGCGGAGGCGTTTTCTTGTTCAGCTTTTTTTGATTCTTATTAAGTCGAGTGACTTTCTCAAGGTACTTCCAATTGCCTTGACGAATTCCCTCCAAGTCACCACGGGAGGAATAGAAAATAAGTTCATCACGCGGCGACTCATCACCCTTAAAAGTCGACGAGATATCGTAACCATCAATTTTGTTTTTAGAGCCAAGCGGTTGGCCGGAAAGTTTTGCGATAGTGGGAAGCAAATCCATTGTCGAAGCAAACGCGTTGGTACTGGTTCCCGCTGGAATCCGGCCCGGCCCCCACATCACGCAAGGAACGCGCTGACCGCCTTCGAAAGTCGTCCCCTTTCCATCCCGCAAAGGATCGGCACTCCCGCCATGGTTTTTGAAACGAAGCCACGGACCATTGTCGCTGGTGTAGATAATGTAAGTCTTTTCGGAGAGTCCAAGCTCACGAACGGTCGTCGCGATGCGACCGACTTCGGCATCGATATGCTCAATCACGCACTTGTAAGCATTGGCTGTGTCGGAATCGTAAACGTCATCGGGAACGTACAGAGGAATGTGCGGCATCGAGTGGGGCAAATACAAAAAGAACGGCTTGTCTTTGCTGGCGGTGATGAACTCGATTGCTTTGTCGGTGTATCGCCGCGTCACCGTTCGTTGGTCGACTGGCAACTCGATGATTTCTTCATTTTGCATCAACGGCGTATTCCAGTGCGTGATCGCCGATTCCTGATTCGACCAAAGCTCATCCGATTTGGCTTTTGGTTTGTTCGTATTGTCTGGATGATTCATATCATTGGAATATGGAATCCCGTAGTAGGAATCAAACCCGTTGGCTCGTGGCAGTGTTTCGGGATGATGACCAAGATGCCACTTTCCAATACAGGCCGTGTTGTAGCCAATCGATTTAAGCTGATCCGCGATGGTGTGTTCGGTACGATTGAGACCATAGTCGCTTTTTGGAAACAAAACGTGGCGATGCATTCCAACTCGTTTCGGATAGCAGCCTGTCAGTAGCGCCGCCCGAGAGGGAGAGCAAACGGAACAAGCGGTATAGAAGCTTGTGTACTTTCGGCCTTCGGCGGCCAGTCGATCGATGTTTGGTGTCTTGATCGTCTTGGATCCAAAGCACCCAAGGTCGTTGTAGCCCTGGTCGTCAGTGAAGATCACAATGAAGTTCGGTTTGTCGTTTGCACTACAAATGTTTGTCGCAAATGAACCACCAAACTGGCCTGCGACCACAAACAAAATCAAAATCCAAAACGAACGGAAAGAATTGGAAGGAACCATAGAGCGCATCCTCGGGAGAGACCGACTGAAAACCGGCACGAATTATAACCCGAGTTGTAAGTCGCTGCACATTGGCGACAAAGTTGGCTTCAATTTTGTCGAGTGGGAATGCAGTCTTCAAAAGGTGCCACCACGCGGCAGAACGTGGTGGCAGAATCAGATTTGACGAGCTGGGTAAATGTGGATTGAGCCTAGCAACAATCGAATCTGACCCGCGAGTTTCCTCGACTTTTCCCTCTCAACAACCAATACGCATGAAGCAGCCAGCGTCTACAAAGAAAACGAGTTTATTTAGTTGGTGAATCAAGCAACGATTACGAACAACAATTGGCGGCGTCGAAAACTTCGCTGCGTGACTTTGATCACAGGACGAGTTTTAGTTCAACTGGATTGCCCACAGTAGCAATCGTTTTTGATTTTGAAATCTTTCCTGATCGGAAAATACACACGACTGAAAACAAACGAAAGGTAACAACCCTTCCGATCTTTTGCTTGGCGAACCTTTTGTGAACTGCCACCGAACGTTTGTTCCACGGCGCGACCGCGAGAAAAATTCTCGAAAGCCTTTTTTGCTTCATATCGCCAACGGCAAACGAAAGCAGGTTGGAATACATCCCTGCACCACGTTTTTCTTTTTGAATGTAGGCGCAGTAGATCCAACCTTGGTCCTCGGACAAATTGATAGTAAAACCGAGATCTATTTCGGGGAACGATTCCACGCCTCCCCAAACTCCACCCGCGACCGAGCCTGTTTCTTGCTCCGATTTTTTGGAAACTGAATAACCCAAATGGTTTTGCGTGGCTTCCTCTGGCAAATTATTGAACGTGATCGTGCGAAGTTCTTTTAGCTCTGGCTCATCAGTGACATGCCGGCAGACCAAGTCAGCATTCTTACGAGACTCAAAGAGTTTCTGATGGTCGACTTCGAAGAAATCCATAACCGAGAATCGGAATATCCAACACGGAACGAAACGGTTGAACACACGTTCGACGAGGTTCAAGAATCCATTCTTTTTTATCAAGTCAATGATTTTCATAACCAGATTTTGTCGCCCGTATTTTGGGGAAGCCTCAACGCCAGTCTCGTCAAAGTTGTCGATCCGCTGGCATGCTTTTTCGATAAAACTGTTCGGCTTCTAGAGTCGTTTCTGATTGAACGGTGTTGTGGGAGTCTTTCCTGAGGCTTTCGCACGCAGACGAGGGCGAAGCCGATTGATTACAGCTTTTACGTTTTCATCGGCAGTAATGGCCAGATTATTGAACTCCCCTTTGTCCGCGTGGTGGTCGTAAAGTTCGATTCCTTTGGAGCCATCGGCGCCCCACTCCGTATAGCGATACCTTTCTGTGCGGATACTACAGCCCATGACAGGTTCTTTCAAACGATCGTCAGCAGGACGCAACACCTGAGTGATCGCTTCTCCGTCCCACGGTCGAATCGGATTTTCAATCAAGGGAGAAAGATCCTTGCCCTCCAAGCTGTCGGGACCAGTGATCTTGGCTGCCGCCATCAAAGTTGGATAAACATCCAGAAATTCTACGATACGACGACACGGCTGGCCGTTTCCTTTTCCGCCGGGAACTCGAATGATTAGAGGAGACCGAGCTGACTCTTCAAATAAAGTCCGTTTCTGCCAAATACCGTTATGCTCACCCAAGTGATATCCATGATCGCTCCAAAACACAACAATCGTGTTCTCGTCTAAATCAGCAGCCTCAAGGGCATCCAGCAATCGGCCAACTTGAGCATCAACAAACGACACGCATGCGTAGTAGGCTTGGGTTGCTTTGATCAGTTCATCATGAGACAGGCCGTAGTTTGGTACAGGGCAATTGTGTGCGAAGGCTGCCGTTGGAATATCATCGCGATCGCCTTTGGGAGCGAAAGGAATACGAAGGTCCTCAAGCGGGTACATATCAAAGTACTTTTTTGGAGCAACGTAGGGCGTATGCGGTCGAAAGAAGCCAACCGCCAAAAAAAATGGCTCGTCCTTTCTTGCCTTCATTAGTTTGATGGCTTCGGTTGTGATCATGCCATCGGTTTGCTCTCCATCCTCGCCATCGGCAGCCAACCAGCTAAGTGCACCGCTAATTTTTCGATGTGGTTCCGCGTTGTAAACCAAATTTTCGTCTGCTTTGTCACGGCCTTTTGGGTTAATGGTTTGATTCCATGACGGCGGGTCGTCAAATCCATCCGTTCCAATCGAAGCAGGCACGTTGTAGTGGTAGATTTTTCCGATACGAGCGGCGAAGTAGTTCGCTTTTTGAAATGCCTGAGGTATCGTCACCGCATTGGGAACTTCGTCTCGAAAATGCCGATCCAAGTCATAAACTTTGATTCGATCCGGTCGCAACCCCGTCATTATCGAAGCCCGAGTTGGGTTGCATAGCGGAAGCTGATTATAGGCCCGATCGAATCGAACACCCGACGCAGCCAAGCGATCAATGTTCGGAGTCTTTGCTACTAAATCGCCGTAACATCCCAGCGCACAAGACAGGTCATCAACAGAAATGAACAAGACATTTTTTTGCCGATCCTGTTCTTGAGATTCGTCACCATGAGTTGAGGTAGAAGCGAACATCATCAGGCTAATCACGATCAACCAAACTGTCTTTGTCATTATTTTTCCGTTAGTTTCGACTGATCGCCATGAGAGGCTGCTGGTAGCCAATTAGCAAAATTTCTGTATCTACGATCACGTTAGAATTCACTACAATAGACGAGTGGGACTGCTGAGTACCACTAAGTGTACGAAAAAAGAAAGGTTCATTTCATTATGAGCGAACCGAATAATCCGGAAAATGAACCCGACATTGGTCAGCAACTTGGCATGTCACTCGATTTTTGGGCGATGGGCAAAGAAGACTACCCCCCTGCAATTCGCGGTGTCATTGCCGAGATGGGTGACCTCCAAGAAGCAATCCAGAAAATCGTACAGAAGATTGGTCGTGACAAAGACTATCCACAGCTCTCGTTGAAGAGAATCCTCTGGTTTGAAGACAAGAACGGGAAACTGGACGAAGCCTGCGAGGAAGCCAAGGCAGCTTTTCGCCCGTACCCTACCAGCGAAGAAGGATTGATCGACTTTAAGGATCCGAACAATCCGATGCTGAAGGCTCCCACACGTCATCGGTTGGCCGTCTCTGAAGAATTCGCCAGCACCAATTACGATCGACCGGACGAAGATCAAATGATCCTCGACGATGACGATGACGATTCGGAGATGGGCGACGATCAAGAACTAGACGAGAAAAGCTGGAAACGAAAGATCACGCAGACCTTGAAGCCTTGGTCAATCAGCGAAGGTGGAAAAGCCGTCAGCGCCCGACCTGCCGACGATCTAATGGAGACGCTTAATGCGATTCTCAGCAAGACCAAACATGGTTGGCTGGTTGCGGATATGTTCAAGCTTAAAAAACGTCGCGGCGCGGTTTTGACTTACGCTCGAACATTTGAGTATCAACGAGCTGATGGGAAAGCTTTCGAATTCAAAGTCGAGCTTTTTGGCGCCGCCGCCGAGTACCGATCTCGATTGGGCAAGACTTTGATGAACGTGGGGGCCGTCTATCTCGACGTCTCTAGCGACGGCGAAATTTACGTGACCAAAGTCTCCAACTATTCCGAACAAGAATGGTCTGCCCTAGGGGGAGAAAAAGAAGTCGTGATTCCGCTGATGGCGCAAGTCGTTTCGGAGAACGGAAAACCAAGCCAACTGGTGCTAAAAAAGACTGGCGCCTATTTTGAAAGCCGCCTTAAACCGCTTCTCGAAAAAGGCTCCAATCTTTCGACCAAGATTGACCTCAAGAAATCAAATTCCGAAGATAAAAAATATTGTTTTCATCTCCAAGTTGAATTGGATGGCCCGCTGTTGGTGGCCTCGTCCGGGAACGCCGTCATCTTCCAGTTGGATGATATGCTCCTGCGGTTTGCCAACACCAATCTGGCAAACATTCGCGCTTCGGTTCAGTAACACCACAACCAGCTATTTGGTTCATCGTTTCCTAATTCAACGCTCCTAATTCTTCTTTTCGCAAAACCTAATATTTAACTATCCAACTGGCGATACCAACGAGCCATACGAATCAGAACCAGCAATCGTTTCGAACCGTTGGCGAACTGACGTGAGTTGATCAAACACACTGACCAAGCTAACTCGCTCTTGGTATCCGTCGTTGTTTACTAATAGCAAAGACTCGACACGATCCTGTGGCCCTTCCATGTTCTTGATCAAAATCTGATCCGACTGCAGGAAATTCTGGCCGTCCCATTCCAGTCGAATCAACATGTCAGCGCCCAGACGCTCAAAGGTCAGGTCGTCTGCGACAGAATCCAGATTGTTCAGGCCATCAATTCTCAGCGTGTCGTAATACGTGCCTTGTTCCGTGATGATGTCACGCCCATCACCGGGCGCGAACATATAAACGTCGTGTCCAAGACCACCATCGAGCTGATCAAATCCTTGACGACCGAAAATCCGATCGTTTCCATCGCCACCACTTAGCCTGTTTTGATCTTCATTTCCGACAATCCGGTCATCAAACGCAGTTCCAACCGCATTCCGTAATTGGTCGCCCGATACATAAGTGAACGTTCCCGCAGGATCATTGATCGTCGATTCGTAACCATGCCGAATATCAATATTGGCTGAAACCGTTGCTGCACTCGCGTCGATATCGAACCCGCTATGCATCCCGAAAAATGGCTGGTCGTTTTTGAAAGGAAAATCTGAGATAGAAGGAAAAAACCCAATTCTGTTGTAGGCGTTGGAAAACGCTTCGACATCAAAAAGCAATGGCGATAACGGGTACGGCAGATTGGTGTCGTGCGTTCCCATGATTGAGAACTTTCCATCAAGCGCCGGTTGTTCTTGAAACCCTAGTGCCTTTCCGACAGCACGTAAGACTTTGTAGAAACCCTCCGTCCCTGGAGTCAAATCTTGCATGACCGCTGAATTGGAGTTGATCACGATGTCATGACCTTTGCCCTCGCCGGGCGCGAACACCATCACGTCGTCAGCAATGTCAGCTTTGAAAATCATGATTTCCGGATTTTCAAACGTCTCCTGAGCACGGATCACACGAATCATGTCCGAATTCCATCGTCCATGCGCGTGATGAACCAACCCAAGCTCGGTCTCGCTAAGTTTTTGGAAACCGTCAATTTCGCCAGCGAGATAGTAGCTGGGAAGTTCATCCGCAAAAGAGAAGTGAATGATTGGACCGAGCGAGTCTTGCATCGAGACTGCTTCTGGATCGGACAACAACTGAACGCCAGCTAGCAACCCATTGATCGATGCTCGCGACCATGACTCCCAATTGCCATCAGGCTGTCTTGCTCGAAAAGACAACTCGAATTTTTCATTTGAAATGGAACCGGGAAACTCAAGCGAATCCAATTCTGCCCGGCTGTTTAAGGCTACCACTGTATTGGCGGGAACTTCCGTCGTGCCCGAGTGAACCAAAGGCATAGTTGAATAGATCTCGTACTGACCGTCCTCGTCGCCAATGAAAAATCGTTCTGCCAACGTCGTTTGGGCGGCACTTTCAGAAACTGATTCAGATGACGCCATCCTCGCGCGATAGGAGTCTTGGTCGATCTGATAACGATAGCCATAGGGGAAACTGGTTTGGCGTGTTGAACCAGAGTGTTCATCAACGATTGTGTATCTGCCAGTGACTGGCGCCACGAAATGGTTGGCGAACTGTTGATTCTCCGATGAGCTAAATCGGCGAGACGTTCCGTCGGGATTAAAAAGAAACCAAGTCCTCGTGCCGCTGGAAATAAGTTCTCCGTCAAGAGAACGAAGTATCGAATACGATTTTCCTTCGATCAAATCAATTTGGATCAGGTCCCTATCATTGCCAAAATCAATAGCCCCAACGAACTCAGTAGTCCCATTTTGAAAACTGGTAATCGGATCAACGGGAGTATCGATGTAGCCACTGCGGTAAAGATATTGTCCGCTGGTCGTCGGATCGACTCCCTCGACAGAAACGAAATACTCGCCAGTTGCCGGCAACCGAAACGTCAACGCATTCTCTCCTGTCGCGATGACGTTCATGGAAGGATCGTAGAGACTCAAACGCACACTGCCATTGATTGCCTGGTCAAATCGCGTTTCAGGTACGACTTCGAAAGAATACAATCCTCCTCCGACAGGATTGGTGCGCTCAAAATCGTTCCCTGAAACAGAAAACCAATCCACGTCGTTCACATCAAGCTGACCGCGGTACGAACGTGCTGATTCAAACTCAGCATCGATTCCCATTTGCCCACGCGTGCTGGTGTCCGCGGAAAAATCATCAATATCGTTGAATTGAAGTTTGTAGTCTGACGGGTGATCGCCTTGAACCTGAACAAACAGATCCGAATCTCGATCGGGAGAGAAATACCAGATCTTGTTTCCGCCACCGAAAAACTCCCGTCGGTCTTGACCCAAAAGCGTAATGACCGCGTCCGGCGATTCGAGCACAACTTCGTAGACGTTGCCGAGAACAAGATCCTTGATCTCAAACCAATCATTGTCTCCAACGTAGTCAATTGATCCACTCGTGCCGCCATCGTTCAGCATCAACTGTCCATACTTGGATCCCGTCTGAGAATCCCAGTCATCGAATTGATCAGAGACAACATGATAGGAACCCGTTTCGTTTGTGGCAGAAGTGACTTCGAAAAAGTAGCTTCCTGCGTCAGTCGTTGTAAACGAAAGCAACGCATTGTTGCCCGTTCCAGAATTGTCGTCTTCAACAATTAGAACACCGTTTCGATCGTAGACCTTGAGAACAGGATCGGCGAGGCTTCCATGTTGAGTGTCCACGCCGAGCGCATGAAAGTCGTACAACGTATTGGCTTTTAGATCGAGGCGATACCAATCAACATCGGTGTCGGAAAAGATAGATCCTGAAAAGAAACGATTGCCATTGAGCTGAGGTAACAAGGCCGAAGCCATCTCATCTGCGGCCGCGTCTCGTTCGACCAAACTGATATCGTACAGCGACGCGGCTCCTGAAACTCCGACGTAATACGTTCCGCCGCCATGCGTTCGAAAATAGTGATTGTCGGTCGAAACGTTCTCGCTGCGATTAACGTATTCGCCTTGCCAATCGTAAAAATAGACACCTTTGCCAGGACGGTTAGTTGGATTGTCGGCAACCACGATCCAATACTCGGTGAATGGATCAAGCTCCATCCGAAAATAGTCCCATTCAAAATCGACTTCGTTCTCAGCCGAAATTGAGTTTCCCAGTACCTCTAGAACGCCTGTCGTCGTGATCCCACCCGCGTAGTCGTCCATCGCTCGCCTCATCAAAGTTGAAAAGCATGTCGGAAGAGTAGAGTTTTTCGTTGGCCGAAAAACAAAACGTTCATCTTATGCTAGTCAATTCTTGACCAAGTTTCAGCAATCGATCCGCGATATTTCAATGCTCATCAGTGGAACATTTGTTTGCGATGATCCAGAAAGCCTGCGCGTTGTTGCGGGTTTTGACAGGATCAACAGGATGGACATGATGCAAAACAGGTGGATAAATCCTGCTAATCACGTTCATCCTGTCCAGAGAATGCCGGCAGTCTAACGCCGGAAATAGTCGAGGGCAGTTCACAGATTCGTTATTACGTCCGAAGAGTGAAACTTGCAGCTACTATGCCAAGACTTCTTTCACCACATGGCCGTGAACGTTGGTTAGCCTTCGCTCCAGTCCGTTGTGATAGAACGTTAAACGCTCGTGGTCGAGACCCATCAGATGTAGAAGCGTTGCGTTAAAATCGTAGACCGAAGTTTTATCGACGGCGGCTTCGAAGCCGTACTCGTCGCTCTCGCCATAACTGAAACCACGTTTTACACCGGCTCCAGTCATAAAGCACGTGAACGCGCCCGGGTTGTGATCTCGGCCTGTTCCATTGGCTTGAAGAAATGGCATGCGGCCAAATTCTGTCGCCCAAACCACCAACGTATTCTCCAACAACCCGCGCTGTTTCATGTCCGCGATCAATGCCGCCGTCGGCTCGTCCATGATCTCGGCTTGCATCGCATGCGTTTTCTTGATGTTCGAATGTGAGTCCCAGTTCGTAATACCGTTACCACCAGCTGGATCACTGCCGTTGAATAATTGGACGACGCGAACGCCCTTTTCGATCAACCGTCGAGCGAGAATACAATTCTTCGCATACTCTTTTTTCAGATCACTGCCGGTGTCGACTCCGTATGCTTTTAGTGTTGCCTTTGACTCGCCAGTGATGTTCATCACATCGGGCACGGATGTTTGCATCTTTCCGGCAAGCTCATAGCTCGCGATTCGTCCTGCCAAATCGGCGTCGCCAGGATACTGCTGCAGGTGACTGGCATTGAGACGCTGAAGCAAATCAACGGTTCGTTTATCCGTTTGACTAGTGTAAGCCTTCGGGCGGTACAAATTGGATGGCGGATTCTTGGCATTAAAGTCGGTGCCTTGAAAAGCCGCGGGCAAGAATCCACTTCCAAAATTGTTCTTGCCGCTTCGCGCGAGTCCTCGAGGATCGTTAATCGCCACGAACGCGGGCAGCTCCTGATTTTCCGTACCAAGTGCATACGTCACCCAAGCTCCGAACGATGGAAAGCCTTCCATCGTGAACCCGGTATTCATAAAGTTCTCACCCTGAGGGTGGGCACTGGTTTCCGTGTGCAGCGCATGAAAGAAGCAAAAATCGTCGACTTGTTCAGCCAAGTTTGGGAGCAAGTCAGAAACCATTTTTCCTGTCTCACCTCGCGGTTTGAAATCCCAGAACGGTTTCGCAATATTGCCTGATGGTCCCTCGAAGGTCACCGCCGGGAGCCCGGGTGGTTTTTGTCCGTGCAGCTTCGTCAGTGCCGGTTTGTAGTCAAACGTATCAAGGTGACTCACCGCACCAGGGCAATAGATTACCAAAACTTGTTTGGCTGGCGTTGCGTGATGGGCAGTTCGCGAAGCATAAGGGTTTGCTGGATCAAACTTTGGCCGGATAGGTGTTTTGCCACTCACCGTTTTGATGTCGTCGTCGCCCAAGAGGCCTTCCGAGGCAAGCAACTGCATAAGCGCAATTCCGCCCATCGACAAACCGGTATTGCGAAGAAAATTTCTTCGGTTCAGCAAGTTACGACCGTGAACAGAAATGTGTTCTGGATTTTTCTTCATGGTGATCTTACGGCAAAAATGCAAATTCGTTGGAGTTGATAAGTGCTCGGCAGACGATATCCAAACCTTCTGTCTTGGCGATCTCAGTGCACAACTGGATCTCTTCTGGACTCGGGTCACGGTTGAGTACTCGCTGGAAGCACCGGTTGAGTGCCGCCGCGGCGCTGGAGGTTTCTTCGGTTGCGCGTTTCGCGATGAGTTCCGATTGTTCGACAACGAAATCGCTGTTCATCAGATTCAAGGCTTGAAGCGGAGTGGTTGAAACCGGACGGCGGGCTCGGATTTGGCCGCAGTCGGGAAAATCAAAAGCAGTAAAGTTCTTGTCATCCACGCGGCGCATTCGTTCTTGGTAAATCAATCGTCGCCAAGTTTTCTCACTGTGGTTGTCGACGACTTCCCATTGAGCGTAACGCTTTTTAACGTTGTGGATTCGGTAGCTTCGACCGCCGATTTTGTCATCCATCGAGCCTGAGGCCATCAAGATCGAATCACGAATGACTTCGGCCTCCATCCGTTTTGGAGGGTATCGCCAAAGGAGCGCTGATCCAGCGTCGACCGAAATACAGTCTTCGCGAGGAAGGCTTTGCTGCCGAAACGCGTGGCTCATGACCATTAACCGGATCATGTGTTTGATCGACCAAGCTTGAGGCTCACTCGAATATTCATCACTGCCGGTTGGATTAACAAATTCATCAGCCAACCAATCCAACAATTCCGGATGTGACGGCGGCGCGCCTGCTTTGCCAAAATCGCTGGTCGTCACAACGATCCCTTGCCCAAACACGTGATGCCAAATCCGATTGACCATCACCCGCGACGTCAAAGGATGTTCTTTTTTTACCAGCCAGTTTGCGAACGCTACTCGGCGTTTTCGTCCGCCAGTGTTCGGATTCTCAAGTCCAAGATCGCCGCCCAGTTCCGTTAGTCCAGCAGGGAAGACTTCGTCGCCGAGGTTTTCGGGACTGCCACGACGTAGAACATGAGTTTTGGTCGGGCGAACGAACAAACCAACGAAGCTGGGCTTGGGGCCTTCTTCGTCGAGTTGGACCAGGTACTCACTGATCTTTTTAATCGCCCTGGCTCGTTCAGGCATCGCTTTGTTTTTGTTTTCAATATTGCCCGTGTGTGCGACCTGCTCCCATTTGTCGTCTTTGGATTTAACCAACACACGGATCTTACCGAAGTTCTTCGGATTCATTTTGAGAAGATAGTCGGTAACCAAGGAGTCTTCTCGATTGGTGCTGATTCGAATCCGGTCGACAGATTTTGGTTCGTCAAAGTGAAACTCGAGCCATGGTTTTTCTTTGGAGCCTTCAGGCGCCTTAGCTGCCCAAGCCATCGTTCCGTACTCGCCATCGTTCAAATTCTTAATCGGATTTCGCGTATCCAGACAGACTTCGTTTTCTTTAACAATGACGGGCTCAAGATGGTGAGCCAAGTTTTGATTGCCTTGCTTTTTTCCAAAGATCTCTAGTTCGTCCAATCGAGTGCCGGGTTTGAGAAACTCAACACGGACACCAGTCGTTTGCTTCGGCCAGAAATGAAGCTCGTCAAATCCGGTTGAAGGTTCAACCCAGGGCCCGCTTTCGCGAAGAATTTTTCGTTCTTGATTGATTTTTGGCCAAACAGAGTTTGCCAATTTTTTACGAGGATGATCGTCGCTGTATTCGGGGTATCGGCTGCCAAATTCAACATCCTGAAACGCAGCACTCATCGAGTAGTAATCTTTGATTGAGATTGGATCGAACTTGTGATTGTGACAGCGAGCACAACCGATCGTGACGCCCATCATGGAGGCGCCGACAGTTTGCATAACCTCATCCATTCTGTCCGCGCGAGCTTGTCGCTGAGCCGAAGGTTCGCGCCCGACAGTAGCAACGGGAACATGTGGTCCAGCGACCAGAAATCCAGTCGCGTCACCGATTCCCATTGAGTCTCCGGCAATCTGCTCGGAGATAAACTGATCGTAAGGCTTGTTGTCGTTGAACGACTGAATCACGTAATCGCGATAGATCCAGGCATTCTTGCGGTACATGTTACTTTCAGAACCGTTGGTTTCCGCCCAGCGAATCACGTCGAGCCAGTGCTGTGCCCAGCGTTCGCCAAAGTGCGACGACTCGAGAAGTTTGTCGACCAATTGGGCGTAGGCAGTCTCTGGATCGCCGGCGTACGCCTTTTCAAACTCTTTGACTTCCTTTGGAGATGGCGGCAGACCAGTTAGCACGATTGAAGCGCGGCGAATGAGCGTCCGAGAATCGGCTTCGGCGGAAGCCATGATGTTGTTGGACGCTAGTTTCGTTTGCAGAAAGGCATCGATCTCGTTGCGGATTGGTTGTTTTGTTTTGGGGGTTGGAACTTCGCTCCGAACGACTGGCTGGAAAGACCAATGGTCTGATTTCTTGCGCTCGATTTTGGCCGTCATTTGGCCGGGCCAGACCGCGCCTTCTTTAACCCACTGTTTTAGAAGTTCGATCTTCTTGTCGCTCAGCTTTTCATCTGGCGGCATCTCGAGATCTGAGTCTTCGTAGGAAACCGCAGAAATCAAGACGCTTTTCTCGAGATCACCGGGAACGACAGAAGCCTCGCCATAGTCACCGCCCTGCAATAGCGCAACCCGGCTATCAACGCGAAACCCGGATTCCTGTTCATCCGGTCCATGACAATCGAGACAGCTTTCTTTCAAAATTGGGTAAATGTCACGCTCAAAATCAATGTCGTCGGCATTCGTGGTTGATGAATGAACAACCATGAAAGCGGCCAACAAGAAACAAGCTCGGAGATGAATCATTTTTCGCGACGAATAAAGAGGAAAAAGTGTTTTGGAAATCAACAATCAATAATCGAACTGAATTGGTTGATTCAGATTGCTCCAATTCTAATCAAATCACGTAAAAGTTGCGATTTAGAAGACGTGTCTCAAGATACATTTCCCCCAGCATTTGTTGTCTTGTTTTCCATGACGATAGCAAGCAGAAAATTGTTTTCCCTTATCCTGCAGAACCTTTTCTCTGACTGATGAATGAACGATTAATACAAAGCAAACTATTTCCCGGTTGTTTTGACGGTTTGTGCTCCCAGATGGATTCTCTCAGGTAGACCCAAAACTTGAGAAAACGAAAACCCATTTGGAATCCCACGATGCTTAAAGCGATATTCATATTTCTTGCGTTAATTTGCACGGACTGCCTTGGCAATCCATTCGACCAACCCAACAAAGAGTCATTGATTAGCGTGCTCAATGAATTTCACGATTGTCTGATTCGTGAAGACTATCGTTCGGCGTCAAAGCTCGTAAAGATGCCGGCCGGTTTGCAAGAGTCAGAATATCCCAAACTTTTTGACGGGCTTCTTCAGCGGCGTGAATTGTCGAGCGTAGGGATTCAGAAATTATCGTCGTCCGCAAAATTCGGACCGGTCGCTGACTTGTTTGACACAGAACGAGCAAACTCGCTTGCTCAAAAATCAGGAGTCTCGCTAGATAAGCTGTACGGTTTTAACTTTGAAACCGAATCAGCCACCGCCGAGGTTGCTGCCATCTGGGATGGTCAAAATTTTAAACTGATTCGATTCGACGACATTGGAAAGCTTGCTGAACCATTGGCAGCACAGGAAGAAAAAGCTACACCGCAAACGCAAGCCAACACTCGCGAAGCGATCATGGCTGCCGTCGCTAAAGATCCAAAAAATCATCAACTGCGTGCTCAGCTTGCGACCAAGTTCTACGAAGCCAGCGACATCAAAAACGCTTGGCAGCAAATGCGCATTGCGGCTTCACTTGATCCTGAAAACCAACAGTACGCGGGGGCATTAATCGCCGTCCTGGCCGATCTCGAAAACGCCGGAACGTTTTCGGTAGGCGTGACATCGGAAACATTGCAAAAAGACCTTGGACCACCCGACGAAAAAGTCGACATGGGCAATAAAAAGGTTCGATACCTGTATTCGGTCTTGGGTGTCGACCTTATCGATGGAGCCATCGTTGACTTGATTGACTTGCGCAATGCAACTCAAGCTCTTTTTGAACCCACAGAAGTTGTTGCACTTGATCTTGATGGCCGTGAATGGAGCGTTGGATTTCGTAAACGAGAAGAAGGGCTGGTGATGGAGAACTGGTTTCTCGATCATGAGTCGCCAACTAACTGGACCGAGCAGTTTTCAATTGAGCGACTTCTGGATGTTTCAGAAGAAGGTTCGGCAACGGAACTTGCAAACTTCATGATCAACGCCATGAAAGCTGGCGATGAAAATGTTGTTGGAAAAATTTTGGCAAGCGATGAAGAATCGGCAACTGTTTCGTTAGAAATTCCCATTGGAGAAGGCGCGGCGATTCATCGCTTGATTCGACTGATCAAGGGTCCCAAAGATGTTCACCGCGTTGCAGTCTCTTTGGTGAAGCGTCCTGATGAGGCGACTCAAAAGAAATGGTTTGCGATGTTTCAAAAGGCTTACTTGAAGCCGATTAAAAACTAATAACGACCGAGGGGAATAGCGGCCGCGGGACAGGCCAAGATCGACATCGGTCTTTCTTGGCTGCACTCGCCAATTTACCGCATTAGCTACTTTTTCAATTCGCTTCGTTTGACAGTAATCGTGTGAGGCTTTTTTCCGTTGATATCAACGACGGTATAGGTCGTCGTTGGATCATCAACCGTTGTATCAAATTCAACAACGCCGAATGATTGAGGATCGTTAAAACTAAAAATCGCACCCTGTTTTTCCATCGTTGCGTGAATGTGTTGGTTGGTTAGCCGAGACGAATTGAAATCGTAAAGATCGTATCCATTGGGCCGGCTCAGTTTCCAACAATCGGAACGATGACGGTCAGCCGACATGAGGACAACGCCTTCGATTTTATGCTCATCGATGAAACCAAGAATCTCTTCGTGTTCTTTTTTGTAACCATTCCAGGTGTCGCGGCTGTCGCCTTTGGTTCGAAAATCCCATGGCACCGAAGAGCAAAGGACTTTGAAGGTTCCGTCGGCTTCGAGCAATTGCTGTTTCAACCAGGCTTTTTGAACTGGGCCCAACATCGACTTCGATTTTGATTTGGGTGAAGTTCGATAATAACGGCAGTCGAGCATGATAAAATCGACATCGCCGATGTGAAACTTGTACCAACACCCTGGCTGTTCATCGCCGCCACCGTAACCCGGGTTGGCCCAGTTCTGACGAAAGATGGGAAACACCCAGTCCTTCTTCCAAAACGGTTTATCAATATCCGCTCCACCCCAGCTATCGTTTGTCCCAAAATCATGGTCGTCCCAGATCGTAAAAACGGGTGTTCTCGCCGTTAGCTTTCTCCATTCCGGTCGCGACTGACGTCGTTGATAGGTGTACTGCTGCATGGCAACGGATTCGGGATCGTCGATATAAACATTGTCACCTAATAGAAGAATGGCGTCTGGGCTTTGGTTTCCGATCGTGTTCCACATCCGTTCGTTTTCCGGCACGTAACCAGCCCCGCCTCCGAATGCGATTTTGAATTTGCTCGATTTGCCTTTCGGTGACAGCGTATGGAATTCGAGATTGTTTTCTTTGGTCGGTTTCCCATTGAGCGAGACTTGGTAACGATAAACTGTGTTGGGCTTGAGCCCCGTAATGGTGGCAACGGCAGTAAAGTCTTCGGTTGATTTGGACCGAACCGTGTTACTGGTGATCGATGCTTCTTCTCCGCTCGCTGTTGCGGTGACGCTGATGTCACACTCGGTAGCTGTTCGAACCCAGAACGAAGCACTCGAATCAGAAACGTTTCCCAGCAAGGGTCCATGAACGAGCTTGGTCTCAAACTCTTTGTTCAGTTGGATCATCAAATCAGTTTTGGCAAGCGGCTTGGTCATTGAACGTGGTCCAGCGATTAGTCGTCCCGGCGGAAGTTTCGCCTGAATCGCTTGCTTCATAAAGTCTTCCGCTTTATCAAGCTCTCCTTTTTGGCCGTGAAGAATCCCCAGCATAAAAAGTGTCTCAGCGTCGCTTGGGTTCTTTTCCAAAAACTCATTCAAGAAGGTTTCGACATCGTCGAATTTGCCGAGGAGAATTGATCGAAGTGAATTTTGATGCGTTCTTTTGTATTGCCCTTCTTTTGCTTTGAGGTTCTTGAACGGTTTCGGTTTACTGGCACCACCGAGATCGTAATCCGGAATGACTTGGGCGAAGCTATCTTGGTTGGCTACCAAGAATGAAAGCAAAAGAAACAGAGTCACAGAGAATGTTTGAATGGATTTCATGGAGATATGTTTGAGCAGGTGTCTAATAATTTCGGCCCGGGAAAAATTCGGCAGCTATGCCAGCTCTTCAACAACCTTATTGATGAGTTTGTGAGTAGCCTTGATGCCCGAAATCGGATCGACGTCGTGTCCTTCAAACTCGATTCCGATGTATCCCTTGAATCCAGCATCTTTTGCGATCTTGAGCATTCGCCGAAAATCAACGTTCGTTTCGTTGCCTTCTTTATCAAATGATTTTGATTTGGCGCAGAGAATTTTGGCCCAAGGCATCATCTCGGCGACGCCTTTGTATTTGTCGTACTCTTTGAAGTTTTGAAAGTCTGGCAGCGTGCCGCAATTCGGAAGATTGACTTTGCCCATCACATCCGCGAGCCAGGCTCCATTGCCCGAATGGTTACCATGATTCTCGACAAGGATACCTATTTCGTATTCTTTGGCGACTTTGCAAAGCGCTTTGAGGCCGGCCACCGCGTGTTTCTTTTGCACATCGGCGTCGCCTTTGTGTCGAACGTCGACACGAATGTAGTCTCCGCCAAGAATTTTGGTGGCGGTAAACCAGCGCCGATATCCCTCGATTGATTTCTTGCGAATTTCAGGAGTCGGGGAATCCACCGCGTCTTTGTTCCGGCAAAGCATCATTGTGTTGACGACACCCAGATCGTCGCACTTTTTGCGTAGCTCTTTAAAGAAACCATCGTTGTATTTTTCGTCCTCAATATGTCCATTGAAATACTCCAGCGCCTTGATCCCGGTGCCTTCGACGACGGTTTTGGGGTAGTCGCCGATTTTAAGTTCGCCCGACCGAAGCTGTTTGTTGAAAGAGTATTGTTGGACGGCGATTTTCAACCAAGGCTCAGATTTTGGTTTTTCGTCATCCGACTTTTGCTGACTTGATTGCTTCGCGGGTTCCTGTTTGATTGGGTTTGCTTTTTCCTGTCCCAATAGCCCAACTGGTTGTGTAACAGCCATCGCGCCCGCGGCAGCCCCTAGTTTCAAAAGATCTCGACGTTGCATGAGAGGCCCCTGGGTCAATAGGTTTCGTATATTTTGACGTTACCGTAGACGAGCACAGAATCGAATGCAAGTTTCACTTCCAAACAGCACTAAATCACACTGCGGTAGTAGCGATCAAACGCGATCAGCATTGGTTCCAAATTGGAATAGGGTCCTGGTCGATAGGCGGGAGACTCGATTCCTTTTTGAGTCAGTTCACAAACATGCCAGTCTTGGAGATTGACTTCATCCCATTGCTTTGTCGCTCGATCCAAGTCTGCTTTTTTGGTGCCGTTGGCTGTCAAAAAATAGCAAATCACTTTGGTTTGCGAATTTGAAACACGCTCTAGCGCATGAACCATGACGTAATCTGGATGGGCGCTAACAAACATGCTTGGGAATAAAGTGTAATAGTAGACGCAGCGTTTTTGCTCGTCATCTAAACCAGACAAGCACTCTGCGATCTTCTTCCCATCCAAACTAACCGTCTCTGTGTCACTGGAAAGCCCCATGGGCCCGCCAAGAATCGGACCTTCGAGCAGATCATTGGTCGCACCGCGATACGGAGTCAGACGATTCAAATTAGGATGCACGGTCGGGCAGTGATAACACTCACTGTAGTTCTGAAACACGAGCTTCCAGTTGGCTTGGACTGTGTATTCCAGCGTGTCTTGAAGGTTAAGCTTTTCCATTTCCCACGGAGCTGTCCGTTGGATAATCGGCGCAAAATCTGTTTCGAAGTCTTCATTCGTTCGATTCAAATGGACCATGATGAATCCGCACCAATTAACGCAGGCGACTGCCATTAATCCATGATCGTCTCGATTGAATCCCTCGACCTCGTTCATGTTGGGAGCGCCGATAAGCTTTCCATCCAGATCATAGGTCCAAGCGTGATACGGACAGGTCAAGCAGGAATTCTTGAGGCTGGTTTCATCAGCATCGACCAGCCTAGTGCCACGATGTCGACAAATATTGTGAAAGGCGGAGAACGAATAGTCGCCGCGCCTGATGACGATCAAGTCATAATCACCAATCTTACGCCTGATAACTGTTTCTGAACTGTCGTTTGCTGATGCAAAATCCTCAGCACGACCAACGCACAACCAGTTTTGCGAAAACACTTTTTCTGTTTCTTGCAGATAGATCTCGTCACCGACGAAGTAATCGCGTTCAAGTCCGTAAGTTAATTTCGTAGATTTATTCATCGCAACGATTGTACACGAGAGTGTTCATGAACATCACGGCGTCCTAATGGACTATTTTTTCTCGGCAGCAAGAAGCACCATGATCTTCACAACGACTGGTGCCCAAGAGAAAACGAAACTGACGGTGAATACGACTACGTGGCACCGAACTTCTCAATGCCTATTCTGTTCGCAAACAAGCCAATCGCCACAGCACACCGGCTTCACTAATTCGTTTTATTG
>CAZQQR010000076.1:0-6961 GCA_964595515.1 uncultured Pirellulaceae bacterium
CCGGAGTAAGTCGACTCTTTTACAGGGCCACTTAGTTGCAATTGAAATTGTTCCGTTTCGGAAATCAAAGTCAGCGTTCCGGAATCAGGATCAAACGTTCCACTACTAATGTCCCGCTCACCGTTGGAAGACTCAAACGTACCGGTGATTTCAGTATCCGACTTACGCTTTAACACGACTGTTAACTCACGTTCGCCCCGCGCCGAAGTCATGGTGCCAGCCCATTTGCCGCTGATTGCATCATCCGGGTCGGCAGACTCCTGCTTTTCAACCGTTTCTTCCTTTTTAGATTCGGTTTCAGTTTTAGAGTCTTTGTCTTTCGGCGTTTCAGCATCAGCTTTTTTCTCGGCCATGTCCGGCTGAGAAGGTTTCTCAGTGTTGGCGTCAGCGGTTTCGACTTCAGCAGTTTTGGCGTCATCTTCGCGATTAGCAACAAAGTCGACTTCCATTTCACCGTCGTTGACGGCCAAAATTCCGTTCATTTCATTGCCGTTGAGGTTGCATTTGCATTCAATTGCGAGGTCATCATTTTCGGCTTCGAATACCAGCCGGTTCTTTTCCTCGTCGAATGTGCCACTGACGATGTCGAGATCACCCATGACGGAAGAAACTCCACCTGAGATCGACTTTTTCTCATTCATTTTCAGATTGATGGTGAAATCGAGTCGACCACCAGGAACGTTTTCGCTTTCAAGATAAGCTTTCCAAGACCCGGTCACTGGATCGTCGTTAGCTTTCGGAGCACGCAATGAACCGGTTAAGGCAGTTCCGAGTGTCGGAATTTGTCTGGCGGAAGCGGACCCGCCGGATTTTTCTTCGTTGGGATCCTTTTTCGTTTTCGAAGCCTCAAAATCCATTTCGAAACGACCGTCACCCACGACCATTGTGCCGGTCATGGTGTTCTCTTTAAACGTTCCTGAGTAAGCCCTCGATCCACGTTCGCTTTCGATTTCCCATGATATTTTTCCGGTCTCGGGATCAAAAGTGCCACCAGTGATCGTTGACGTTCCTCTTCGTCCGTCAATTTCACCGGTTAATTTTCCGTCGTTCAATTTAAGTTTGAAATCAAAATTTGCTCGATCTTCAGGAATGCGATCATCCAGGTATCTTCCGGACCAACTGCCCGTGATCGGATCGGAGTCGTCAGATTCAGGTGACTCCTGGTTTTTGGTTTTTGATTCATCTTTCGTTTTAGGTTTATCTTTGGACTCGTTTGCTGGTTTTTTCTCATCCGAATCCTTGTCGCCGTCTTTATCGCTCTTTTTAGGTGGCGAAAAGAAAAGCGGCGCCCAATCGGAGCCTCCATTTTTGGTAACCCAAACTGCTCCATCGGTTGTGCCAACGTAAATCACGCCAGCTTCTGCGGCTGATTCAGAAATCGCACTTCCGGCTCCCTTATCAGTGTTGGTGATCTCAGGAGAAATCCGCTTGATCCCGTCACCTTTGTTAAACGAGCGAAGCACATAGTTTCCAGCGCTGTAATGGATTTTTGAATTGTGAGGAGAAAGGATAAAAGGCGTTTTCCAGTTGAAACGAAATCTTACGCCTCGTTCTCGCGGTCGAATAAAGCCTCGAGCGCCAGTTTCAAGATGAATTCGCCCCATCCCACCGTTTTGGCTTTCAAAGTAAATTTGATTTGGATCATCAGGATCGGCAAGCGTCACGAAACCGTCACCGCCACCCACTCGATACCAGTCTGTATTAACTGGGCCGCTTCCTGATTCACTTCGCGACGGCCCGCCCCAACTGCCGTTGTCTTGCAAACCGCCGTAGACCTTGTAGTCGAGATTGGAATCCACTCCGACGTGATAAAACTGGCCAATCGCAACGTGATTGTGATGGTCCCAGTGTTCCATTCGATCGTGCGTGATGTAGATACCGCCATCGTTGCCAAGAATCATGTGGCGAGGGTCACGTTTGTCGATCCAAAGTGCATGGTGATCAACGTGGATGCCGTCGGTTCCGCCATCTCCAGTAAACGTTTTTCCACCGTCGCTGGATTTGTAGAGGCTGGTTCCGCAAACATAGATATTGTTTCGATCGACTGGGTCAATCTGAATGTTGCTGTAGTACATCGGCCGGGGGTTGAGAGAGTTGATCCGCTTCCAACTACTCCCGCCGTCTTCCGAAAGATAAATTCCACCGTATTCATGTCCATCTGGGCCCTGCGTGTCCTGACGATTGGCAGACTGGCCGCCGAGTGTTCCCGTAAAATCTGTTCTTCGTCGGGGTGTTCCGTTGCCGGGTCGTTTCCCAAGCTTCAAATCAATGTCGATCAGTTTTCGATCGCGAGAGACAACCACTTTGATGGTTTCGCCCGCCAACTTTTTGTGTGTTTCCAAGAGGAATTCTGAATATGAAGCGACGATTTTATCGTTGACGGAAACGACGATGTCGTCGTTCTTGAGTCCGGATTTATCAGCGGGTCCGCCGGCAGTAACAGAAACCAGACGCGCTCCAACATCAGCATTTTCACCGCGAATGCCCAAGTAAGAGTAGTTCTCTGGTTCTTTGGCGATCTTTTCAGATTCGATAATCGCGACAACGACTTTAGGATCAGCCTCGTGATAATCGAGTCCGATTCGGCCAAGCTTACAGGTTGGAAGTCCTTCGCTGATTCGCTCAAAAGACTCTCCTCCGTCCGTCGATTTGTAAATTCCCGATCCAGCACCGAACCGTTGCATCGGGTCGTTGCCATCAAATCCATCACGCTTTCGTTCATACGTCGCGATCAGCATTTCGTCTGGATTCCCAGGATTCAATTGAACGTCGATGATCCCGGTTTTGTCGTTGATGTAGAGGACTTTTCGCCAAGTCTTCCCGCCATCAGTTGTTTTGAACAATCCACGTTCTTTGTTGGGGCCCCATAGTCTTCCTAGCGATCCCACCCAAACGACGTCCGGATTTTCGGGATGAATAGCCAAAGCTCCCGTTTGGAAGGACTTTTTGAGCCCCATGTTCTTCCAGGTTTTGCCACCGTCGAGAGATTTGTAGACGCCGTCGCCCCAAGAAACACTGTTTCGGGGATTCGATTCGCCGGTTCCCACCCATACGATGTCCGGATTGCTTTGGGATACTTGGACGTCGCCGATGGAAACGGTGTCTTGGTCGTCGAACTGATGCTCAAACGTAACGCCGTTGTTGGTCGTTTTTAAAAGCCCGCCCGAAGCCGTCGCAGCCCACCACTTACAAGGGTCTTTTTCATAAACTGCAATCGACGTTATCCGTCCGCCCATATTGGCTGGGCCGATCGACCGCCATTTAATCTGGTCTGCGATTTCTTTCGAAAGCGAAGGCACAATTTTGGGTTTGGCTGGCGCTTTCTTTTTCGCCGGTTTTTCTTCAACCTTTGCTTTGTCTTCGGATTTCTTTTTATCCTCCGCCTTTTTTACGTCGGTTTCCTGTTTTTGCTCTACTTTCTTCTCAGCTGGTTTGGTTTTCTCCTGAGCATCGGCGGACGAGAAAAAACATAACGAAGTAATCAGGGCTACGAGGAAGAACGAGTTCTTAAAAGACATCAACGACTCCAAAAATTGAAAGCAACGCCAAAGGCAAACGAGAGGCCTACATTCGATACTAACACCGCCAATCTTTGTTCACAAATCGTTAATTCCGTTTCTGAATTTCGGATCGTGGTAGTAATGAACGTAGAAACGTGACACGATGTAGCGAATCAGCGCGTCGCAATCCGAATGCGATTCAAATTCATCCCAAATCCACTTTCCCGAACCTACTCGCGTAATAAAAATGTCAATTTTGCTTACAGGCGGAACTGGATTTGTTGGAAAAAAATTAATTGATCGTTTGGAAGGTGTGTCGATTACCTCACGGAATGGGCAACGGGCCCGCGAAAAGTTTGCAGACAAAGTCAATTCCGTTATTGAGTGGAAGCCCGCGACACAAGATTTGACGCTTCCGTCAGGCAGACCGTATGACCAAGTCATCAATCTGATGGGTGAGTCGATTGCGGAAGGAAGATGGAGTGACGCAAAAAAGAAACGAATCCGCGACAGCCGCGTTCAAGGCACTCGAAAGCTGGTCGATGCTCTTTTAAAGTCAGACGAACCACCGAGCACTTTTGTCTCCGCGTCTGCGATTGGGATTTATGGAGACGCAGGTGAAGCGACCGTCGATGAACAGCATGAGCATGGGACAGGATTTTTGACCGACGTTTGCCAGGAGTGGGAGGCCGAAGCTTTTCGTTTGGCCGACCATGGTGTTCGCGTTGTCTGTCTACGAATCGGAATTGTGCTTGGCCAGTCCGGTGGTGCCCTCGAAAAAATGTTGCCACTGTTCAAATGGGGACTCGGAGGCAAACTAGGTAGCGGTAAACAATGGATGGCTTGGATTCACGTGGATGATCTTGTTTCAATGATCGTGTGGGCCTTAAATGCGAACTCCGTTTCAGGGCCCGTCAACGCGACTGCGCCCAATCCTGTGCGAAACAAAGAGTTTACAGCGGCACTTGCAAAAACCGTCAATCGACCCGCTTGGTTACCGGCGCCTAAATTCGGTCTACGTTTGGCCTTGGGCGAGTTCGCCAACTCTTTGTTCTTTTCACAAAAAGTTGTTCCGAATGCGGCGCTTGAAAATGGTTTTGTTTTTCAATTTCCAAATTTAGAAAAAGCGCTCGTTGACATCGTTCAATCAAAATGATGGCGTCATTTAAATAGCGACTCGAAAGCGACACCATTCTCGAATGTCTTCTGAATTCCAATTTGATTGTGCAGGCTTTGACATCGGAGGGGCCAATACCAAATTGGCAACGACCTTTGGGTTGGCCAAGGAAATTCAGTTTCCAATCTGGAAAGATCCCAATTTGCTTTCTGGCGTGCTGAAGAACCTCGCTTCACTTTTGAAGCAGAATTCCAAAGTCGGAATCACGATGACGGCCGAGTTGGCAGACTGCTTTTCCAGTAAACAACAAGGCGTTGAGTTTATCGTGGATGCAGCTGAAGAAGTGCTGAGTGATTTTGACCCTATGTTTTATCTTGCCGATGGAAGGATGGCCGCTGGTGACTTTGCAAAATCAAATCCCGAGTTGGCTTCGGCTTCCAACTGGCACGCGCTCGCGTGGATGTTGATTTCGGATTCAGAGTTTGACTCGGGTTTTGTGATCGATATCGGATCTACAACGACAGACATCATTCCGGTCGTTGACGGAAATCCGGTCGTCGCGCCCCAAAATGATTTTGATCGTCTGGCTAACGGACAATTGGTATACGCAGGAATCGGAAGGACGCCTATTTGTAGTTTGCTTTCTCAAATACAACTGGCCGGCGCAACCGTTGGGATTGCCCGAGAAGTTTTTGCGACCGCTGGTGACGCTTTTCGAGTGCTTGGAAAAGTGGAATCGGATGAAGTGAATTTGGATGCATTGAATTCCGACGGGAACAATTCAAGTGTAGAAGCAATTGATTTCGGGCACATGACTGCCGACGGGCGTCCACCAACGCTGGAAGCTTCAAAAGCCCGTTTGGCAAGAATGGTTTGCGAGGAAGTTTTGCAGCTTGGGTCTGCTGGTATTCTGGCGATAGCCCACCAAACCGAAGCCGCTCTCGCTGAGTTACTGACTCGCAATATTGGGCGGGTCGTTGACGATCATCCGAACGTCCCTCGAAATTTCGTCCTCGCTGGTGGTGGAAGCTGGCTTGGTCTTGATTGCATTCGAAAACTGCAAACGGCTTGGAGTTCAAAAGTTCAGACTTCTGTTTTTGATTCGAGCGCTGTTCAAAATCAGTGTGCAGCCGCACTGGCAGTGGCGAAGAAACGGCAGACATTGGTGTCATGAGCGAATCCTATTCTAAAAACGCAGAAGGCGATTCAAGTTTCCGTGTGGTCGTTCGGCTCGGCGGAAGTCTACTTTCTTTGCCAGATCTCAATGCTCGGTTGGCAAAATGGATTGGGAAACAGGACGATTTGTCTGTAGGTAGAACGCGAGGGACGTTTGTTTGGATTGCTGGAGGAGGCGGCAAGGTAGACGAGCTTCGAAAACAGTATGCATCAGGAGCGATTGCCGAACTCGATGCGCATTGGAAAGCGATCGAGGTTATGGATCAAAATACCCGTGGACTCCCGGACCGAGTTGAAAATTTTGAGCCGTGCGTTGATAGTCTCGATGAAGTGATTCGGCCGAATGATGATGAAACGAATCGTCACTATCCGTTGAGCGTTACAAAGTCACTTCGTAACCACTCGGATTTGCCAGAGTCGTGGCGTGTCACCAGCGATTCGATCGCAGCTCAGTTCGCCCAGCAATTCAAAGCAGATGAATTGGTGCTGCTGAAAAGCCGTTTGGCAACAACGTCGGAATCGTCGATCAAAGCGATGGCGGAGTTGGGGTTAGTGGATGAGCATTTTCCGATCGCGTTTCAAACAGAACGCTTGCGGATTGTTGACTTTCGTTCCGATGGTTTCGATGAACAAACGTTTTAGTGAAAAGGGCGTAGTTATGTTTTGAAAGTAGAGTGAGTGTTGATTCTAGTTACGTTTTGGCGTCGTGTTGTGATTGTCGAATTCGTTTTCGTGTGTTGATGCCGTATTGGCGTCGCAAGCTCCTGATACGGCCTACGCTGGTGTGGTGTTTTTTGGAACGCAGCGCTGGTTAGTCGGATGAAATGACTTGAGCGACTAGGGCATCAACATCCAGACTCTTAACGTCTTTGATCAGCTCGGGCGCGACGAAGACGCGGACTTGTTTGACGAAGTCATCAAACTGACGCTGGGCGAGCGTGCTCACGACCGGCGAAACATCACCGAGCTTTCGATATGAATTGGACTCAGGATAGAAAACGTCGATGTTGAATTGAACCTCTAAACCAACCGGAGGTGCATCGATCAAAACGTCGTCTTTACCAATTTCACTTCCGATCTTTTTCCCAATCAATCCGGAAAGTTGTCTGCTTTTTTGAAGCAACCACTTATACGGACGATGGGCGATTTCACGATAAACAGTTTCGTT
>CAZQQR010000076.1:7061-10096 GCA_964595515.1 uncultured Pirellulaceae bacterium
GCTTTCCTGCGGCATCCGATTCAGTTTGCATCACTCGGATCATATCGTATTCACTGGACTCAAACATCGACATCAATTGATTGGCGAATCCATCATTGTCTGAATTCTCTTGATGCCAGAGATAGAATCCTCTTTGGAACATGGCTGTTGCGCTTCGGACCGCGTGATGCCAGTAGACTTCGCTAAACATCACGTATCGTGCGACCACCATCAACTCAGCAGCCGTGCGACCTTTTCGGGTGATTGCTAAACGATCCTCGGATTCGTTGAGGCAGAGACTGCGTATTAATCGAAGCGAATCAAAGTTCTGCCCATAGGGGACGCCAGCATGAAGACTGTCACGATAAAGGTAATCCATTTTGTCGATGTCGATCGGACCAGACAAAATGGAACTCAATAGTCGCTGAGTTCGTGTCGCTTTTTTCTTGTTGATCAAATCGATAACGTCTTGTGGTTCGATCGCCCAGTCTTCTTTTAGACACTGAGCGATCGCTGGACGGTTCAAATACTCGCTTGCGAAAACTTCGTGCGTTGGTAAGCCTTCGATTTTGATATCTTCGATCGGATGGCAGTAGGGCCAGTGCCCAATGTCGTGCAGAAGCGCCGCCACAATAAGCGTATTGGCTTGCTTGACTGAAATCGCATTGGAGAATTTTGGCTGAGAAGCAAACTGCCTGAGGAACAGTAACGCGTTTCGATACACGCCCAAGGAGTGCTCAAACCGATTGTGGTTTGCAGCTGGATAAACGAACGAGACCAAACCCAACTGGCTAATTCGTGAGAGCCGCTGAAACTCGGGCGCGTCAACGATCTTCATCAACCTGTCAGTGACGGGAACGTCGATCTGGTTGGGAATCCGAATCAGGCTGGCCGGGCCATCAAGTGCGCGGATCTCGGGGATATCCAAAATAGCGTTGGAGTTCATCGTTTAGACAATGCCCATCAACATGCTCATCAGGCTTTCGAAGATTTGCCCGTTGAGCAGTTCGCTAATTGTTGTTGCGCCACCTCGTCCACCGGGCAGGTTTTCTTTCGGCAGGTTCTCTGGCAAGACGCCGATTCCCGCCAGCCAGCGTCCCAAAAGTGCGACGCCCAAATAGAGTCCGTAGTGAACTGAGCCGGTAAAGTAATCCAGTTCAAAACAGAACATCGCAGCCACACCGCCAATTCCAAACAAAGCGATTCCAGCGATCACATACGAACCAATTTCATAGCTGTCCCCAAACGCGTACGCGGAAATCGGCAGCGCCAGCCAAGTCAGCGCGTAAATGACGCTGCAAATACCAACACGTCCCCAAAGCTGTTTTCCAATGTAGGGCTCAAGGTCTTGGTCACGCAAAAATGAATAGGCCACATAGGCCAATGGTATGGCAAGTAATAAAGCCGACACACCCAAAAGCCACATCGGGAAATCTGATTTTTTCTCAAACGCAGTGCTGAGCAAAAACGCGACCGCGAGGAATCCGACGATGCCGACACCGATGATCGTCAGTTGCACTGGTGAGATCGACGTTTCTTTACGCTTGATCGGATCGATGATTTTGCGACCCTTCGTGTCCGTCGGGCCGGATCCGGTCGGAGTCTTGATTACGACTTCTTCCGACTTGGCCGGAATCTTGATCGATGCCTTACATTTGGGGCAGGGGCCGGTTTGCCCAGCAAATTTTTCGCTTACGTTGAAACGTGTGTGACACTTCTCGCAAGTTACTCGAATCGACATAGTGAATCGTTATCTAAAAGTTGTGGCAGGAGTGTAAATTGTCCGTCGATGACAAGACCGATTGTTGATTTGCGATGCTAACTTAAATCCATCAGTTCATTTTCGGTCATCATCTTGAATCCTTGACTGGCCAAAGTTTCTTGAGCGATGTCGATGTTGTCGACCATGATCGCGACGACGGTATCTTGGTGATTGGGAATCATTAATGGATACGATTGAACGAGATTTACTTCGGCGCGAAGCAACGCAGTAAAGACTTCCAGCAGTGGTTGTCGGGAGTCTCCAAGCGTAACCGCAACCAGATCACTTTCGATCATCGCCAACCCCGCCCGCTCAAGGATTTCACGTCCTTGCTCTGGATGGCTCAATACGAATCTTACAATGCAGCACTCGGTCGAATCGATGATGCTGAGAGCCATGATTCGAACTTGAGTATTCTGAAACCGACGCGTCAGCCCAAGCAAAACGCCTACTCGGTTTTCGAGGAAAACAGTAAACTGGCGTATGGTTGGATAGTCCCGACCTCGCATCGTTGCGTAATCGATGGACGCACCAAAATCTTCTCCTTGACTCATTTCGTTCTCGTCAGTTAGATATCATCTTTTAAAAAGCCAATTCATTTGGCCAATGATTCAACGAGTCTACTTTGAATCATACCAACGTCACCCTTGATGTTGAAAATGGCCGATATTAGCGGCACGCAAACAAGAGCAACGAGTAAATTTAGGGCAACCCAACATGTCGGTCAATCCTCAGCCTACCGTCTTGACGGAGCACGAGATCGAAATTCGCGTTCGTTACCAAGAAACGGACGGGCAAGGACGCGTCCATCATTCTAACTATACCAACTACTTTGAAGTTGCCCGGGTGGAAATGCTCAGAGCATCCGGGCGAAACTACAAAGACCTCGAAGCCGCCGGTATCTTCCTCGTCGTCCGGAATGTCACCGTAAACTTTCACCGTGGCGCAAAATACGATGACCTGTTGACCATTAAAACGAGACTCTTGCGAGCCAAAGGCGTCCGCATCCAGCATTCCTACCAAGTGCTAAACCAAAATGAGTTGGTCGTTGATGGCGAAACTACGGTGGCCGCGGTTTGCCCAAAAGGAAAAGTTGTCCGGCTTCCTGACTGGTTGCAAATCAAAGGTTAGTCGTCGGATTTGGGTGGCGAGAAGAAAGCTGAATCCGGGGTTTTCGAAAATAGATTTTCAGACTGTTCCCGTGATTCAGACTGCCTTGGTGTTGCTCTTGTTTTTTGGAATCGCCCGATCGAAATGATCTCGCCCAAAAGCGTTTCAGGGTGCCAAGGTTATT
>CAZQQR010000076.1:10196-11270 GCA_964595515.1 uncultured Pirellulaceae bacterium
TCCATTTACTAGTAAGGAAACCCGCGAAGCGACGCAGCCTGCTCCAGCTTTACCCACCTAACTTACCAATCACAACGCAATTTCAATCGCTAGCGGCCAGTTTGAATGCATTGTTAAAGTTTGTCGGATATTTGGTCTTTAAGGATTAAACTCTGGCCCCCGGTATTGACGATTGTTTCCCAAGCAGACGGTCTTTTCGATCGTAACACCATATTGAAAAACGACGTCGTCATTGAGACGTCGCATTTGAAACAAACAAAGGACAGTATCATGCGTCGGCTTTTGACTGCGGCGATTTTGGGAGTCGCCTTAACCAGTAGCGTCGGTTGCTTTCTTCCAGCCTACGACGCCGACCCAGCGGTTCGTGCCAAGCAATTGATTTACACATCCGAAGACCTGCGTGCTCTCCGGGATGAGTGGACAAGGTTCTGGTTTCTTGATCAACCTGATCACATGAAACCGCTCCGGACTCATGGCGGTATTCTCTAGGGTACCTACGGGAACTCTTTTCCCGAAGCCAAACGATCAAAACGATTAAAACGAACTGGACGCTGAGTGGCTCGACTGCTCGGCGTTTGTTTCGTGCGCGATCAATTGGGGTAACTCAGTTGACGTATTCCACGCCGACCAAATAGAGCGGATATTGAACGCCAATCGGTGAGCAATGTTTTACTTCAGCGATGACAGTGGTCGTCTCATTGATCAACGCCATTCTCATACACTGCCCGACTTCGATTGGGTCGTTACAAATCACGCCCATTCCGCGAAGACTAATGTCTCGAGTGATCGCCCAAAACGGTTCTAGGTTGGGTTGTAAATCGTCGTCGAGAAATTGAAGCAAAATTGACATCGTTCTTGCTTGCCGACGATGGTTCCTCATCTCTTCAATTTTGTCTGCTTTGATAACTCGAAGGTTCTGTAAATTCTGAGCGGCCAAAAAGAACTGTTCAGAAACACAATGAGGGCTCTCTTGGTATGGATTGCGATACATCTCGATCTCTAGGGTCAAAGTAAAGTCAAGTGGCATGGCGGCAATCAGTTCAGTGTTTCAAACGCCAAAAGAAACGCCAAAAG
>CAZQQR010000076.1:11370-16244 GCA_964595515.1 uncultured Pirellulaceae bacterium
ATTTAAGCGCTTGGTTCACTGACTGTGTCCAACAGAAAACATACGTCAAGTATTTCCAGAGGGCGGAGAAATTTAGGTCTGACACCAAAGATTCAAAGTGGTGATTTCCCTTGTGTCGTTTTCTGACATCATTGAGACACAGGTAAGATCTCGATGAGGTTTGGTTGCGATTTTCGAAGCAACGGGAGGTAGAAAAACATCATGAGTGACTTGAAAGATCCCAGGGCGATTTACGCCAAGGGGTTTCTGTTTCTGATCACGGGCTTTGTCGCAAGCGCGTTGCTGATGATCGAGCTGCCTTCGTTGAAAAACTTAGCTTTGCTGATTATCGCGATTTGGAGCTTTTGCCGGTTCTACTATTTCGCTTTTTATGTCATTCAGCACTACGTCGACTCAGAATTTCGCTTTGCTGGATTGTGGGACTTTGCGAAGTACGTCGCGGGGAAGAAGAATTAAGATTTGCCAATAAGAATGGTTCGTCTTCTTGGTATCCCAGGATGGATTGGCTTTTGAAGATTTACTTGCCAAGGAATTACTCTGGCAGGTTTGCTACTTCATTCAAGATTTTCGTTTCACGACTCCACAGCCAATCGGCTTGATCCTTTAAGACCCACCGGTAAACCCAGCATGTGACGGCCAGTTGAAGCAGCGAAAGCAAAAGATAAAGCCAGTTGAGCGAGATTCCTTGCCAAAATTCAAGCATCCAAGGAATCCCAAATGCGACGGATGATGGGAACAGCATAAAGCTCATTCCAATCGTGCTGGCGAGCATTAGAACCAAAAGCGAAATGATTTTTGGATTGGATGGTTGCATCGTGCCGCGTTTGATTCCCATCGGAAACGCGATCGAAAAATAGTTTCCGAGCAAACAAAAATTCAAATAGACACAAACGCTTTGCACCACTACCGCCAAAAAGATCCACGGTGATAGCGGCGCGATGAACTGAAGCACAATGGTTCCGGCCAAACAAAGACCGCCAGCGATCGGTAAGTAGCTTAAGTTTTTTCCCACCAACAACTCTTCTCTGGAGATTGGCGAAAGCATGTAAGCACGGAACCCGTCCCGGTCCATCCCAAAAACGTTGAACATGAAGCCAGAGATCATAAACAGGATGCCCCCGAACATTCCGATCGGAATCCAGGGTCGAGCTTCGACCGGAATGGTCCAATCGGTTGTGGACGACGCCGAAGAACCGATGAACATTGATCCAAAAACAAACAGCAAAATCACCGGCATCATCATCATCATTTTTGCTTCTGGTGAACGAAGCAGAGATTTAAATGACGATAGCGCGACCGAACTCACATGAGGCGAAGCGAATGGGATTTTGTTGTAGAGAAAGGCGAGTTGTTTTTCGGTGTTGTCCTTGGGGGCCTTTGTTTTACGGCGCTGAGTGTCGATGCCCGTGTACCGTTTCATGTTGGCGCGATAGGACCAAACCAAACTTGCCACTCCGGCAAACGTCATCGCAAGCATTCCAAGGATACTCTTAATCCACGCGCCTTCGGCTAATTTTGCAATTCCCAATGGCATCCAGCCGAACGGAATGTACCGATCCAGCTTTCGCATCACCGAGACAATCTTGCCTCGCTTTTTCTTCTTCTCGATTTGAAACTTTTTGGTTCGTTCCAACGCCATCGAAGTTTTCATCTGATCCACCAAAAACGTGTATTGATCAGACCGGAGGTCGCCGTGTTTTGCTTCTGCGCTTAATCCGAGAAGATTAGCGCTCAATTGGTCGGCGTGATCTTTGCGAATCTCGTCTTTGGCCGCATCATAGACGTTGTCCATTCGGCTTGTTACGAAGTACGGCAACTGCGACAAACCAACGAAAACGACCGTCACGATCGCGATAATGTTTCCTTTGTTACGCTTGTTCTCCATCACTCTCGCCAACCAGCCTCTGAGCTGATAAGTCAGTGCACTAATCAGGAACAAGAAACTAAAAATGATGGGGACGGACAAAAGCATTAGCGGTCCGTAAGCGATCGTCATTCCGATCGCCAGTCCAATCATCCCCGGAACGAATAGGAAGAACGAAGCGTTCAGGAAACAGCTCATATAATTGAGTATGAACGCACCTTTGAGAGAGATCGGAAGGTGCAGAAGCTTTTCCAACGACAACAATTCTGTCTGCTGCAACTCGGCCATCAAACCAATGGCCCAAAAGAACAGAAACCCCGCTGCAATCAGATTCCAAGTTACCAAAATTACTGTGGCGCTGGAGTCGTCAAACCAAAGCAGGCCTGAAATCACGCCAAACACGAAAGCAGTGAGTGAGCCCAGGATGCCGATGGTCAACAACACGATCGAAGCATAGTAGCTGAACTTCCCCTGCTTTTTAGCTTGGTTCAACCAAAGCCGAATTCGAAGTTTAATGAGTGCCAGAAACTGTTTTGGATTCATAACGCTTTGCAGTTTTCGAAACAAACGATGGAGACAATCGACTAGCTCGTCCTATTCAGATGGCTCGCCATCAGGACTGTCTTGCTCAATGGTGGCCGGAGAATCCAGACTCGGTGACTGGTCAGCAGTCGCCGCTGCGATCGGTTCTTCCGTGCCTCCGTCGAGCCAAGCCAGGTTTGGTCTCTCGTCGTCCGTTGTTCCAACCAACTCAAGAAATCTTTGCTCTAAAGAAATGTTCTGTCTCAGTTCATCGAGGGAACTTTGCTCTACTAATTGCCCGTTGGCGATAATCCCAACATGCGTGCAAATCCGTTCGACAATCTCTAGAACGTGCGACGTTACAAAAACGGTTGATCCTCTAGAAACATAGTTGGCGAGTAAGTCCCGGATGACGCGAGCCGTAACAGCGTCAACGCCTTCAAAGGGTTCGTCCAGAAAAAGAAGATCCGGGTTGGGGAGAAGTGCCGCCGCCAAAGCCAGCTTCTTCTTCATTCCATGGGAGTACTCAACGGTAAACTTGGTCTCTACGCCTTCGAGCTTTAGCAAACTCAAAAGCTCTTCGCTGCGCTGGATCACCGTTTTCCGGTCCATCAGATGCATTTGACCGATGAAAACCAAATACTCGCGGGCTGTGAGGTTATCAAATAAGGCAAGATCTTCAGGAACCACTCCCATTTGCTTTTTGATCTCGATCGCTTGGCGGCTGTCCCAGGGATTCAACCCCAACAGCGAAGCACCTCCGCCAGAGGGCTGAAGAATGCCGGTCAACATTTTGATCGTAGTCGATTTTCCAGCACCATTGGGTCCCAAAAAACCATAAAGACTGCCACGTTCAACTTTTAGATTGACCGATTTGACGGCACAAAAATCATCATAGAACTTGGTTAAGTCCCGCGTCTCGATAGCTAAGCTCATGCAAACATTACCTAATGATTCTCTTCGCGGTTTCAAACGACCGCGATCTAATTCACAAATCGACTAGTGCCGGAGCGCCAGCCCCGTCAATTTCTCACTGCGACCATTTCCGATTTTCAAAAGAGCTACAGTTGCAGCTGACTCTGACTCGCGTAGTACATTGCGACTCGATACGATAACGGGATACCGATGTAGCCGATAGTAACGCAAACGATTCCAAACCAGTGTATCCAATCTCGACGAATTCGACTCGTCAGGTCAACCAGAACAGCGGCCACTAAAAAAGTGCAGGTGACGACAAAGAAGCTGTCGTTCAATTGACTGATCAACTGAAGCGTCTCTAAATCCGGTGGCGACCTTCCCCGAAATGCCTGAACGACAAACCACTGCTGCACGACGGCGAAGGTCAAGGAAGCGATAAAGAGAAAGAAGATGAATCGCCACCACCAGTCGTATTTGAATAGGCCAATCACTAACAAGGTGAGGCACACTATGGGAGGAATCATCTGGAAGGCGTACCAGTCCGCAAAAGGTCCGCTGAGCGGAAACGATTTGGTTGGGTCAATATTCCAGCCGTAGTAGATGTCTCCAGTGAATCGAATAATCTGCGATACTCCGTGGCAAACCAAAAACAAGTATCCGGGATGAAGCAAAAATCTCTTGGTAATCCACCAAGCGTGCAACGCAATTAGCATTCCTGAAATAGCAAGCGACGCGAACGCGACTTGTTCACTGTGAAGGAAGGTCTTCCAAAAATAATCGGATGGCCCCACCAGCTTTACATTGGATAGCTTTTGTTCGTCTACCGCTAAAACAATCGCGATGATTGTCGTGATAAGAATCAGGTAGAAAATTGAAAGAGGCGGTGATTGTCGGCCACCGATAATCCCAAGATCCGGATTCTCATCGTTCACGTTAGATGTTTTCGGCAACTCGTTCACCTATTTTCCGGCTTCGGAATTGGTTTCGGACGATTGGGCTTCGGACTTTTCTTTTGAACCACCTTTCAGTTTTTTGGCTTCAGCTTTCGCGGCCCAGTATTCTTTGAACCAGCGTTCTTCGAATCGTTATTCTTTGAATCGGTATTCTTTGAATCCACTTGACCGTTCTTGTTCTTGGCAGGTTGTCTCTGCCGGTTCTTTTTGCCGCGTCTTACGGGTTGGTCTCCCATCGTTTTAGCTGTGAGTTCGCTGGTCGCTTCGGCATGCAATGTCCAGATGGCTTCCATTTCAGAAGCACGATTCGGAAACTCGGAAACTAAGTTTGTCGATTCCGCCCTATCGACACTCAGATCATACAACTCCCAGGGCTCGCCTTTGGCCGCCACCAATTTCCAGTCACCCACCCGAACAGCGCGATGTCCTTCATGCAGCCACCAAAGGTAGGGACGTTCGATGTATTTGTCTTTTTCAAAAGCTTCCACCAAACTCTTGCCGGGCGATGGCGGAATGGGTTCTCCTTCCCATTCGGTCGGTTTTTCAATTCCAACTGCATCCAAAATCGTCGGAACGATATCGATCATGTGACCTGGCGTGGTTCGGATTTTGCCTTT
>CAZQQR010000076.1:16344-19247 GCA_964595515.1 uncultured Pirellulaceae bacterium
GGAAAATCATACGGAGGTCCGACTTCCGATTCCAAGTCCGACAATGTCGTGTCGTGAATGCCAAGCCTTTTTTGTTTTTCGAACCTTCTCTGCCGCATCTCGCCCCAGCCGCTCAAATACATTTCTTTGTACCGCGAGATGTCAGCCGGTGGAGCATGAAGCGGAAAGTGGGGGGCGATGAAGGCGAGGTAATGAAAGAACGGACGCTCTGAATGGTTCGCCTGATGGTCTTTCAAGCAATCAATCGCGTGGTCCACCATCGAAATGGTGGAATAGTACTCTGATTCATCCCCTTGAGGTTCCACCGGTTGGTCATCAATCTGATTGCCTTTGGCCGTGAAAAAGTTTCCTTGATTTCGAATGTTAAGCGAACGATCAAAACCAGCGTCGAGGACTTTGCCATCCAAATGCCATTTGCCACTGTGATAATTTCGATAGCCATAAGGACTCAAGAAATCCGGCAACATTCTGGCCCATTTCTGGCGAACACCACTGTTACCGCCTTTGCCGTTAAGCATTTTGTCACGGTGAACTTGCTGAGCATAATAGCCAGTCATCAATGCCGCTCGGGTCGGCCAACATCGAGCCGTGTTGTAAAACTGCGTGAACTTCAGCCCATTAGCGGCCAGTTCATCCAAGTTCGTGGTTTCAATTTCACTTCCGTAGCAGCCTAAATCTGAAAACCCGGAGTCATCGGCCAGAATAAAAACTACGTTCGGTCGTTTGTTGTTTTCATCGGCGTCCAAACCAATTGGCAAAGCGATTTGAACAGCAACAATTGAAACCAATAAAAAGAGACATCGTTTCATGGCAAATTAGTTTTCGTAAAGCATTCAAAGGGAAGTAATCAACGCGAACCCGATGGGATTATCAGCGTCCAAGATATATCTTTCGTCACGTATCTAAAATCTTGAGCCAGCTAGTTTACCCCGATTAGACATGTAAATCAGCATCTGTTTTTGTCACCATGAAAACATTGAACAGGTTAGTCTCACGCGTTCACTCGCCCACGTTCTGTTTTTGCTGCTTGTTTGTTAAACTTGACCTAATCAAGCAGATCAATCTGGCATCCAACAACACTATTTGAACGGCTTTGTAGCCAAGCGACGATTCAATGAAAGTTCTCTCCGGAATTCAACCAACCGGCCGCCCACACTGGGGTAACTATTTCGGTGCCATTCAGCAATACATCCAGCTTCAAGGCGAGGAGCAATCGTTTTATTTCATTGCAAACTTACACGCTTTGACGACAGTCCGAGACGGCGAGCTGTTGCGACAATATTCGCTCAACACTGCATTAGATCTGTTAGCGCTGGGACTCGACCCAAACCAGGCGACTTTGTTTATTCAGTCAGATGTTCCTGAGGTTTCTGAGCTTTGTTGGTTGCTTATGTCGGGAACGCCAATGGGGCTTCTTGAACGGTGCGTCTCCTACAAAGACAAGATCGCAAAGGGGCTTCCGGTCGTGACTGGCCTGTTCACGTATCCTGTTCTGCAGGCCGCTGATATTTTGGCTTACGATTCCGAGGTCGTTCCCGTTGGCGAGGACCAGAAACAACATATCGAAGTTTGCCGTGATATTGCTCAAGCTTTCAATCACAGTTTTGGCGAAGTGTTTGTGCTTCCTAAAGCCAAGGTTCTCGACAGCTCTGCAAAAGTCCCAGGGACCGACGGCGAAAAGATGTCCAAGAGCTACGGCAATTTTGTAGAGATCTTCGAAGACGTCAAACCGATGAAAAAGAAGATCATGCGAATCGCAACCGATTCACGCCCAATGGAAGACTCCAAGGATCCTGAAACCGATCATCTGTTTCAGCTTTATTCTCTGTTCGCCAACGAAACTGACAAAGAAGCGATGGCAGCCAAGTACCGCGCGGGCGGATTCGGTTATGGCGAAGTCAAAAAAGCATTGGCCGAAGCCTCCGAAGCTTATTTTGCACCGGCCCGAGAAAAACGAGCTCAACTCGAATCCAACATGAACGAAGTTCACGAAGTACTGGCAGCCGGTGCCGCGAAAGCACGAGCCAAAGCCGGCGAAGTACTTAAACGAGCCAAAGACGCTTGCGGTGTGTAGCTGGCTTGAACGTGTAATTGGCAACCGCGAAACTGGCGGAGCGTCAATTTAGAGATTGCCGCAGAGAAAAAAGCGACTCCCGCGGCTTCGGCCGCGTTGACTCACGAATTACCAGCGGTCGCAACAGTCCAATTTTGTCAACGGCTCGCGACTGCGTTTAGACTCGATTCCGCCCTACCTGAATTCGTCCTCTCTTTTACTGGCGCTGTAATAAATAATTGCTCAACTGCGTCAGGTTTTTGCTGAATGTCTTACTGGATAAATAAGGCGTTCCCAGCGGCATCTTCGCCTGCCCGACAAGTCGATTACCATCAAATTTGTTGATCCAACGGCCTTTGTCGTCCAAGGCCTTGATAACGCCACAAATCTTTTTGGTCGAAACCAAAGTTATTGGCTCAGCCAACCCGATTTTCGCGCGCGAATATTTTTCTCGTAACTGAAGTCATGCGTGTTCACTTTTATAAGACAATGAACGGCCGCGTACACCGGGACTGACCGTGGAATTGATGCTCGGTCCTTTCGGTCGTGCTTGTCGCGATGCTCCAAGCAAGTTTCAACGATTGTCTCGGTCTCAGCTGAGTTTGTCAAAAACGATCCAATGACAGCTGCGGTCTAGTTCGTCACTATGAACGGCTGGTGCCGCCCGAAGGCGTAGGCCGTATCGAGGAGCCTGCGACGAAAATACGGCAATGTCTCTCGGGCCCAAATCGGTCGACTGAAACATCTTCATACGCGGCAATCTTTTGCGAGAGCGCGTCCGTTCACAGGCGTAGGCCGTATCAGGAGCTTGCGACGCCAATACGGCATCAACATCAGTGCGTTGCCGTAT
>CAZQQR010000077.1:0-1676 GCA_964595515.1 uncultured Pirellulaceae bacterium
AGTTTTCCCAAGGCGTTGCCTTGGGCTGGCATAGAGTTGCCCTTTCAGGGCGTTGATTGTCGAGCGTAAACGGATACGAGAAACAGCGTACGATGATTGCGTCATGGCGGACCACCCGATCAAGCCCAACTCTCGTGGGTTCCAGGCCCGTTTTCCGAGGCTGTTTGGATACAATTGAGCCGAATAGCAAACGGGCTAACCCCGTAGCTCTTTTACCGTACCATTTGAGTCGGAGAACTTTTCGACTTTGGCTCCAACTCGATCAAGCATCGAACAGTAAAGGTTGGTCAGAGGTGTTCCTTTTCTGGTGCGAATCAATCGGCCAGTTTTGATTGTTCCACCGCCGCTACCGAACAAAGCGATTGGCAAATCCTCGTGAGCGTGCGAGTTACCGTCAGCGATCCCGCTACCATACATCACCATGCAGTTGTCCAGCAGCGTCCCGTTGCCTTCTTTGATATTGTCCAAACGGGTCAACAGGTGGTTAGCAAGCGACATGTGATATTTGTTGATCTTGCTAATCTTGGCTTGTTTTTCTCGCGATTTGCCGTGATGCGAAATGTGATGATGTCCATCGCTGATCGCCAGATTCCGGTAGCTTCGATTGCTGCCGGCGTTGGCGTACATCATTGAGCAAACCCGGGTCGAATCGCTCTGGAAGGCCAGCGTCATCATGTCAAACAACATCATGACGTGTTCGGAATATTCTCTGGGCACGCCGTTGGGGCGTGGGAAATTTGAGAAATCTGCATCTCCTGTTTTCAGTTTGTCGACCGTGGCAAGCCGTCGTTCGATGTCGCGAACTGCGTACAAATACTCATCCAGTTTACGTCGATCATCACTTCCCAGTTGATTGCTCAACGATTTTGCTTCGCCGTTCACAAAATCCAAAATGCTTTTGCGTTTTGATTCTCGTTTAGCAAGCGCACGATGATTCTCGGCGTCGTTTTCGCTTCCAAAAAGCCGCTCGAATACGCGGGCTGGATTGAGTTCTTTGGAAAGCGGCGAAGTTTCCGTTCGCCATGAGATATTGGAGGTGTAAAGACAGCTATATCCACTGTCGCATCGCCCGCCTGTGGAACTGGCTTCGGTGCCTAGTTCAAGTGATTTCAATTTGGTTAAGTGACCAATTTTTTCAGCCGCAATCTGATCAACTGACGTTCCGTTTCGGATGTCCGAGCCGTGGGTCTTTCGTGGATGAGCACCAGTCAGAAAAGAAGAAACACTTCGAGCATGATCACCACCTCCATCCCCCAGAGCATTGGCTCCTCGCAATGACAGCCCGGTGATGACATTCATTTTGTCACGAAACCCTGCGATAGGATCCATGATCGATTTCATTTGAAAATCTTTGTCTCCCGGACCGGTGGGAGTCCAGTCTGGCATGTGCATTCCGTTGGGGACGTAGAGAAATGCCATTCGTACCGGCGGTTTCTCGATCGCAGTCCGCCGGGTTACGTTGGCGATTAATGGAGCTGGAGAGCTCATGGCTTCGAGCCACGGAAGTGCAACAGCTGCACCAAGTCCTCGTAAAACAGTTCGGCGAGAGATTTTCGATTGGTTCATGACGGTTCTATTTTTAAGTTGGATTGGAGTGCTTTGAATTGTTCGGTGTTGAAGCACAATGGCATAGGTTCAAACGCAGTCGCCTTCGGCTTGCCGTTAAACTCAATTGT
>CAZQQR010000077.1:1776-12679 GCA_964595515.1 uncultured Pirellulaceae bacterium
TCGGCTTGCCGTTAAACTCAATTGTTGGGGGCACCTTCACGTTTGATGAAGGGATCGCTGGTGACAACCGCTGCGATCAACGTTGAAAACTTGTAATCATTCTGTTTGAGTTTCTCCATGATTTTATCGACGGTACACTCGTCAAAATACTCTAAACCTCTTCCCAAAGCGTAAATCAGCATCTTTTCGGTAAGACATCTGACAAACTGTTCACGCATTTTGTTTTTCAATGTTTGTTGAAGCTGATCGGCCCCTTCAAACACAGTTCCATCGGGCAGTTCGCCGCGAGCGTCAATCGCGTTGGCTTGGTCGCGGTCACGCCATTTTCCAACGGCGTCATAATTTTCCAACGCGAATCCAAGCTCGTCCATGACCTGATGGCAAACCGCACAATTCGGGTTGGCTCGATGTTGTTCCATCCGTTGACGAAGCGTCCCAGTTAACTCCTGTTGATCTTCTAGTTGCATGGCGTCAGGATCTGGCGGTGGCGGCTCTTCGCCAAGTAAATTCTCCATGATCCATTTTCCGCGTTTAACGGGCGAAGTGCGGTTAGGATTTGAAGTCAGCGTCAAAATACTGGCGTGCGTCATCAACCCCGATCGACCATATTTCGTTGAGTCGACTTTCAGAAACTTTTCGCCTCGGATCGTTTTCGCTCCGTAGTGTTTCGCCAAACGGTGATTGATAAAAGTGTATTTGGTATCCAACAAATCAAACACACTCGCGTCACGTTTGATCAGATCAGCGATTAGCAGCTTTGTCTCAGTTGCCATATCTTCCCTGAGTTGATCGTCGACACCCGGAAACAGATCGGGGTCTGGTTTGATGTGTTCAAGGTGTCCAAGTTGTAGCCACTGACCAACGAAGTTCTCAACGAGTGCCTCTGATTTGGGATCGGCGAGCATCCTCTTAATTTGAGATTTGTAGACCGGGAAAGATTTGAGTTTGCCCTGCCCGGCGACTTTTAGGAGTTCATCGTCCGGCATGGAACTCCAGAGAAAATACGAGAGCGCTGTTGCCAATTCAAAATCAGTCAGCATTCGCTTTTTGCCCGGGGCAGTCGGATTTTCGACTTTGTAAAGGAAGTATGGCGAGACAAGCACAGCTTGGAATGTGTACTTAAGTGCCATCGCATGATTTTCGCCTTCTTCACGTTGTTGTTCGTAGAGACCCATGAACCGGTCTAACTCATCCGATGTCGCTCGGCGCCGGTAAGCTCGCGACGCGATCGAGTTGATCGTTTTTCGAGCAGCTTTGTTTTCTTTGCTGCGACCGCCCTCAACAGGTGGAATCAATTTCAGTTGCTGAGGAGACGGGTCTATTGGCCCTGACAGTCGAACGCTGTTAATGATCAAGTTGCGATCTTCTTTTTTTGGAACGTAGAGGTCGTTAGTAAAAGCGATTTCGATGGTTCGATCGCCTTTTCTGAGTTTCGTGTTAAAAACGAATTCAGCTGGCTCATTTTGTCCAGCGTCGACAGATCGTTTACCAATTTTCTTTCCGTTGACGGCAACGACCATTTCAGGGCCCGCGTTTTTTGCAGGTGTGCCCCAAGCCCGGATGGTGAATTGGTATTCGCCATTTCGAGGAATTTTTTTGAACGTATGTTTGATGGTGCAGTTTGCGATCATCACGTGCGATAGATCGTCGATTCTTGATTGGTCGGTTGCTTTGAACTGACTACCGTCGGCTGTTTTTTGATACGCAGGGTTTTCGGGGTCTTCGATTAGTTCATCAGTGATTTTTTCAGCGGCGTTTAAGTACTCTTCCATCAGAATGGGCGGCAGTGACAAAACGTCGGCGATGTTATCAAACCCATAACCAACATCATCGCCGGGAAAATCGTCGGCTGGTTCAAAATCGACGCCCAGTAAATCGCGAATGCTGTTTCGATATTCAACGCGATTGAGTCTTCGGATGGTGACGCGACCGGGATTGATGGTGGTGCAGTCAACGCTGTTGAGCAGTTGATCAAGCCACTTCATAATTGCTGTGTGATCTGAATCCGGGATGGGGTCGTAGTCCTCGGGAGGCATCTCTTTGGCGGCGACACGGTTGAGTACTTTTTTCCATTTCTTCCGTGCGTTCAAGAGCTGATCAAGCTGATCGTATTTCTCCAGGTTAAAACCAGCTTCTGCTGCGTCACCGCTATGACAGTCAGCGCAATGGACTTGGAGCAATGGTTTAATCGTGTCGATGTATGCCCGTTGGACTTTACGAAGTTGGTCGTCAGCAGACGCTGAGGACGAGGTCCACGCGAAGCAAGAAACCAAGCAATAAATGACGCTTAAAACCAAGCTAAATTTGGTCGGTCGATATTGTAGAAAGCTCATCGAATTCATGAATGACTATCGCTTTTGGTGCTTCCGAAAACAGACGTAAAAGGCACTCTTTATTTTGAGTTTGAAGCCCAATTCCGACACCCGCAAAACCTCAAAAACACGGGAATCTATTGATAGGATGGGTACAATCACCCAAAAACACGGGAAAAATTGATGTTTTTGGGCAAAAATGGTTGTTTTGCCTCTGTTTTCGATCAAGGCTGTCTTGAATTATCACGTTAAATCGGTCTAATTTCCGCGTCTCGTGAAAAACGGATTTTCGGAAATCGCCGAGTTTCCAAGCAATATACCCCACTCTTAAGGAGGCATCTTTCGATGGCAAAGAAGACAGGCCCAAAGCCACCAACAAAATCAGAAATCATGAACAACATCGCTGAGGCAACCGGCCACACCAAAAAAGAGGTGGCTGCGTTTTTCGAAGCTTTGACAAGTGAAATTGAAAAGAACGTCGCTAAAAAAGGCGGTCCTGGTCAATTTACTATTCCTGGTCTTTGCAAAATCGTTGTCCAAGACAAACCTGCCATGCCTAAACGCGAAGTGCGTAACCCAGGTACAGGCGAGATGGTTTGGGCCAAGCCACGTCCTGCTCGTAAAGTCGTCAAAGTACGACCGCTTAAGGGCCTAAAGGACATGGTTCTGTAAGCCAACCGGTGATTTTGAATCATCAAGACCGCTGCGATTTGCAGCGGTTTTTTTATGCGCTGATAGTCTCTGCTGATAAGTAGCCCAGCAATTGCAATCACGAAAAAAACCAAGGCTTGTCCGTTGCCAGACCCCGGTTCGACTGGCTAACCACCGTGAACCGTCTTTGGTGCGAACCGGTAATGTGAAACCCACCACTCATTGCCAAAGCTGTACCCAAACAGCTCGCTACAGGCGAGGTAGAACATTCGCCATCGGTTGTACCAGCGAACGGCGTCGGCCTCGCCATAAGTCTGACTGAGAACCGACATGATTTCGTCTCGATTCTGATCCATATTGGCCAGCCAAGCCTCACACGTTTTTTGGTAGTGTTGACCGTTCCATGTCCACTTTTTTTCGATGGTTAGATCGTCAGAGTAGTTGGAAAACAGATCATCTCCGGGCATGATTCCCCCAGAGAAAAAATACCGACTCATCCAATCGCTTTTTTGTTGGTCGGTAAATTTGTAGGTAAATTTTCGGTGGCAAAAGATGTGAACCAGCAGCTTTCCGTCAGGACCAAGCCACGAAGCGATCTTTCGAAGTAGCTCTTTATGGTTTCGAACATGTTCAAACATCTCGACTGAAACCACTCGATCGAATCGTTGATCTGTTTTGAAATCGTTGATGTCGCTGGTCACCACGGTCAAGTTCTTCTCGAGCCCGAGCTGTTTGGCCTTTGATTCAATGTGCTCGCGCTGGGAGGCCGAGTTAGAAACGACAGTCAGATTCGCGTTTGGGTATTTTTCTGCCATCCAAAGCGAGAGAGAGCCCCAGCCACATCCAAGTTCAAGGATGTTCATCCCATCTGAAAGTTCTGCGTGCTCACAAGTCATCGCCAGGGCGGCTTCTTCGGCCGCCTGAAGCGAGTTCTCTCTCTCGCCCCAGTAGCAACTGGAATATTTGTACCGCGGACCAAGCGTCAACCGAAATAATTCGGCAGGGACTTCGTAATGTTGCTCATTCGCTTTCTCCGGAACGACAGCGATAGGCCCAGCCGAGAATTCATCGATTAGTTTTTGCAATCGGATTCTGTTTTTGGATTCGTCTCCCAAATCAACGGTCATCAAACGCTTTTTAAGAAGCCGCCTGATTCCAACCCGAACCAGCGAATCTGGGACCCAACCTTTTTCGGTCAAATTAATCAGCTGTTCAATCATGACGCTTCGCTAGGGTTTTCAATGTTCGAGTTTTTGGGAAACCAAGGAAAGAACGCGCTGGTGGTCTCTTGATAGCGGCGATACTTTTCGCCGCGTGATTTTATCGACTGAGCCTCTGTGAGTGGAATCCCCGTGACTCGGTTGAGAAAGAACCACATTGCCACCGGTACAAGTATCGTCAGCCAACCAAACGGTAACGTGAGAGACATACAAACATAGGTCCACCAGTGAAGCCACTCAAAAAAGTAGTTTGGATGGCGTGAGTATTTCCACATACCTGTCTGGCAAACCTCACCTTTGTTTTCAGGGTTCCGTTTGAAGACAGCCAACTGGTGATCTGAAATCGCCTCACCAACGACGGCGATGATCCAAATCAAAATCCCGGCATAGTCCAACCATCCGAGCGTCGTAGTTTGCATACTGAGTGCAAAACATGGAAGCGCGAACAGGTACGCTCCCAGCCCTTGCATTTGATAAAATCTAAACATGCGAAATTGAGCCTGATCGCCCCATTTGACTTTGAGATCCGCATACCTGGCGTCCTCTTCGTGGCTACGCCAGCGAATGAATAGAAAATAACTCAGCCGTACCGCCCATATCGTTAGCAACACTCCAGCAACCCAACGCCGAGTTGCATCCCCGCTCCCAACCCAGCAAAAGAACACGCCCACCACTGCGACGCTCAAGCCCCAGAAAACATCAACGATCGCCGAGTTTTCAATTTGTCGTTGGATGACCCAATAGATCGAAAACAGCAACACGCTAATGACAAGCCCAATCAGAAGGGCGATATAAGGATTCAAAATTGCTCCGGATCTACGATCTTCTATTTGGTGTTTCAATGCTGGGAGACAGGACGTCAACGAGTTCCCTAGCAATTAACGAATTCGCTCAGCAATTGGGTTTGGATTCAGCCAATTGGATTCGTGGAATTGGAATCACGAAATCGTGTGGGTTGTTTTTAGCTTTCACGCTAGAATCGCCAGTCTATTGAATCCGGGTTAGACCGCAATCACCGGAATCTGCCCCAAACATTAACTACTGAGCTTTACATTTATGGACGCGTTTCAGGAACTTTGCCAACATGTTCGACAAACAAGTTATCTTGAATCGACTTCGGCGTTGTTAGAGTGGGATCAGCAAACCAAACTGCCCGAAAAAGCGGGGGCGTATCGGAGTGAGCAGATCACGTTTTTGGCTGGTCAAATCCATCAGCGTCGAACGGACCCGAGAATCGGAGAGTGGATTGATACGCTCTCGGATTCAGATCTTGCCAAGGATCCACAGAGCGACGCTGGCGCGACGATTCGCGAGCTAAAAAGGAACTACGAAAAACAAGTCAAACTCCCAAGCAAGCTCGTTGAGGAGCTTGCTCGTGCGGCTTCGGTTGGGCAAAACTTGTGGGTGGCTGCTCGAAAAGCAAACGACTTTGCGACCTTTGCACCGCAACTTAAAAAGATCTTCACACTCAAACGCGAGCAGGCCGAAGCACTTGGTTACGACGACCAACCCTATGACGCTTTGCTGGACGAGTACGAGCCGGATGCAAAAACAAAAGACGTTGCTCGAGTTTTAGAGGGTCTGCGGGCGGAGCTGGTTCCTTTGGTCGCCGAAATCAAAGCCAGCGGGGCGAAACCAGACACTGATATTCTGCGCCGAGATTTCGACGTTGATGCCCAACGCAAATTTGGGATCGAAGCTTCTTCTCAAATTGGATTCGACTACGATCGCGGTCGTATCGACGTCACTCATCACCCTTTCTGTACCGAAACCGGCCCCAACGATTGCCGCATCACGACTCGCTACGACGCGAAATTTTTTAACTCAGCATTCTTTGGGACTTTGCATGAGGCGGGACACGGAATCTACGAACAAGGACTTCGCGAGGAGCAGTACGGGCTTCCACCTGGAAAATACTGCAGTCTTGGGATTCATGAATCGCAGTCGAGACTTTGGGAAAATTTGGTCGGCCGCAGTGTGAGTTTTTGGCAGTACTTTTATCCCCGGGCTCAGCTTCATTTTCCTTTGGCACTTTCGGATGTGCCATTGAATGATTTTTATGCCGCCATCAACAGTGTCGCGCCGTCTTTGATTCGAGTAGAGGCTGACGAAGCGACTTACAACTTGCACATTATTATTCGGTTTGAGCTGGAGCAGGCTCTTCTCAATGGGGAACTTGATTCTGACGACCTGCCGGGTGCTTGGAATGAGAAATACAAAAAATACCTTGGCATCGTCCCGCCAACGGATTCCGATGGTGTTCTTCAGGACGTGCATTGGAGTGCGGGTTTGGTTGGGTACTTCCCGACTTATTCATTGGGCAATTTGTACGCGAGTCAGTTCTTTGACGCGGCTGAGAAAGAGCTTGGTGATTTGGATGTGATGTTCCGCAAAGGCGAGTTCAGTCCGCTCAAAGAATGGCTTAACAAGAATGTCCATGCAAAAGGGAAATGTCTTTCGGGCCCAGAGCTGGGGCGCGCGGTTACGGGCAAGGAGCTTTCGCATGAGCTGTTGATCCAGCAGTTGCGCGCGAAAGTGTCACCAATATACGGATTGAAGTGACGTTTTAATAAACTAGGTAATTGAAATGGGCATGCATTAGTTTATGGATCGCGTTTATATTATGGTCATGATTTGAATCTCCTAAAATGATTCCCTCGAACATTGCACAGCCCTATTCAAGTTGACTTATGGACTCTCCTCCAGCCAATCCCACGCCGTTAATTGCCAACTGTGTTGCTTGTCAGGGCTTGGTTCGCGTGCCTGCGAATGCGCCGTCGGGCTCGGAAGTCCGTTGTCCACATTGCTCGGAATCGTTCCCGCTGGCCAAGGTGCTTGCGGATTTAATTCCTGAGTTGGAAGTCGTCGACAAAACCGAAACCGCTCCTGTCCCGCATGTTGACCAAGTCGTAACGCCTCGGACAGGTGATGGAGATCGACAACGTTTTGTGGTTCCCGCGCAGCTTTCTAAGGGTGCCAAACGCCGTAGCCGCAACAGCCGAAGTCGTGACCGTGCGGAAGAAGCCAGAAAGGCGGCCCTCGATTCGATTGAAGAAATTGATGACAGCTCAATGAGTGGTATTTCGCTTTCAGACTCAGATCATTCGGTAGATTACGAAGACACACCCGTCGTCGACCCTGTTGACTCCCTCACGGATTCGGATTCCAGGAGGTCATCCAGTCGGTCATCTCAAAGATCATCCAGAGATTCGTCACGACGGTCGTCCAATCGCTCGTCTCGTCGGTCATCCAGTCGATCAGGGAGTGCATCGCAAGGTCCCAACCCGGCAGGAGAGTTGTTCAAAGTAATCCTTGGCGGATTGTTGGCGATCCCGATCGCTTACGGATTGGTATTGGGTGTTTTTCAAAAAGATCCGCTTGGGTTTGCTCCTCAGATCGAAAAGGTAGCCCCATTCTTGGTGCCGGCGAAATTCAAATCGACGCCCGGTGAAAAGGATGAATCTGAAAAGAAGCCGGATGCAGTGAATCCGGATTCCGAGCCCGATGATACTGTGATCGATATCGAGAAAGATGCTCTTCCAATCTCCACGCTCGATCCCAGTAACGTTCGATAGACTTTTCGGACCAATTTACGCGATCCAGAGTTATCGAGTTCGTGTTTGAATTCGGTCGCGATCAAAAACAAGCTGGTTCCGCTGATGAATCAGTCGCGCAAACCGGAGGCAAACTCATGGCACTGCGTTGCAGCCACCAGCCTTCCCGCTAAATAACTTCAGCTATTCAGCCTCAGCTTAATCACAAACGTTCCAAGCCGGACAACTGTTACGGTTTGTTGATTTATATCAACTTCGACGTTTAAAAAATGCATCAACACTTGCTCTGAGTGGTACGTTTCTGCAGAAAAATGCGCCCAAAATTTTGCGCATGCGATCTTCACCACGGACCGGTAGACGATGCCATCTCGTACCTGCACAACTCGAATACAATCATGGATGACCGGCGGTTTACTGCTGCTGATGTTCATGCAATTAGGCTGTGCGCGGCTTCGTCTTCCTGCCATTGATCCGGCCGGTCGAAATTTGTTTCTTCCTGCTCCCAACTCTACCGGGATCTTAACGTCCGCGAATCGAGGCCAGGGAATTAATCCCGGTTTCGTAAATCCAGGTGCTGGATTCAATCCGCTGCGAACGGCTCAAGCCAATCCTTTATTTCAGCCTCCATCATTTCCGGCTCCCCAATCAGCAGCACCACGTTTCCCTGTCCAACCTGCATTCCAAGTTCCACCGACGCCACCGCCGTGTGACGGATCTGCAGTTCGAACTAGATCAAAGAAGCACCTCATCCCAAATCCGATCGGCCAAAAAACGCCTGGTCAAAATGGGCAGATCATCATGACGCCTTCGCGAATCGTTGCTCCTGTGGGTAGCGAAGTCGTGGTGTTGGCAGGGGTTTGTGGTGGCGATGGGTTCTTCGTAAAGAACCAACCGCTGGAGTGGATGCTTTCCAACAATAGCGTTGGCGAACTGATCGAAGTCGGTGGAAACCACCATCCCACGTTTAACCGTCTGATTCCGCCTACGTCCAAAAAATTCAGTGGCCAGTACGCGTGGGGACGAACGGGATTGAAGAATGTTGTTCTATCGCGTGGAACTCCCACGCCGGTCGACGACATTGAACTACGAGAGGGGCAAACGTTTGTAAGCGTTTCGTCTTCTTCGCCTGGAACTAGCTACGTCACTGCGGTCGCACCCAAAGCAGAAGGCTGGGACAAACGTCGTGGCTCCACAACAATTCACTGGGTTGATGGGCTTTGGTCGATTCCTGTTCCCGCTCGTGCAACTGCCGGTACGGTTTACCCGCTGACCACAGTCGTCAATCGGACCGATGGCGGAGGTCTGAAAGATTGGGATGTGCGATACACGATCGTTGGCGGGGCGCCAGCAGAGTTTGCTCCGGCCGGATCTCAAAAAGCAGATGCGACTACCGATTCCGATGGCAAAGCAACGGTTCAAATTCGCCAGCCTGCTGGTCAGTTTGATACCGGAACGACTCAAGTTCGCGTCGATGTGATTCGGCCTCCCGTTTATGGTGAGCCAGAATTGGTAGTCGAAAGCGGCATCACAGCGGTAACGTGGAGTGCACCAGCTTTGACTCTACGTGCTGTTGGTCCCAAAACCGTCGATGCCAATACGCCGTTTACATATCGAGTCGAAGTCTCCAATCCTGGTGACCAAGTCGCTCGCGATGTTGTCGTTCGAACCAAGAACCTTGATGATGCAATCGAATTCATCTCAAGCAATCCAAAACCTACTGAATACGGCCGTGACTATGAATGGAAAATAGGAAACATCGCTCCGGGCTCGGAAACGAGATATGTCGATATCCAATTGAAGTCTCAAAAACGCGGCAACGTGGGGATGTGTTTTGAAGTCGCCAGTGCGACAGATCAGTTGTTCACAGAAGCCTGCACGGAAACTGAGATCATTTTGCCGTGTGTTGGATTTGATATCGATGGTCCAACCACAGCAAGACAAGGAGCGGAGATTCCGTTCAACATCAATATTGAAAACCAATGTGATGAGCCGCTTGAAAACATCGTCGTCAAACTGACTCACGATCCTGGTTTGGTTCGGCTTGGCCAACCCAACCCGAAATTCTATTCGCTCCCGTTGCTTCAGTTTGGAGAAAGTCGACCACTTCCCGTCAGCTTTACGGCTCAGGGCACCGGGACACAGTGCTTCTCGATAGAGATCACTGGTGACAATTTCAAACCAAGGGTCGGTCGGCACTGTATTGAAATTAGCCCCGGTCAAGGAGGTATCGGTGGAGGACTGAATCAGCCCGGAACTGGCGGCATCGGTGATGGCCAATCTGACAACGGGCAACCCAGCCCTGCTGGATCGCCTTTGGCCATTCGGGTTTCGCAACCTGCTGCCACTGACGTAGGACGAGGGGCTTCCGTCTCAGTCGATGTTACTAATCGTGGTGCCGAAGCCATCGACGGAGTTACGCTTACTAATCGCTTTCCTGCATCGTTAGATGCGATTCAGTTGACGCGCACGCTGGATCATCGCTGGGTTGATGACGAGTTGTTTGTCAATCTTGGCCGAATTGAGCCAGGACAAACGGTCCCAATCCGAATCTTGTATGAGGGCGTTCAAGTCGATCCAAATGCAGTCAGCGAATTCTCTGTTTCCGCTCCACGGGCAACCACGGCAACGGGAACGACCCGAATCCAAGTCAATCCACAGGGTACGGGTACCGGGATTTCAATCCAAGCTCCGGATCAACCGAATGTTCCGGATTTTGGCGGAGGCCAGCAAAACGGCGGCGGCATCGGTATTCCAGACGACAACGCAAATTTGCCGCGTGATCAACCCGCTGGTGGAAACCTCGCAGTTCGCGCTCAAACCATTGATCCGACCATTCGAGTTGGCGAAGAATCGAGAATGGAAATTGTTGTGACCAACAATTCAAACGCGCCGCTTCGAGATGTGGTTGTGGAATTGCTGGTTCCCAACACGGTTGAATTGGTTGATTGGGACTACACCCAAAACAACTTGGAATTGGTCAGTAACAATGGCAACCGATTCTATCAAGTTGAAAAAGCACTCGTTCTTCGGCCTGGAGATACGCTTCGGTGGGTGGCCTTTTTTGAAGGACTTGCACCCGGCCAAGCTACGGTTGAGATTCGAGCGAATAGCCCGGATATCGTAGGAGCTTCTTCTGGAGCTGACTCTATCTCAGTCGGTCAGTAGT
>CAZQQR010000077.1:12779-19131 GCA_964595515.1 uncultured Pirellulaceae bacterium
CGGTAATCAAAACCGGGCGGTAATCAAAACCGAGTGGTAGTCAAAATCGGCAGTTGAAACAAAAAGAGCTGGTCTTTCAAACAGGCTGGTCTGCAGACGCTCTTCTCGCTTCTGTTACCACTCCCAAGGCACTTTGGCGATTCCCCAAGACGCAGCAAGCGCGTCCGCGGCTTCTTCACGGTCAGAGATCTCACCCCAACCACCATTGTGCAAATACGAGTGAGCCAGTTCATGGGCCACAATATACCGAGTGAACGGAAGCGAACAGTTTTCCAGTTTCGGTTTTAGCACCACACACCGACTCGCCCCTTCAGGACCAAGATCAGCCATCAGCACCGTGCGTCCTTTGCCGGGAACGTAATCATCAAGTGAAATTCGAAAATGCGGATCGGAAAAGAACTCATCTTGAACTTCATCGGGAAGCTGACCAAGAACTTCTTCAATGCATGACGCGATCTGTGGATAGTCTTTAAAAGTTATCAGATGGCTGGAAAAATCACGCACGCGTCGTTTGCCTTGATTGCTTGATGGAGGTCTCATTCTGGGCAACCTGATCTGGCCGCCTACCGACCGAGTATAGCCGGTGGTTGTTCGTGCGTCAGTGGGATTGTCCACTGGTGCGAATTGGACAAACCGGGATAATTGAAGCCTAAGTCTTGTTGAATTTATTTGTTCGCACAAAGGTAAGCTTGCGATGAGCGCTGACGATCGACTGAAGGAACTTGGTTTTGAACTTCCCCCTGCCCCAAAAGCTGTCGGGGTTTACAAACCAGCAGTCACTGTAGGGAATGTCGTGTACACATCGGGCCACCTGCCATTGATGCCAGACGGGACGTTGCTCAAGGGCTGCGTCGGCCGCGACGTTGATCAGCAGGCTGGCTACGAAGCCGCTCAGCAGGCGGCACTGAACCTGTTTGCGACTCTAAAGTCCCATGTTGGTTCGCTCGACAAAGTTGAACGCGTGGTCAAACTGTTCGGGATGGTCTATTCCGCGGACGATTTCATCCAGCATCCCGGCGTGATTAATGGCTGCAGTGAGTTGTTCGTCAAAGTGTTTGGCGAAGAAAAAGGGGCTGGCTCTCGAAGCGCGTTTGGCGTGGCGGCGCTTCCGCTGGGTGCAATCGTGGAAATCGAAGGCATTTTTGAATTGAAGGCTTAAAGAAGACGCACAGGCGTTTTTCGTCTCGCTCCAGTTCAGTCGTTCTCCCAAGATAATAACAAATGTTTGACCACCAATTTCCCTATGCCGATTCCGTTTCAGCGCGGCTTCAGATTGCTATCCGGCATATCGAGTTCGCGCGGAAGTACAGCCGCTCGTTGCTAGAGGATCTTTCGACCGACGATTGGTTTTGGATGCCAGAAAATTACACCACACACATTGCCTGGCAGGTTGGACATCTGGCCATGTCGCAATATGGTTTAACTTTGTTCCGTCAACGTGGGCGTGACCGGGAAGTGGATTCTCAGTTGATGTCGAGCAAGTTTCGAAAGCTGTTTATGCGAGGCACGACGCCTCTGGCTGACCGGGAGAATCATCCCCAACCCGAGGAGATTTTAGAAGTCCTAGATCGTGTTCACAGTCAGATGCAAAAGGAAATTGTTACTTTTGCTGACGCCGATTTGGACGAGGAAATCGGTCCACCACATGCGGCTTTTGCGACACGTTACGGAGCGCTTTTGTTTGCCGGTGACCACGAGATGATCCACTCAGGACAAATCGGAATGCTCCGACGTTTGATGGGCAAGGATCCTCTGCGGTGAGTTCGGTTCGGCAAACTGGTTTCGACGGGCGCGGTATGCTTTCCGAAGAACCACTCTCCCTTTGGGCCTTTGGGAGAGTCGCCGTCTCAGCGGCGGAGAGGGCTCATTTTGTTAATCGTAAACTTGGTGGCAAAGCCCTTCCCGTGCCTGAGAGCATGCCCAGCGAGCGTGAGGTCTTTTAACGACGTAATACTAGTAAAAAACCTTAGCCAAATAGCTTAATGCGTTTCGGTTTGGATTTAACGATTGACGCCGCATCAACGCCTAGCCAGTTTTCTAGCAACTCGTTGTAGATGCTGCGGTAGTCGATTTGGTACTTAAGATCACCCTGGTCGAGGTCTTTCAGGCTTGGGTGTTTGCCGACAAGAGCTTTGTCAATTCTTGAGCCGCAAACGAAAACAGGAGCCGCCGTACCATGGTCAGTTCCACGAGAAGCGTTCTCTCGCACTCTTCGTCCGAATTCTGAGAACGAGAACAGACAAACTCGTTCTCCATTGCCTTGAGCATCAATCTGTTTCATGAATGCGTTCACGGAATTGCCGAGGTCGCGAAGCAGCGACGCGTGAGATTCGCCTTGATTGGAGTGCGTGTCAAAACCATCCAGCGAAGTGTAGTAGACGCGTGTGGATAGTCCGCTTCCGATTAACTGGGCGATGGTCCCTAGGTTTCGCCCGAGCGAAGATTGCGGGTACTTGAATTCACTGCTACGTTTTTTCGAGTTAAGTTTTTCCAGCCGGTGGCTCGTTTCGATCGCTACGTTGGCCGAATCGTAAACGTAGTTGAGCAGCGGGTTTTCGGATTTTGGTTTGGAACTGACCAATTTCGCCAATTGCTGTTTTGCTTTTCGATCCTGAAACAGTTTAAGTTTGAATTGGTCGATCGAACGAATGGAAGGAATCGGATTGTTTTCGGTTTTGAGCGCCAGCGGTTGAAGCCCTCCACCGAAATGAACCGCCGGAAGATCGCTTTGCCATCCCGAATTGGAAATGCCGCTTTCGACCGTTCGGCCCAGCCAGCCCAACTCAGATTCTTCTTCGATTCGATGAGCCGTGTGCCAGAGGTCCATGGATTCAAAATGCGAGCGATTTGGATTCTCGTATCCGACGCCTTGCACGACCGAAAGCTGATTGTTCTGCAATAGCTCATCGAATCCCGTCAGCGCCGGATGAAACCCAACGTGGTCGTCGATTTTCAACACATTTGATTTGTTGATCGCGAGCGTAAAACGATTTTTGTAATACTGATCGTCGCCATAGGGAACGACGGTGTTGAGGCCATCGTTTCCACCGCTCAACTGAACGACCACCAGAATTTTTTCTTTTTGATCGGTGTCTCTGGGGCGTGAAGCACCCAGCAGCATGCCTGGAATAGAACCTGAGAGACTGATGGCCGCAGAACCAGCCAAGGTTGATTTGATGAAGTTTCTTCGATCGTTTTTGTTCATTGGTTTTCAGTCTTCAATGTGCAGTTTTCAGTGTTCCCGGTGTTCGGGCCTCTGGTAATCTTTGCGTCACCCAAGCTGGAATTCGGGCAAGGCAGCCAGCCAAGCCAGCTGTTTCAATGGTCCGAAGCTCTCGTTAGAGGCCATTTCTTTAAACCGCTTTCGTGATTCCGCATTTAGCGGGACCGCCAATAGATAGTCTTCCGCCCACTGGAGCGATTCGCCTACACCAATGGACGAGTTCTTTTTGGCCCAATCATCGAGACTACCCGCTTTGAATTTCGTTTTATCACTTTGCAGAATGTCCGCGATCAAATTCGCTCGGCCAAGAATGGAAGAAGCATTGATCCACGTTCTGCCACCGGGCCAGCCTTTTACGTTGGGCGGAAAGAAGGGGGCTTGGCCAAGGGTTCGAAGCCGGGTGGCCATTTGGTTCATGTTCGTGGAAGCTTCGAAGAATCGCAAAAAGCCAATCGCAAGTTCAACCGGGCTTTTGATCTTCTTTCCGACGGCTTTCTCGGAATAAAAAACGTTGCTGCTGAGGATCATTCTGACCGTGCTACGAATATCGAAATCAGTTTTTCTCAAATGGTCTGCAACTGGTTGCAAGAACTCATTTGAAATCGGTTGATCGTCAAAAACAAAAAACCGAATTAGTTTTCGAGCGATAAACTGTGGGGCGGCGGATTGTTGCAAAACCACTCGAATCGCATCGTTGCCATCGTATTCCCCCGAGGCTCCCAGAAACGATTTTGATTTCTTGTCATGCTGATGCTGATTGAATCGGAATTTGCCTTTCCGGATTTCCCATCCAGTAAAGCATCTGGCAATCTCCTTGATGTCGTTTTCGGTGTAGTTGCCGGTGCCCAGGCAGAACAACTCCATCAACTCGCGGGCATAATTTTCATTGGGTCTAGTTTTGCGGTTTTCTTCCGAATCGAGATAGACCAGCATCGCCGTGTCAGATGAGATGTCTTTGACCAAAGGGCCATAGTTTCCAAACGCATGTTTTCGCAACAGTTCGTTTTGGCGGAGCATCGCCCGAGAATCCATTACTTTCTCAGCGCCCGTGGCAAAATGGCCGTGCCAAAAGAACGCCATCTGTTCCAAAAACGGGCTGTTGGTTTTCGTCATTCGAAGCAACCACCAGGCCGACAATGCGTTGGAGTCGGAGCCCGAAGTTAGCAGACGCCCTGCAGCCTTCATCTCCATTTCAATCGACGCATCACTGGTGCTTTCGAAAAGCTGATCCAACGTTTTGTCGACCCCAGCCTCGACCGAAGATTCAATTTCCCGAATCGTTCCACCAAATCCGCTTCGCCGAAACAAATGAGCCGCAAGTTGTTTTGTCCAAGGAATTTCGCGACTTGGGCGGTAGGTAGACCAGGCTTCGGTTGGAGTCAATTTCATTTTTCCGTCTCCGAGTTTGTGCCCGTTTCAGAGAAACGTAATTTCATTTCGAGCGACATCTGATCCGGCTGCACATCGTATTTCAACCCAAAGTCTTTCATGAGCTGAGCGACGGTCAGGATCATTTTGATTTGTTGTTCTGCTTCGTCCCGGTCGTTGCCTTCTTCGAGCATGTTCTGGGCGATCAAAGATTCAGAATTGTCACTCAGAATGCTGTGTAACATTTTTCCTGAGATTTCGAGTTTGGTGTTAACGCTTTCCTCACCACCTTTGCCAGCGAGTTCAGCAAGTTCAACGGCCAGCTCTCGTGAACTCGAAAGCACAATGTTGTCGCCTTTGAATGCGACGGTCGGGCTAAAGTTAAATAGCAAGAGGCCTTCTTCGGTTGAGTCTTCGAAAAAGTAATTGGCGGCTGTGATACGTGTATCGCCGATTTTTTCAGTGTCAACCTCAAGCTGTGGCTGGCCGTTCATTCCAAGATTGATGTTGGCAAATCCGATCAAGCTTTGAAATGCGATTTTGAGTTTTCGTTCAAGAGATTTTTTGTCTTTGATTTTGCCAACCAAAGCGAACGAAGGAAGCTGGACATCAGGAACGTAGTCTTTGTCGAACTGGTTTTCTGTGACGACGATTTGAACACCGGGTTTGAGCGAACCCAGAACGTCCTCGCCAAAATCCATTCCGGAAAAAATCGTTGACAGCTGACTGTCTGCTTGGGCCAGTTCCGCGATTACGTTTTCAGGGTACAGTTCTTCTTTGGCTAGCCACCACTGACCAATGTCTCGGTAGGATGTCAGGCTGGCAATAAGGTTTTTCGGCTGAAGTGCTTTTGGAGCAAGGCCGTTAAGATCGTTTCCAAAAAAGTAGTCTCTCGATTCGTTTGCCCAATCGGACTGAAAGGGCGAGGTGAACGAAAGATGTAGGTCCTTTTCTAGATCGAGGTTCGCCAATACGGTGGGTGAGTTTTTCAAAGCGTCCAGCACGCCGCCCACGAATAGCTCGACGCCTGGATTGTCGGTCTGGCCATTTCTTAAACTTGGATCCCTGGCTGACTTTCGAAGAATCTCCATGTTGACGGCAGCCCACGCATCGGCGTTTGGGTCTCGATTTTTTTTGGCTTCTTTAAACCAAGTTTGGCTGGACAAAGCCGATTTTGTTCCATCGATTTGGTTATCGACAAATTCCTTCGCTAATTTCGATTTGTTGCAAATCAAAAACCAGTCGCGGTGACGGACGACGATGAATTTGCCAAAATCTGCGGCGACAGCGTCTCGATAATCGACTTTTTTGAACGGCTGTTTTTTTCCATCTCGCTTTGCCATCGAAGTGACCATCTTGAGCGCTTGTCCAGCAACCCGTTTAAGGCGAGCTTCTTCTTTGGCTTGGAAAGCGATCAATACACCGTTGGTGTCGGCCTCAACGCCAATCCAGAATCCGTTGGCCGTGTTGGATTTGAGGGCTTCAATAATGTTTTCATCGATTTGAGCCTCGAACATTCCTCGCCCGAGCATCACCAAAGCACCCTGAGGTGATTTGAGCAGCTGCTGGACCTGTTTCATCTCCAGGACATAATCGACGATCGGGTGACCTTCGATTTTTCCGATGAAATCAGCCGGTTTTTCAACGTGCATGTAAATCGCCGTCGAATCAGGAAGATAGTCGGCGGCCGAGGGGGAATCCTGAGCAGGCAGATAGGATACCGCGACAAAGAGTATGCCAAGAAAAAGGGCTGAAAATTGG
>CAZQQR010000078.1:0-2992 GCA_964595515.1 uncultured Pirellulaceae bacterium
CGGATTCTTCGGATTTAACGATGGTCGTTTCCAATCACGATTCGTGTTGCAATGATTGTATGGAAACTTCCTTTCGGTCTGGCGCGGCGTGCCAGCATTTCTAAACGTTGTCGATTTCAAATGCCGAAAAAACCGAGGTGGGAAGACTCTCAGCATGAGTGGTTTGGTTCCAAGTCCCCTCGGCATTGATGACGAAACTTGAATACCCAAGTTCGGCTTGTAGAATTGCTGAGGATCAAAGAGCAAAAAACTTTGCTTGGAGGCAGAGATTCTGCTGGATTGAGCAAAATTCGTGATTTCTTCCCTCCAATCACTTGGAATTCAAACGTTTTCAACCCGGCGGGTTATACTAGAATTCCAGACTGCGGGCGGTACACCACTGCTTCGAGATTTGCAACTTACGAACAACTAAAGACCCAATTGTTTGGTCTCGCACCAGACTTTACGGAGCCGAAGCCGATGTCAAAATTAATTCCAATGGAAGAAGCAGCCGAGATTCTTGGAATGTCTCTCGAGCAGCTGACTGAACTGCGATCCAACAACGAGATCTTCGGATATCGTGACGGTTCAAATTGGAAATTCAAAATGTCCGAGCTTGAGCGCGTTGCAGGTGAGCTGGATATTAAATTGAATCTTTCTGATGCAGCCAAAGTCGCTGACGATTTGAGCGAGAGTTTTGGTTTTGACTTGAGTGATTCCAGTGAACTGATCATCGAAGATGATTCTTCTGTCGAGCTGGCTCAAGATGAATCTGGCCACATGGTTGAAGACCTTGATTCAGCCGAATACATCGAGGACTCTTCGGTCGAACTGTTCCAACAACCCCTCAGTGAAGAGCTTTCAGCTGAAAGTGCCTCGATCAACATCGACGATGATGACTCGATTGATCTTGCTGACAGCGGTTTATTGAAATCCGGCACCAGTAAAGAACTGTCCGAAGACAGCCCACTAAAGCTAGAAGACAGCGGCGACCTTCTTGCCTCTTCAGACGAAAGCATCTTCGACGATGAAGAAGAACTTTCGTTTGGCAGCAGTAGTCTTCGATTGGCTTCTGAAAGCAGTAAGAGCCTTGGCTCTGACAAAGGCTCAGACTCCAACCTTCTGGACGATGAACCTGAAAAAGGCGAAAGTGCGTCTGACACTGGAAAAATGCTCGGTGCCAACGCTGGTGCAGAAGACGATCTTTTGCTTTCGGATAACGACGACCTATTCAGTGACGAACTCTCACTCGCTGACAGTGCTTCTTTCGAAGACAGTGCTGAATTGAGCAGCGATTTTGAAGACAGTGATTTGGTTCTGGACGATAGCGACTCAAGTTCTGAGATCATGCTGGAGTCTAACCGAAGTGGTATTAATCTAAGTGCCAATGAAAGCGGTATCGCTCTTGCCGACGAACCTTTGGAGCTTGGTGGATCAGACATTGACGCGTTGGAACTTCCTGAAGACGACGAAATGATCGTCCTCGAAGACAGCGCCGACCCAGAAGCCGCAACCATGATGCAGGAAGATGATTTCAATCTGACTCCGTTAGAAGCCTCCATGGATGAAGATGATTCGAGCGGTTCTCAAGTCATCGCGTTAGAAGACTCTGAAATTTACGCGGACGATTCGGCTGCAACGATTCTGGGTGGCAGCGAAGAATTCGCTTCAGAACCTGGTTTGCTTGATGACCCTATGTCGCCAGACACAGGCCTAATGCCTTACTCGGACGCTCCTGCGGATGAGCCGATGATGATGCCAGCTGGTGCAGTTGCAGGCGGTCCTGCTGTGGTTCCAGAGGCTCCTTATTCTCTTTGGCAAGTCCTCAGCCTTGGCTTGGTCGCGTCTTTGTTGACTGCTGGTGGAATGGTTGCTTACAACCTCGCCCAGAACCTTTGGTACCCTCAAGATCAAGTTATCGGAAGCAGCGTCCTGAACTTCTTCCTGAACTTGACCGGAATGAATTAAGCGGCACCAACTGTCCAAATAATGACTGGCCTCGGTTAAGCGATGATTGGCATCCGTTAACCGGGGCTTTTTTTGTGCGCGGTGCGTTGCCGAAGTCCGCTTCGATGATACGATGAGTTTGGCAGTCTTTCCGCCAGTTTTATTCAGCGTCAAAACCATGTCATCCTTAGATCAACTCGTCATTGGCTCGATCGATTACGCCGGCTTGTTTCCGCCGGCATCATTGCCGATTGAACAAGTGCTGGAAAATTTCGCGAACTACGTTGAGTCCAATGACAAAGCCTCGCTGGGGCGGCTAGTGCTACCGACGCGGTTACTCGATCAAGTTCGTGATCAAAAAGTGCCAGCGCGAATCAGTGCTTTGGTTCCGGCTTTCGATCAGACATCGGCTTTTCAAAATGCCGTGCTGGCTATTGACCAATTCAACGAATCAGAATCGGGTTCGGTTGTTGACGCGATTGAAGTAAAAGTCAATTCAGTGGAAGGACTCCGGCACACTTTGGCTGGCCTGCCTAAAAACGTAAATTCCTTTTTGGAACTTCCGCTTGAACAACCGCAACCTTTCCTTGAAGCGATATCAAACAGCAAACATGACGCTGTGTTCGCCAAAGCAAGAATGGGCGGCGTAACTCCTGACTTGATTCCCTCGACAAAAACCATCGCTGCATTTATCAGCAACTGTGCTCAGGCAGGAGTAGGGTTCAAGGCAACCGCAGGGCTGCACCACCCAATGCGTGGCAATTACCGACTGACTTATGCCGAAGATGCACCGACGGCCACGATGCACGGCTACCTGAACGTATTTGTGGCGGCCGTAATCGCTTTTGAACATCGTCCTGATCAAGAACGAATCCAAGCCATTCTGGATAGTCAACAATTCTCAGCCTTTCGATTCGAACCAGGCAGTTTGTGTTGGGAAGACCTCGAAGTTTCGACAAATCGAATCGAATTTCACCGTCGATCCAGCATCATTTCGTTTGGCTCGTGTTCGTTTACCGAACCAACGGACGAGCTCAACGAACTTAAAAAGCAGTCTTGAACCAAG
>CAZQQR010000078.1:3092-6234 GCA_964595515.1 uncultured Pirellulaceae bacterium
AACCTGAAGTCATGGATCGAAAGCGCAAACCAGTCTCCTGATTTCCCGATCCAAAATCTTCCGTATTGTGTTTTTCAACAATCGAATTCCCGCCCGGCAATCGGCGTCGGAATCGGTGACCAAGTTCTTAATCTTGCAAGCTGCTGTGAGTTGGGACTGATCGAAGACCGATTCATGGACGCCTTGTCCAAACCACGACTCAACGAATTAATGGCTCTTTCGTCGAGTGACCGAGCGAAACTTAGAGAGATTGTTAGCGGCCTGCTGTCCGAATCAACCACCAGCGAAAAAAGCACGATTGAGAAAGCTCTTGTTTTTCAATCGGATGTTAACTTCGTTTTGCCTTGCCATGTTGGCGACTACACCGATTTTTATGCGTCGATCTATCATGCCACCAACGTTGGCCTGATGTTTCGCCCCAACAATCCGATCCTGCCCAACTACAAACATATCCCGATCGGATACCACGGGCGGTCGTCGAGTGTCGTGGTCAGTGGCACGAACTTTCATCGCCCAGTTGGACAGCTTTCGCCGGCTGAAGAAGGGGCAGGACCGACTCGCGGTGAATGCAAGTTAATGGATTACGAATTGGAGGTCGGCTGTCTAATCGCTCAAGGAAACAAGCTTGGCGACTCCATTCCGATCACTGACGCCGAAGATCATCTGTTTGGTTTAACGCTGCTTAATGACTGGTCCGCACGAGATATTCAAAAATGGGAATACCAACCGCTAGGGCCTTTTCTTGGAAAATCGTTTGCAACGACCATATCTCCCTGGATCGTTACACTCGAAGCATTGGCCCCTTTCCGATGCGCAGCATTTGAACGTTCTGCCGATGATTCACAACCACTTGATTACCTTGTCAGCGAACAAAATACTGCCAACGGTGGATTCGATTTAAAGCTGGAGGTTTTCCTGCGCTCGGAAAAAATGCGAGCCGAAAACATCGCTCCGCACAAGATTTCAACAGGTTGTTTTTCAGACCTGTTCTGGACTCCAGCGCAAATGATCACTCACCATTCAAGCAACGGCTGTAACCTGAATCCAGGCGATCTTTTGGGTAGCGGAACGGTCAGCGGCCTGGCACGTCAATCGCGAGGCTGCATGCTTGAGTTGACCTGGGATGGAGACCGGGAAAATCCGGTTCCCGGTTCCCAGCGCACGCCGCTCGTGTTGCCAACAGGCGAGGAACGAAAATTCCTTGCCGACGGCGACGAAGTGATCATGACCGGCTATTGCGAAAACGGCAGCCATCGCCGCATCGGACTAGGATCGTGCACTGGCCAAGTTCTACCGGCAAAAACGGGTGTCGTTTAACCGGAACAAAAAAGCAACTTCACTTGATCACCTGCTATTAGCAGAAGTTCGACTTGAACTGTTGCCGCGATTGTCACCCGTTTTCTTTTTGCGATTACCATTACTGGATCGTCGGTTGCGACCGGGTTTGGCAGACTGAGAAGCGCCATTTCGTGACGACTTTCGAGATCGCCCCGAAGACCGGCGAGGCTTTCCTGATCCACCAGAGTTGGAACGTCTTGTTTCGTCGGTACGGCTTTCGTCAGGACCTTCAACCGGAATTCGCTTTCCGGTTAATCGTTCGATCGCACGAAGCTCCTTGCGCTCGTCACCAGTGCAAAGACTAATCGCAACCCCGGTCAATCCGGCTCGGCCCGTTCGTCCGATGCGGTGCATATAACATTCTGGCTCGACAGGCATATCGTAATTGATCACGTGGGAGACTTCGTCGATATCAATTCCACGCGAGGCGACATCGGTCGCGACCAACACGGATACTCGTTTTTGGCGAAAATTCTCGAGCGCTTTTTGTCGGGCACTTTGAGACTTGTTTCCATGAATTGCCGCGCTGCCAAATCCGGCGCTTTCCAATTGCCGAGCGACACGATTCGCATTGCGTTTGGTTCGTGTGAAAACAATCGCTCGCTCGACCGTATCGCAGCTCAAGATGTCACGCAAAATTTCCATTTTTCGATTGCGAGGAACCAATCGAACGCTCTGTGAAATTCGACTGGCATCGGCGGGCTTGGTTGCCACCGTCACGTGGACGGGATTGAACAGCATGCGATTGGCAAGTTCGATCGTTTTATCTGGAAGCGTTGCTGAGAAAAACATCGATTGACGGTTTTCAGGAATCTTGGAAATGATGCGCCGAAGATCCGGTAAAAACCCCATGTCGAGCATTCGATCGGCTTCATCCAAAACCAAGATTTGAATATCGCCCAGCCGAATGTGGTTCTGATTAACCAAGTCAAGCAACCGACCTGGAGTAGCGATCAAGACATCGACACCTTCCTTCATCGCGTTTACTTGTCGGCTTTGATTGACGCCGCCGTAAACCGTCGCCAATCTGAATTTCATGTGCTTACCGTAGACTTGAAAACTCTCGGCGATTTGAATCGCCAGTTCTCGAGTGGGAGCTAAAACCAAAGACGTAGCCCCTCTTCGGATGCGTTCCGGTCGTTCGTGACCAATGTAATCAAGGATCGGCAACGCAAACGCAGCCGTCTTGCCAGTGCCTGTTTGTGCACAGCCAAGGATATCTTTGCCTTCGACAGCGTCGGGAATTGTTTTGTGCTGAATGGGCGTGGGTACGATGTACTTTTGATCTGCCAGGGCTTTTTTGAGCGGACTAAACAAGTCCATATTTTCAAAGTTCGTCAATTGATTTCTTTCAAAGGTTGTACAGTTTTCGGTCTCGTTCTTTAGAAAACTCAGACCGGATTGGGGACAGTCGTGAAGCATGACCTCAGGACGTCGAATGCAATCGTTAGTTCGAACCGGAAACGGTTAACAACGAACGCGCCGCCCGAACAATAAGAAATTTCGGCACGGATTCAGTTGGAAAGAAAGTCGCATTCAACGTTGAACTGGAACGACTCGTCTATCAGCTGACACGAATGGTTAATTCGTAAGGCGAGAATAAGACATTGAGGTCTTGGGCAAATCTCGCTGATCAAATCCAACGTCGTTGGACGCACTTATTGATTGATCACCAAACACAGCAAATCACTGTGTTGCTTCTGCTGCAAGCTTACGACCATTAGCGCCTCAGAGCTAGTGGAAATAAAACAATTGAGGCATTTGGCCAAAACTGCTTGCTAAAGTTTCCTTTTAGAGCAATGAA